>NZ_CP029161.1:0-313068 GCF_003096055.1 Buchnera aphidicola (Melanaphis sacchari)
ATAAAAGATAAAAGATAAAAGATAAAAGATAAAAGATAAAAGATAAAAGATAAAAGATAAAAGATAAAAGATAAAAGATAAAAGATAATAATAATTATTATTATTATTAGGAAACATAAAATCTGTGGATAACTCACATTTAATGTTGATAATTCAAGTACTTATTAAATTAATTAACTGTGCACAATTCATGTTTTTTATATTAATAACTTTTATATATGTTATTATTTTTTTAAAATAAACAAAAAAAAATAAAAAATATTGCTTTCAATGCAACAAAAAATTAAATTTATAATAATATTTAAGTTAAATTTATACAATAAAACTAAAAATTTAAACAAAAGGACTATTTAAGATGCATTTAATTCAATCTAACCAAATAAAAAAAAATATTTCAATTAAAAAAATTATTTTCCTCATTATATTATTTTTAATAATATTTTGTTTCTTTTGGTTTAAAAACCATATTAATAAAAATAGTTTAAATATAGAAAAAAAAATTGATATGAAATATTTAAAATACGAAGAAATACAACAAAAAATAAATCAGAAAAATATTAAAAATTTTAATGAAGCAGAACAATTTATATTAGATAACAAAAATATTTATGGCACTTTAGCATCATTTTCTTTAGCTAAAAAATACATTTTAAATAATAACTTAGATAAAGCTTTAGACCAATTAAATAACAGTTTAAAATACACTAAAGAAGAAAACTTAAAAAACATTTTAAACTTAAGAATTGCTAAAATTCAGATTCAAAAAAAACAAAATAAAGATGCAATAAAAACTTTGGAAAAAATTAATAATAAAAATTGGATAAGTATAGTAGAAAATTTAAAAGGAGATATTTTTATAGAAAAAAA
Source organism: Buchnera aphidicola (Melanaphis sacchari) (assembly GCF_003096055.1). Lineage (NCBI taxonomy): Bacteria > Pseudomonadati > Pseudomonadota > Gammaproteobacteria > Enterobacterales > Erwiniaceae > Buchnera > Buchnera aphidicola. Next base: position 868 of record NZ_CP029161.1, read on the forward strand.
AGACATACAGAAAGCTATAAAATCATGGGAAAAAAGTAAAAAATTTGAAAAGTCTGATGCATTTAAAGAATTAGTTAAAATGAAAATTAATCATGCAAAGCAAATAAATGCAAATGCATCTTAATTAAAATAATACAATCAAAAGAGTTAAAATAAATGCTACCTATCATCGCTTTAATAGGACGTACTAATGTTGGAAAATCCACTTTATTTAACGTCTTAACGCAAAAAAGAAACGCATTAGTAAACAATCAACCTAATCTTACTAGAGATCGAAATTACAGTTCATTTTATCTAAAAAAAAATAAAATAACTATAATTGATACTGCAGGATTTGATTTTGAATTAGAAAAGATAAAAAAAGAAACATACAAACAAACATTAATTGCAATTAAAGAATGTGATTTAATTTTATTTCTTGTAAGTGCACGTGATGGGGTTATGGCGCAAGAATATGAAATATCAAAAGAAATTAGAAAATATGAAAAAAAAATTATCCTAATTATTAATAAAATAGACGGAGTAAAAGATATATCTAAAATAAATGAATTTTACTCCTTAGGATTTATAGAAAACGCAAAAATTTCTGCAAGTAATAACCAAGGAATTAATACTCTTATTAAAAAATACTTAACTCCTTGGATTCAATCAAAATTTGATCCTAAAAAATTAAAAAAAAATAGTCAAATACATCCAAAAATCCCAAAAAAAATAATAAAAATTTCATGTATAGGAAAACCGAATGTTGGCAAATCTACTTTAATTAATTCTATTTTAAAACAAGAAAGATTAATTACCTCTCATATTCCTGGTACAACATTGGATAGTATACCAATATCTATTGATCATAATAAAAAAAACTATACTTTTATAGATACTGCTGGAATTTCTAAAAAAAGACATTCTAAAAATAAAATAGAGAAAATTTCTATAATTAAAACACTAAAAAATATTGAAAAAACCAATATCTCTCTATTAATAATAGATGCAACATTAAAAATATCTAATCAAGATTTAACATTAGCAAATATAATAGAAAAATGTGGAAAACCTGTAATCATAGTAATAAACAAATGGGATTTAATAAATAAATTAGAAAAAAAAATATTAAAAAAATTAATAAGAAAACAGTTAGAAAATCATATTTTTTCTGAAATACATTTTATATCAGCATTGCATAAAATAGGATTATCAAAAATATTTAAATCTATAAATAAAATTTTCCAAAAATCTCAAAAAAAAATTGCTACTTCATTACTTGTAAAAACTATGTATTCAGCAATTCAAAGGCATCGACCTCCCATTATACATGGACGCCGAATAAAACTAAAATATGCCCATTTAGGAAGCTCTAATCCATTTAAGATTATTGTACATGGAAACCAAGTAAAATATTTATCATTATCTTATAAAAAATATTTAAAAAAATATTTTTATAACGCACTTAATATGAATGGAATACCTATACAAATAGAATTTAAAGAAACAAAAAATCCCTATATTTTTAAAAAAAATAATTAATTTCCAGTATAATTTGCATTATATAAAGGTATCTCTACTTCAATGTCATCATCGCCAATAATAGCTTGGCAACTTAATCGACTTGTAGATTCTAAGCCCCAAGCTTTATCTAAAACATCATCTTCTTTTTCAGACCAGCCTGAAAGAGAATGAAAACCTTTTCTAATAACGCAATGGCAAGTACTGCAAGCACAAGATTTTTCACATGCATGTTCTAATAAAATATTATTATTTAATGCAACATTTAAAATTGTTTCACCTTTTTTACATTCACAAATTGCACCTTTAGGCAAAATAAGTTTATGCGGTAAAAATAAAATTTTAGGCATCATTTAATCTCAGTTAATTTTATAAGTTTTAATATAAAGATATATAGTATTTTATATACTAAAAATATTGTTATCAATTTGAATTTTTTTTTCTTTTTGAGTATACTTTTCTGAAGCTGTTATATTAATTAATCCGTCTGTATCAATTTCAAATGTAACTAAAATACGAATTTTTCCAGCTTTTTGAGGTGGAATACCTTTTAATACAAAACGTGATAAAGAAATACAATCCTGAACAAGTTCTTGCTCTCCTTGCAATACATGAATTAAAATAGCAGTTTGATTATCTTTAAAAGTTGTAAATTCTTTTGTTTTCGAAATTGGTATAGATGTATTTTTAAAAATAATTTTTTCTACTACACCGCCCATAACTTCAATACCTAATGATAAAGGAACAACATCTAATAATAACGTTTTTTTATAATAACTATTTTGCATAAGCATATTAGCGTGAATAGCAGCGCCTATTGCAACTACTTGATCTGGATTAATAGTTGTTAATAAAGGTTTATTAAAAAATTTTTGAACTTCTTCGTAAACTATAGGAATACGCGTAGATCCTCCGACCATAATAACTTCTTGAATACTTTCTTTTTTTAAATCAATTTCTTTTAAAATATTAGAACAAATAAGCAATGTTTTTTGAACTAAATGTAGGGTAATTGCATTAAATTCATCACGATGAATTGTTTCATGATAATCAAAAAAATCTATTTTTACTTTCTCGCATTGACTTAGTTTTATTTTAATTTCTTTTGATTTTTGAAGTAATAACGATTGAAAAAATTTATCATTTTCATTAGACAAATTTAATTTCTTAGAAATGTATTTTAATAAACATAAATCAAAATCATCGCCTCCTAAATTTGCATCCCCACTCGTTGCTAAAACTTCAAAAACACCTTGATTTAATTTTAATATAGATACATCGAAAGTCCCTCCTCCTAAATCATATACAATTATTATCCCCTGTTTTTTCTCCTGTAGACCATATGCAATAGCAGCAGATGTAGGTTCGTTTAATAATCTAATCAATTTCATTTGCGCTAATATTGCGGCTTTTTTAATTGATTCTCTTTGGATATTATTAAAATATGCAGGTACTGTAATAACAGTTGATCGAATTTCTTGATCATATGCATAACATGCTCTCCTTCTTAAATATTCTAATATTTTACTCACAATATCAATAGGAGTGAAAATACCAGCATTAGTATGAAAAAAAATACCTCCATCTTCACTTCTATGTATAATATAAGGTAAATTAGGAAATTGTTTTTCAATAAAATTAATAGAACGTCCAATTAAACGTTTTACTGAAATAATTGTATTTGTTGGATCTTCAATAATTTTTTTTTCAGCTTCTGCTCCAATCAAAAATTTATCTTTATTAAAGTATATAACTGAAGGCAATAAATAACATTTATTTTCATCTTTTAATAAAGTTATACGTCTATTTCTTATTGAAGATACAAGGGAATATGTTGTTCCAAAATCAATACCTAAAACTAATTTATTATCAAATTTTTCTTTCAAAGAAATCATTTAGAAAATCCTAATTTATCTGTATAAAATAATATTGTTAGTTTTTAAACGAGTTTGCATATTTTTAAAAAAACGCAATTTAATAACTGCTTGAATAAATTTGTCCCAATTTTTTTTATTAAATTCTACCTCAATAATATCTTCGTAACTTTTTATTTTTTTTTGTATTTTTTTTAAATAAATTTTAATTTTTTCTTTATCTACGGTATTTTTAGTTAAAAAATCTAATTCTTCATAAAAAGAAAAATATTTTTTTAAAAAATCTTGATTATAAAATGATATTTTTTCTTGGCTAATCTTTAAACCATTTAAAGAAAGAAGATACAATGCTCTACTTAATGAATCTTTTAAAGTTGTATAACCTTGATTAATTTTTATAGATTTTTTAAGAACTATTTTTTTTTCGTGTTCAGATTTACTGATAAATAAATCAGGATGAAATTTTAATTGTAATTTGTAAAAGTTTTGAGTAAGCAATTCTTTATCAATTTTAAATTTTTTTTTTAAATTAAATAATGAAAAGTAATCCATAAATCACCTAAATCTTAAATCATATAAATCTAATTAAATTTAATCTTATAAAGTTTAAGTAAAAAAAGTATTAAATGTTGAAAGAAATTATTCTTTCAACATAATTTTAAAAAAATTAACTATTATTTTTTTTATTTTTATAATTCTCTACTGCTGCTTTAATTGCATCCTCTGCTAAGATGGAACAATGAATTTTTACTGGTGGTAATTCTAATTCCTCTGCTATGCTAGTATTTTTAATTTCTTGTGCTTCTGTAATAGATTTTCCTTTTATCCATTCTGTTACCAGTGAACTAGAAGCTATTGCAGAACCGCAACCATAAGTTTTAAAACACGCATCTTCAATAATTCCTTCATCATTAACTTTAATTTGTAATTTCATTACATCACCACACGCTGGCGCACCTACTAATCCACTACCTACATTTGTATCAGAATTAGAAAAAGAACCAACGTTCCGAGGATTTTCATAATGATCCATAACTTTTTTACTATATGCCATTTTAATTACCTATATAAAATTTTGTTACATTTTAATTATGATCCCACTCTATACTATTTAAATCAACTCCTGATTTAAACATTTCCCATAATGGTGAAAGTTCGCGCAATTTATGAATAGATTTATGAACTAAAGAAATAGTATGATTGATTTCTTCTTCAGTAGTAAATCTTCCAATAGAAAATCGAATGGAACTATGCGCTAGTTCGTCTTTGATACCAAGAGCTCTTAAAACATAAGAAGGTTCTAAACTAGAAGATGTACAAGCTGAACCAGAAGAAATTGCTAAATCCTTTAATGCCATAATTAAAGATTCGCCTTCGACGTAATTAAAGCTCACATTTAAAATATGAGGTGCACCTTGTTGTAAATCACTATTTAAATAAACTTCTTCAATATTTTTAATTCCATTCCAAAGAATATTTTTTAAATGATTTAAATAAATAAAATCATCCTTTATTTTTTTCTTAGCTATTTTACATGATTCTCCCATACCGACAATTTGATGAACAGGCAAAGTGCCCGAACGCATACCTCTTTCGTGTCCACCGCCGTGTAACAAGGCTGATAAACGAACGCGTGGTTTTCTACGAACATATAAACCACCAATACCTTTAGGTCCATATATTTTATGAGCTGAAAATGACATCAAATCTATGGAAGAATGTTTTAAATTAATAGGAATTTTTCCGACACTTTGCGTAGCGTCTACGTGAAAAAAAATATCATTAGATCGACAAATTTTAGATATATTGTTAATATCTTGTATAATTCCAGTCTCATTATTTACATGCATGATAGAAATTAAGATAGTATTTTTTTTTATATTTTTCTTTAAATCGCTTAAATCAATAATTCCATTATTTTTAGGTGTAAGATAAGTAATTGAAAAACCTACACTTTCTAAATATCTACAAGTATCTAATACAGATTTGTGTTCTGTTTTACTTGTGATGATATGATTACCCTTTTTTTTATGAAAATAAGCAATACCTTTAATTGCTAAATTATTCGCTTCAGTAGCACCAGATGTGAATACAATTTCACGAGAATCTGCACCAATTAATTCGGATATTTCATTTCGTGCAATATCAACCGCTTCTTCAGCTTCCCAACCAAATTTATGGGATCGAGAAGCTGAATTTCCAAAAATTCCATCTATTGTTAAATAATTCATCATTTTTTTTGCAACTTTTAATTCTACCGGAGTTGTTGCGGCATAATCTAAATAAATTGGAGTTTTCATACATTATTACCTTAAAAATTATAAAATTTTTTTTTGGCACAAATATTCTGATCTTTAGAAAAAATTTATTAAAAAATCAAAAAAAATATATAAAATACAAACTAGACTTTTTGTTTAATTAAGAATATAATTATTTTTAAAAATTCAATAGGGGTGTAGTTCAATTTGGTAGAGCATCGGTCTCCAAAACCGAAAGTTGTAGGTTCAAGTCCTTCCACCCCTGCCAATTAATTTCTTTCATTATATTTTTTTTAAAAATAATTATTTCAAAAAAATTGTTTTTTTAATAAACAATATCAATCGATTATTATATATTACACATTACACATATAAATCCTAGAATAAAAAATATAAAATTTCTATAAAATATTATAGCAATAAAGCTAATATTAATATTTTTTTGGAGCCAGAAAATGCCAAAGTATCGTTCTTTTACAACGACTCATGGAAGAAATATGTCAGGAGCTAGATCTTTATGGCGTGCTACAGGAATGAATGACGAAGATTTTAAAAAACCTATTATTGCCGTAGTTAATTCTTTTTCTCAGTTTGTACCAGGCCATATTCATTTGCAAGAAGTTGGAAAAATAATTTCAAAAACAATAAAAAAATCAGGTGGAGTTCCAAAAGAATTTAATACTATTGCAATAGATGATGGAATAGCAATGGGGCACTCAGGAATGCTTTATTCTTTGCCTTCGCGTGAATTAATTGCTGACTCAATAGAATATGTAGTCAATGCTCATTGCGCCGATGCGATGATTTGTATTTCTAATTGTGATAAAATAACTCCAGCTATGTTAATGGCATCATTGCGCTTAAATATACCATCGGTTTTCGTATCAGGAGGACCAATGGAAGCTGGAAAAATTCAAGGTCAAAAAAAATTAAAAAAATTAGATTTAGTAGATGCAATTATTTATTCAGGAAATCCAAATAAATCAGATGCTTTTGTAAAAGAAATTGAAATGTCTGCGTGTCCTACGTGTGGTTCTTGCTCTGGAATGTTCACTGCTAATTCTATGAATTGCTTAGTAGAAGCAATGGGATTGGCTCTACCAGGAAACGGTACATTGCTTGCTACACATATTGATCGTAAAAAATTATTTGAAAAATCCGGAAAAATTATAGTAAAAATTACAAAAAATTACTATGAAAAAAACAATAAACAAGTGTTACCTCGATCTATAGCTAATAAAAAATCTTTTGAAAATGCAATGTCTTTAGATATTTCTATGGGAGGTTCTACCAATACTATTTTGCATCTATTAGCAGCAGCGCAAGAAGGAAATGTTCACTTTACAATGTCTGATATTAATAGTCTTTCTAAAAAAATTCCTCATATCTGCAGTGTGGCGCCAAGTAGTACTGTGTATCACGTTGAGGATGTACATCGTGCAGGTGGTGTAATGAGAATATTAGGCGAGTTAAATCGTTTTAATCTGCTCCATAAAACAACAAAAAATGTACTAGAATTAACTTTAGAGGAAACATTAAATAAATATGACATTCTAAGTACAAATGATCAAAATATAATAAAAATGTTTCATGCAGGACCAGGAGGTATACGTACAACTAAACCGTATTCTCAAGATTTTAGATGGAAAGAATTGGATAAAGATCGCGTTAACGGATGTATCAGATCTTGTAACAATGCGTACAATAAAAATGGTGGTTTATCTGTGCTATATGGAAATTTAGCAAAAAACGGTTGTATAATTAAAACAGCAAGTGTAAATCAAGAAAATTATATTTTTTCTGGTACTGCTAAAGTATATGAAAGTCAAGAAGAAGCGGTAACAGCTATCTTATCAAAAAAAATAATACCTGGAGATGTTGTAGTAATTCGATATGAAGGCCCAAAAGGGGGGCCAGGAATGCAAGAAATGTTATATCCTACAACATATTTAAAATCTATGAATTTAGATAAAAAATGCGCATTAATTACAGACGGTCGATTTTCCGGTGGAACTTCAGGGTTATCTATCGGTCATATTTCACCGGAAGCAGCAAATAAAGGTGTAATAGCTTTAGTTAAAAACGGTGATAATATTAAAATTGATCTTTATCAAAAAACTATTCACCTAAACATTACTGAAGAAGAATTAAATAACCGCATTTTAAATGAAAATTCAAAAGGTTTAAAAGCATATAAACCTAAAAATCGAAAAAGATATATTTCTTCAGCATTAAAATTTTACGCACATTTTGCTACTAGTGCTGATACAGGCGCAATAAGAAACAAAAAAAAACTTAATGTTTAAGAAAATTATTTCTTAAAATAATTTCAAAAATTAAGGATATCTAAATGAATTACTTTAATAGATTGTGTTTTCGTAAAAAAATTAATGAAATTAGACAATGTCGTTTTATGAAAAGAGATGAATTTAAAGATAAAAATAAAATCCTAAAAAATAAAAAAATAGTTATTATAGGATGTGGATCACAAGGTCTAAATCAAGGATTAAATATGAGAGATTCTGGATTAGATATCTCTTATGCTTTAAAAAAAAGTAGTATTTTAAAAAAAAATAAATCCTGGTCGAATGCTGTTGAAAACAATTTTGAAGTAAATGATTACGAATCATTGATACCAAAAGCTGATTTAGTAATTAATTTAACTCCAGATAAACAGCATGAAAATGTTGTAAAAGAATTGCAAAAATTAATGAAAAAAAACTCGTGTTTAGGTTATTCACATGGTTTTAACATTGTAGAATCTGGTGAAATTATACGAAAAGATATAACAGTAATAATGGTAGCACCGAAATGTCCGGGTACAGAAGTAAGAGAAGAATTTAAAAGAGGTTTTGGCGTTCCTACATTAATCGCTGTACATTCTGAAAATAATCCAAATAAAATAGGTTTAGAAATAGCAAAAGCTTGGGCTTATTCAACAGGAGGACATCGTGCAGGTGTATTAGAGTCTTCATTTGTAGCAGAAGTAAAATCAGATTTAATGGGCGAACAAACTATTTTATGCGGTATGTTACAAACAGCATCATTAATATGTTATGAAAAATTAATTGATGATAAAAATAATCCTTCTTATTCTTCTAAGTTAATACAATATGGTTGGGAAACTATAACAGAATCTATGAAACACGGAGGTATCACTTTAATGATGGATAGGCTTTCTAATACATCGAAAATACGAGCCTTTAAAATTTGCAATGAGGTCAAAAAAATATTAAAACCATTATTTAAAAAACATATGGATGATATTATTTCGGGTTATTTTTCCGAACAAATGATGAAAGATTGGTCTAATAATGATAAAAATTTATTAAACTGGCGTGAAGAAATAAAAAATACGGCTTTTGAAAAATCTTCTCATCATTCTGAAAAAATATCTGAACAAGAATATTACGATCATGGAACACTTATGGTAGCCTTATTAAAAGCTGGTGTTGAATTAGCTTTTGAAACTATGATAGAAGCAGGCATTATGCATGAATCAGCTTATTATGAATCATTACATGAATTACCGTTAATCGCTAATACAATTGCAAGAAAAAAATTATACGAAATGAATATGGTTATTTCTGATACTGCTGAATATGGTAGCTATCTTTTTACAAAATCTGCGTATCCTATTTTAAAGAAATTTATTACAACTATTGAAAAAAATAGTTTAGGTTCTTCGTTGTCTAAAAAATCATTAAATAATCTCGAATTATATCAAATCAACGAAAGTATCCGTAATCATCCTGTTGAAATTATTGGTCGTAAATTAAGAAATTATATGAAAGAAATGAAAGAAATTGCAGTAGCAAAATAATATACATATATATGCATATATATGTATCATCTGAAAAAATTAATTATTTCACTCATATCAAATCATTAAATTTAATTATGATGTCTCTTAACTTTGTACAGAAAAATGCTGTAAAATTTACTAGTGGCCCCTGTTTAATATTAGCAGGGGCTGGATCTGGAAAAACAAAAGTTATTATTAAAAAAATTATTTATTTAATACAAAAATGTCATTACAAACCTAAGAATATTATTGCAGTTACATTCACTAATAAAGCTGCTCATGAAATAAGAATGCGTCTTTTAAAACATTTGAATTCCTTGCAGATTAGAGATATTATTATTTCAACATTTCATTCTTTAGGATTAGAAATCATAAAAAAAGAAATTATCTATTTAAATTTTAATTTAAATTTTTCTATTTTTGATGAACAAGATCAAATAAATTTAATTAAAAAACTAATTAAAAAAAATATAAAAAATGATATATTTTTTTTAAAAAAATTAATTTTTATGATTTCATATTGGAAAAATAAATTTCTTACCCCACTGAAAGCTAGATCGTTAGCAAATTCTCATGAAGAAAAAAATTTTGCGGATTTGTATAAAAAATATACTACATATTTAAATGAATCGAATATATTAGATTTTGATGATTTAATTTGTATACCAACTCAATTATTAAAAAAAAATAAAACAATAAGAAATCGTTGGCAAAATAAAATTTTATATTTATTAGTAGACGAATATCAGGATACAAATAATAGCCAATACGAATTAATTAAAATACTGACTAATATGAATTCTAATTTTACATTAGTAGGAGATGATGATCAGTCAATATACTCATGGCGAGGAGCAAAGCCTCAAAACATATTTTTTTTGAAAAAAGATTTTCCTGCTTTAACAGTTATAAAAATGGAGCAAAACTATCGTTCTTATGGAAGGATACTTAAGGCTGCAAATAAATTAATCTCTAATAATTCACATTATTTTAAAAAAAATTTATTTTCTACTTTAAAATACGGCAATAAAATAAAAATTATTATCGCAGAAAATGAAGAAATGGAAGCAGAAAAAATAGCAAAAAAAATAATATATCAAAATTTTTTTAAAAAAATACCATATGAAGATCATGCTATATTATATCGAGGAAAACATCAATCTCAAATTCTTGAAAAAATATTTTTAAAAAAAAATATTCCGTATGTAATTTCTAATTATACATCATTTTTTTCTCGTCCTGAAATTAGAATTTTATTAAATTACTTGCGCGTAATTACTAATCCAAATGATAATTATGCATTTTTAAAAATTATTAATACTCCACATCGCGGTATAGGATTAGTAACATTAAATAAATTAGAACAATGGTCCATTCAAAACAAAAAAAATCTTTTTGAAGCTAGTAAAAATATAAAAATAAAAGAAATATTTTCAATCAAAACTTTTAAAAAAATAGAAACTTTTATTTCTTGGATACAAAAAAAAATTGAAACTTCATATTTAAATCCATCTATTTTATTAAGTGAAATTATTACAGATACTAAGTACATATCATGGTTATCTAAAACGTTAAAAGAACCCAAAAGAATTCAATTAAGCGTTGATAATATTAAAATATTATCAAATTGGTTAAAAGAAATGTTGAAAGGAAACGATTGTGATAAACCTTTAACTTTATTGCAAATTATGAAAAAAATAAAATTACAAAATATTGCAGATCATAAAATAAAAAATAATAACTTAAATCAAGTTAAGCTAATGACTTTGCATGCATCTAAAGGATTAGAGTTTCCTTCAGTGTTTATCATTGGAATGAATGAAGGTATATTACCTAATATAAAAAGTATTAATAATAATGATATCGAAGAAGAAAGAAGATTAACTTACGTTGGAATGACAAGGGCAAAAAAACAATTGTTTTTTACACTATGTCAAAAAAGAATTCAATATGGACAAATAATTAATACAGTACCTAGCAGATTTTTATTTGAGTTACCTGAAGAAGATATTGAATGGGATCAAAAATACATTCAAGATAAAAATTCCTACTTTTTTTAAAAAAATATAAAAAATAAAATTTTTTTAAAAACATTAAATATTTAACCTATTAAAATTATTTAATTTTAGTTTAAATAAATTCTTAAAAATGATATTATAATGTTTTAATTTAAATAAATCTAAATTTTGTTTATTTCAATTTCTTTTCACGTGAGTAAAATAATAAAATGAATAAAATAATTGAACTAACTGATCAAAATTTTGAAGAGAAAGTCTTGAAATCAAAAGGTTTTATATTAGTTGATTTTTGGGCAGAATGGTGTAATCCATGTAAAATATTAGCTCCTATTTTAGAGGAAATAGCAGATGAATATTGCGATAAAATAGTTATTGGAAAAATAAATATTGAAAAATATCCGAAAACAGCTCCCAAATATTCTGTAAGAGGTATTCCTACGTTATTACTATTTCATGATAGTGAAGTTCTTGCTACTAAAGTTGGGGCTTTATCTAAATTACAGCTTAAAGAGTTTTTAGATGAAAGCATGCAATTTATTTCATAAATTTACAAAATACTTAATTAATTTTTAAAAATAAATTAAATTTAATTTTATGAAAATTTTTTTTAACAAACATAAAAATTTTATAAATTATGTTTAACTATATCATTTCAAGATTTACCCCGATTTTACTAAGAACCCACCATTATGAATCTTACCGCACTTAAAAATATGACAGTTTCTGAATTAATTACTCTTGGTGAAAAAATGGGGTTGGAAAATTTAGCGCGTATGCGTAAACAAGATATTATTTTTGCCATCCTTAAACAGCATTCAAAAAGTGGAGAAGATATATTTGGAGATGGTGTATTAGAAATATTACAAGATGGATTTGGTTTTTTACGTTCTGCTGATAGTTCTTATTTAGCTGGTCCTGATGATATATATGTTTCTCCAAGTCAAATTCGTAGATTTAATTTGCGCACTGGAGATACTATTTCTGGAAAAATAAGACCCCCTAAAGAAGGTGAAAGATATTTCGCTCTACTAAAAGTTAATAAAGTTAATTATGACAAACCTGAAAATGCAAGAAGTAAAATTTTATTTGAGAACTTAACACCTTTGCATGCAAATTCTAGATTAAGAATGGAACGTGGTAATGGTTCTACTGAGGATTTAACAGCAAGAGTATTAGATTTAGCATCACCTATTGGACGAGGGCAAAGAGGTTTAATTGTAGCACCCCCTAAAGCTGGAAAAACTATATTACTCCAAAATATTGCACAAAGTATAGCATATAACCATCCAGACTGTGTATTGATGGTACTATTAATTGATGAAAGACCTGAAGAAGTAACAGAAATGCAAAGATTAGTAAAAGGAGAAGTGGTTGCTTCTACTTTTGATGAGCCCGCATCAAGACATGTTCAAGTTGCTGAAATGGTTATTGAAAAAGCAAAACGATTAGTAGAGCATAAAAAAGACGTAATTATATTATTAGATTCTATCACTCGTTTGGCACGTGCTTATAACACTGTAGTTCCTGCTTCTGGAAAGGTTTTAACAGGAGGTGTAGATGCAAATGCATTACATAGGCCTAAAAGATTTTTCGGGGCAGCTCGCAATGTTGAAGAAGGAGGTAGTTTAACAATTATTGCTACCGCGTTAGTAGATACTGGCTCAAAAATGGATGAAGTAATTTATGAAGAATTTAAAGGAACAGGTAATATGGAGCTTCCTTTATCAAGAAAGATAGCAGAAAAACGTGTTTTTCCAGCTATCGATTATAATAGATCAGGAACGAGAAAAGAAGAATTATTAACTCTTCCAGATGAACTTCAAAAAATGTGGATTTTAAGAAAAATTATTCATCCTATGAGTGAAATAGATGCTATGGAATTTTTGTTAAATAAATTGTCTATGACTAAAACTAATGATGAATTTTTTGATATGATGAAACGTTCATAAAATATGAAAATTTTTATATTAAATAATGACTATTTTAATATTTAATTAAAAAAATATTGACTAAAATTTAATATAAATAAATTTTTACTCTTTAAAATATAAAAAAAGCTGGACAATACAAATTATTAATCATAAAATTTAAATTGTTTTTTATTATAAAGCGCTCGTAGCTCATTTGGATAGAGCACTACTTTCCGAAAGTAGAGGTATCAGGTTCAAATCCTGTCGAGCGCAATATTTGAAAACATAAAATTTTTTTAAATATAAAAAATAATTTTGGTGGCTATAGCTCAGTTGGTAGAGTGCTGGATTGTGATTCCAGTGGTCATGGGTTCAAATCCCATTAGCCACCCCAAATAAAAAACGGCGAATAGCGCAGCTTGGTAGCGCAACTGGTTTGGGACCAGTAGGTCAGAGGTTCAAATCCTCTTTCGCCGACCAAAAATTAATTTATTTATGTTTTTTGGCAAATTTTTTTTAAAATAGATTGATTATTAGCATAGTTACAAGTAACTATATCTTTCCATCCTATTTTTTCAGCGATGTTTCTTAATCTTTTTCCCACAACAAAAATTTTACATTTAAACAACCATACATTTTTATCAATGTCAGAAATATTGTTGCTTAATTTTTTTAAAATTTCCGCACTAGTTACTATCAATGTATTAATTTTATAAGAGCGCCATTTTTTAATCTCATTATTTTGATTAAAATCTTTAAAAATTTTTTTATAGCATTCAATTACAGATATATTAAAACCTTTTTTTTTAGGCTATTCCTTACTAGTTGCCTACCTTTTTCTCCTTGTAATAAAGTAATTTTAGAATTATTAAGATCAATGTTTTCTAAAAGTTTTAAAAGATTTTCACTATTCTCTATATTTAAAGGAGTAAAAATTTTTTTTTTAATGTATTTATATAAAAATAATGCTGTGCTATTTCCAATAGCATAATATTCTGGATAAGAAGGCCATTGCAAGTTATTCTTTTTAAGAAATAAATTAGTATAATAAATAGATTTTTTAGAAAATACTATAATTACATCCGATGTGTATAATTCGTAAAATTTTTTTGACAAACTTTTTTTACTGATACTTGGAAAAAATTCAAATAAAGAAAAATGCCATGCCGGTATACCTATATTATTGAGGCTATATGTTAACTTTTCTCCTTCAGGCGAAGGTCTTGTAATTAGTATTTTCATATATAAAATGATTTTTTTACATTAATGTTATTGAGAATTTTTTTTGCTCCATAACGAATTAATTCATTTGCAAGAGAATATCCCATTTGCTTGGCAGTACTATAACAACCAAATCTTTCTCCTCTTAATATTATTTTTCCGTCAGGTGATCCAATTAAACCTCTTAACCAAATTCTATTTTTTCTAAGAATAGCATAACTTCCTACAGGAATTTGACATCCTGATTCTATTTTTTTACAAAAAGCTCTTTCTGCATTGATTTCTATAAAAGTATTAATATCATTTAAATGTGATAAAAAAAATATTATTTTTTTATCATGCAGCCTCGACTGTATTCCAATAGCTCCTTGTCCAGATGAGGGTAATGATAATTCTGCAGGTATGATTTGAGAAATTCTATGTTTTAATCGCAATCTATTTAATCCTTCTGTTGCTAAAATAATTGCGTCATATTTTCCTTCATCTAGTTTGGCGATTCTTGTTTCTACATTACCTCTTAAAGGCAAAATTACTAAATCTGGTCGATGAGTAATTAATTGACATTGTCTTCTAAGGCTAGATGTACCAATTATTGCTCCTTTTGGTAAATGATTAATTGATTCGTAGTTATTAGAAACTAATGAATCTAAAGCATTGCCTCTTTTACATATACTAATTAAACGTAGTTCTTTCGTAATACGCACCGGGAGATCTTTCATCGAATGAACAGCAATATCTGCTTTATTATCAAGAAGAGCAAACTCTAATTCTTTTATAAATAATCCCTTCCCTCCTATTTTAGATAGCGATTTATTTAAAATATTATCACCGTGTGTCACAATAGGTACTAATATTATTTTTAAATTTGGATATAACGATAATATTTTTTTTTGTACATATTTAGTTTGAGCTAGAGCTAATGGACTTCTTCTTGTGGCAATTCTTAATGTATTATTTAACATATTATATTTGTTATTAATATAGAAATATTTTTATATAAAAATAATTATTGTATATTTTAAGCATTATAAAAAATTAAATTTTTTTCTAATTGCATAGAGCAAGAATTTTGAAATACTTTCCAAAAATTTTCGTTACTGCGATTGCAAATCCATTCATTATTTTTATAACTAAAATGATATGCGTTTATTTTAGTAGCTAACCAGACTTGTTGTAAAAATTCTTGTTTGTTAACTATAATTATACTTTTGTTAGGAAAAGTAATAGTTATAACATAATCTTGTATTTCATAATCAATATCAAACTTATCAAGATATAAATTTAAATTATTTTCTATTTTTAGAAATAGTTCATTTATTAAGTTATAAAAGTTATTATTTTTTTTGTTTAAATTTATTTTTTTTGTCATAATAATATTCCTTGAATAAAAAATTAAAGTATTCATAATCAATTTTGTAAAATACTAAAAATATCATAAAAAATTTCATTTTTTATTTAAAAAGGTTTTCTCAAATAAAAAAATAATAGGAAAAGCAATGTTTTTAAGAAATAAAAATAAAAAAAAAATAAAGTTTTCTAAAATGCATGGTTTAGGTAATGATTTTATGGTTGTTGAATTAATTAATCAAGATTTCATTTTTTCTCCAGATATAATTAAAAAATTATCGCATCGAAATACTGGTATAGGTTTTGATCAACTATTATTAGTTGAAAAATCGTATAATATTGAATTTGATTTTCATTATCGTATTTTTAATTCTAATGGTAGTGAAGTAGAACAGTGTGGTAATGGTGCACGTTGCATAGGTTTGTTTCTTTTATTAAAAGGATTAACAAATAAAAAAAAAGTTATTGTTTCCACTAAAAAAAATAATATAATCATTAATTTTTTATCTAATAATTTAATTCAAGTAAATATGGGTCAACCAAATTTTAAAATAGATCAAATATCTACTTTAAATAAAAAAACATGCAATGATTTTTCAACTAAACTTCTTAATAAAAGTTTATTATGTAATTTGGTATCTATAGGAAATCCGCATTGTATTATTCAAGTACAATCTATAAAATATGCTCCAGTAAAAAAGATAGCTCGAAAAATAGAAAAAAGTTTAATTTTTCCTAAAGGAATAAATGTAAGTTTTATGGAAATTATAAATAAAAATCATATAAAACTACGTGTTCATGAACGTGATGTTGGCGAAACGCAATCTTGTGGTAGCGGAGCATGTGCAGCAGTTGCAGTAGGTATTGCGAAAAATTTACTTTCTAATAACGTAAAAGTTAATTTATTAGGTGGAAGTTTGACTATTAATTGGAAAGGTTTTCAAAAACCGCTCTATATGACTGGATCAGCTAATCATGTTTTTGATGGTTATATATATATCTAATAAATAATTTTTTATTAAAACATATTTAGTATTGGAAAAAAAAATGTTATTAAAAAAAAAAATATAAACAAAATTATTTTATCTCTTTTTTTGGGCGGTTTTTCTAGTTTTTCTATTTTATACTGCGTTCAATCTATTTTGCCAATTTTTTCTAAAGAATTTTTATTGAGTGCTACAGAAAGTAGTTTATCTTTATCCGCTACAACAGCAACTATGGCGATCGGAGCATTATTTACTGGTTCATTATCAGACGTTATTGGTAGAAAATTAATTATGTCTCTATCTTTAATAGTTGCGGCTATTCTTACAATTATATGCTCTATGCTACATAGTTGGACAACTATTATTATAATTCGCTCTTTTATAGGACTGGCATTAAGTGGTGTAGTAGCAGTTGGTATGACTTATATTGTTGAGGAAGTAGAAAAAAAATATTTATCTTTTTGTATTGGGTTATACATCAGTGGAAATACTATAGGTGGCTTTGTTGGGAGATTATTAAGTAGTATTTTATCAGAATATTTTTCTTGGAATGTGTCTCTTGCAATAATTGGATTTTTTTCTTTGTTTTCATCTTTTTTATTTTGTTATTTTTTACCATCATCAAAAAATTTTTATCCTATATCAATAAATTATAAAAAATTTTTTAAAAGTTTTTATATCCATTTAAAAAATCCAATATTATACACTCTTTTTATAATAGGATTTTTATTGATGGGTAGTTTTATTACTGTATTTAATTATATTAGTTATCGATTAATATTAGATCCCTTTTTTTTATCACAGTCTACAATAGGATTATTATCTGCCATTTATTTAACTGGAGTATATAGTTCACCTAAGGCTGGTGCATTAGCAAATAAATTTAATCGTAGTAATATCTTAATAATATCATTATTAATAATGATTTTTGGAATATTATTAACTCAATACGATTATTTTTTAATAATTGTTTTAGGTTTAATGTTATTTTCTAGTAGTTTTTTTGCAGCACATTCAATTGCAAGCAGTTGGGTAAGTTCTTGTGTAAAAACTGATAAAGTACAAGCTACTTCATTGTATTTATTTTTTTATTATTTAGGATCTAGTATATTTGGTACACTTGGTGGTTTCTTTTGGTTTTATTCAAGATGGTTTGGAATTTCTATTTTTATTATAGTTGTTCTATGTTTTGGAATATTATTATCCTTAAAATTAAAAAGGTTTTAAATTGAATATTTATAAATAAATTTTATATTTTTCTTTCCTCAAACATAGTTTCTCACAGATAATAAGCTTAGTTCAATTCATCAAAATGGCTTAAAGATTATGCTATATTTACTTTTTTATTCTGATTTGAATCATAGTTTATTTATTTTATTAGCATTATTTTTTGTTATACTTTATGAAGCTATTAATGGTTTTCATGATACCGCAAATGCTGTTTCGACTTTAATTTATACTCGTGCAATGTCTGCAAATCATGCGGTTATAATGTCTGGTATATTTAATTTTTTAGGGGTTTTTTTAGGAGGATTAACAGTTGCGTATGCTATCGTTCACTTGCTGCCAAATGATTTACTATTAAATTCTAATTCAAAAAATGCATTAGCCATGGTTTTCTCGATGTTATTCGCAGCAATACTATGGAATTTATCTACTTGGTATTTTTGTTTACCTGCGTCAAGCTCACATTCTTTAATTGGTGCGATTATTGGTATCGGTCTAACTAATTCCATGATTACTGGTACTTCTTGGGTTAACGCATTAAATATACCTAAAATGACAAATGTTTTATTATCTCTTATTTGCTCTCCAATTGTTGGATTAATAACATCTGGAATTTTAATTTTTTTACTGCGATTTTTTTTAAAAAACTCCAATCGATTTTATCAAATTCATATGACTCCATTAGAAAGAGAAAAAAGGGATGAAAAAAAACGCCCCCCGCTTTTAATTAGAATTTCCTTAATTTTGTCATCTATTGGAGTGAGCTATGCACATGGTGCAAACGATGGTCAAAAAGGCATTGGTTTAATTATGCTTGTATTAATCGGAATTGCACCATCTAGTTTTTTAATCAATCTAAATGCTTCTAAAGAACAAATTGTTTGCACTAGAAATACAATAAACATATTGCATAAATATTTTTCTAAAAATTATATAACAATCAACCATAGTAGTTATCAAAATAAATTTAAAAAATTAACAGTTAATTATTATTTTGATAATACAATCAAAAATATTCAAAGTGCTAAATTTTTATTAAAAAATGTATATAATTATAATAATTTAAATATACAAAATAGAAATAGTTTACGTCACCTTTTACTGTTTATTTCAGATGATATTGATAAAATAATAACTTCTACAAATATCACTGATCAAGAAAGATTTTTTTTAGAAAAAAATAAAAAAAATTTACTTAAAACAGTTGAATACGCCCCTACATGGATAATATTAATTATTGCGCTGTCTTTATCTTTAGGTACTATGATTGGTTGGAAACGTATAGTTATAACTATTGGTGAAAAAATTGGAAAAAAAAGAATGACGTATGCTCAAGCTATGTCTGCTCAAATAACTGCTTCTTTTTCTATTGGAATCGCGAGTTACACAGGTATTCCTGTATCTACAACACATATTTTATCATCATCTGTAGCTGGAAGTATGTTAGCTGATGGTTCTGGAATTCAAATAAGTACTATAAAAAATATTATGTTGGCTTGGTTATTGACTCTTCCTGTTTCAATGTTATTATCTAGTTCTTTATATTGGATTTCTTTAAAATTAATATAAAATTTTTATAATATTAACCTAATTTTTTTATAGGAGTACTTTTAAAAACGTACTCCTATTTTTTATAATGGAAAATATATATCAAAGCGATAATTTTTATTTTTAATAATAAAATCAACTTTATCATTAGATAATGATTTTGCATAACGCGGTCTTTTAACAATTACTCTTTTTTTAGCTAATTTTCTAGAAATTTTTAATAAAAATTCAGGTTGATTATCAAACGTTACTATTTTTCTTAAAAATTGCATATTTTTTTTCGGAAGACATTTTTTTTGATTAACAGGATACATGGGATCTAAATAAATGACATCTGGTTGAGGAATAGAAAAATTTAACATATTTAAACTATTACCGAAAATTAAATTTAATCTTTTTTTAATCCAAAATCCATTTTTTTTATCTTGATAAGCTCTTTCTAGAGCATCTTCTAATAAAATAGACACAATAGGATTGCATTCTATCATAATTACTTTACATCCTAAAAAAGATAAAAAAAACGCGTCCTTACCCCATCCAGCTGTTGCATCTAAAATGAACGGAAAATAATTTTTTTTTATTCCTATAGCTTTATATAACAAATCACTTTTTTTTGAATGCATGCATCTATAATTATATTTTTTTGAAATAAAGTCAATTTTAATTGATTTTTCTTTAGGCATAGAACGATCATATAATTCTAAATAACGAGAATTAATTATTAATGCTATAGAAGTATTTTGATCATGCTCTAAATGATATTTATTAATTAATTTCCTTATTCTTTCATTTTTTTCTTTAAAAATTAAATATATTTTCATAATATTTTTATTTTTTTAATATTAATAATTGACTTTTTGAAAAATCTAATTAATATACAAATTAAGACAATGTAATTTATTTTTTTAAATATATTTATTTATATTAATTAATAAACAAATTATTGTTGAATAAATAAAATTTTTTTAAAGCAAAATAAACCAAAAAATTATTTTTTTATTTGTTTTTTAAAGTTTAATTTATATTTTTTAAAATTTTTTTACTAAAATAATAAATTAAAAAAAGGAAAAAAAATTATGTCATCTAATATTACTCTAGTTGATAAATTAAATCCAACACGTTTTTATGAAACACTAAATAAAAAAAATATCAATTCTAAAGTGTTAAAAGATACAAAAAATAAGACACAGAATGATCAAAATCCTATTTTTTATTTAAAGGAAAAAGATTTATATTTATTAAATGCAAGCGATGTAAACAAAAAAAATGATTATGAAGATGTTGAAATAAAATTAATAAATAAAATAAATGAAGATCTTAATAATTTAAATATTATTGAAGATATTATGAAAAAAAAACTTTTTCTGAATCCTCTCTAAATAAAGACTCCATTCGATCTTTTTATCAATCTTTTCTTAATTATTCACTCAATATATTTAAATCTATTTATAGTACAATTACAGATACGTTAAAAAAATTAGATTTAAAAAAACAAATTATCTCCCTCTTTAATAAAATAAAAAGTAACATTTTTAATGTTTTTGAGAAAATTAAAAATGAAGCCGTAAGTCTTTTTAATTCTAGTTGTGATTTTATTTCAAACATATTCTATTCGATAATAAAAAAATCAACACCACCTGCACCACCAAAAAAATCAGACAATGATATTATTAATGATTTAATGCAACGCGTTAAAGAACTTAAAGAAACTATTAAATCTTCAAAAATTTTTATACATACTATAATTGAAAAAATTAGAGATACAGGAAAAATTAAAATAGTTAATAAACTAAATAATAATCCGTTGCATCCTGAATATCAAAGTACTTTTCCTGATTTACATTTAGCCTCTAATAAAATAGATAATTCAAATCAATCGTATTTATCAAGTTTAAATGAACAATTTGATTTAGAAAATAAAAATAATATAATTAATAGATATTTAATAAATAAAATAGATAATAATTTTAAAAAATCTTCTATTCCTATTGACATACCTGAAAAGATTAAAGAAAAAATAAAACTTTTTTTTGAAAAAAGTAAACCAGTAAATGAAATAAATCAAGATTTTATGGAAGATTTTCACTCTTCTCTTTTTATTGTTGATGGAAATTTGATTTATTCTACGAACAAAGAAGATATGATAAGAGAATTTAAAAAAATAGTTCCAAATATTGAAGACCGAAAATTTATTTCTACATATGCTCGTCCGAAACTTTTAAATAAATCTTATTTTGAACTAATATCTGAACATCCCGAATTAAATGAATATAGAATTACTAACTCAAGAAATATTTATGAAATTAATCATTTAAAAGATGGAACGCTTCAGCTGATTGTTACTAATTTATCTGACATTTCTCCTACAGATGATAATTCTATTAAAAGATATTGTGCATTTGGAGTTCGTGCTAGTGCAATTCTTTCTCCGGAAAGTAATTCACCAATAATGGAATATTCACATTTCCTTAATTAAATTAATATAAGTATTCTTTTATAAACTAATAGGGTATGTTACATACCCTATTAGTTTAATATTAAATTTTTAATTATAAATATTATTAAATTTTTCTAATAAAGCAAAATGTATCTCTTTAGGTAAATAAGGTTTAACGTTTCCTTTATATTTAGCTATTTCTTTGACGAAAGAAGAAGATATGAAAGAAACTTCTTTTGAAGATAATAAAAAAATACTATCTAAATCTGGGTAGATTTGCTTATTAATTGCGGCTAATTTAATTTCATAATCAAAATCAAATATTGTACGTACTCCTCTAATTAAAACGTTAGTTTTTTCTTTTTTTGCTAAATTTGCAAGTAAATCATTAAAACCAATTATTTTTTTAATGTTTTTTAGGTTTAACGTAGCTAATTTTGTTAATTCTATTCTTTCTTTTAAACTAAAAATAGTTTTTTTATTTAAATTATTAGAAATAGCAATAATGATATTATCAAAAATTTTAGTTGCACGTATTATAATATCTAAATGGCCGTATGTAATTGGATCAAATGTACCTGGATATATTGCGATTTTTTTCATTTTTTTATAAGATTTAATGTATGTATAAAGTTTATTAAAATGTTAATAAATGCATAATAAATTAATTTTTTAAAAAATTTTAAGGTGTATTATGAAAAAAACATGGAAACCTAGTGCTTCTATTAAAGATTTAGTTCAACGCGCAAAAATTATTGAAAATATTCGATTATTTTTTAAAAAAAATAAAATTCTAGAAGTAGAAACACCAATTTTATCTCAATTTACTACAACAGATGCAAATTTAACTCCTTTTAGTACCAGTTATTATTCTCCATATAATGATAATAATTCTATTAAAAAAAAATTATGGCTTTCCACTAGCCCAGAATACCATATGAAACGTTTACTAGCAGCACAAAGTGGATCTATATATCAAATTTGTCATAGTTTTAGAAATAAAGAGTTTGGGCGCTATCATAATCCAGAATTTACCATGTTGGAATGGTATCAAATTGATTGCAAAATGAAGGTTTTTATGAAAGAAGTAGATCGTTTTTTTCAAAAAATATTAAATTTTAATAAATCAGATCAGATTTCTTATCAAGAAATATTTATAAAGTATTTGAATATAGATCCGTTATCTGCTAATTCTATTGATATTTTAAAAATTTTTAAATTATTAGATTTAGAGCATTTAATTTCTGATGAAATAGATAAAAATAAATTAATAGAAACTTTATTTACAGTAAAGATACAACCATTTTTAGGAGAAAAAAATCCATTATTCGTATATCATTTTCCTGCAGAACAAGCTTCTCTTGCTTTTGTTAACGAAAATGATTCCCGAGTAACAGAAAGATTTGAAATATTTTTTAAAGGAATTGAATTAGGAAATGGTTTTTATGAACTTACAGATTATTCTGAACATAAAAAAAGATTTAAAAAAGATAATAAAAATCGTTTTAAAGAAAATTTATCTCCAAGAAAAATAGATAATTATTTTTTAAACGCTATACGTTATGGTTTGCCTTCATGTTCAGGAATAGCAATAGGTTTAGATCGCATTATTATGATAGCATTAAAAAAAAAGAGTATTGATCAAGTTATTTCTTTTTCATTTAATCGATCTTAAATATTACCAATAATTTTCCATTGTGATTTGACCTTTTTGGCGTCTTAAATTTTTTTTCATAAATCTACTTTTCTGTAAATATAAGCATGTATCTTTAACCATTTCAGGATTTCCACATAGCATAACATGTGAGTTTTCAGCATCAATCTTTAAACCAATTTTTTTCTCTAAAATATTATTTTTCAGTAAAAATGGAATTCTACCGAATAAAGAATTATTGTCTTTTTCTCTACTAGTTATAGTTTGAATTTTTAATTTTCCATTATACTTTTTATGTATTTTTTTTAACAAAGAAAGATAAGTTAATTCATTTTTTTTTCTTACAGCATGTACTAAAATAATATTTTCATATTTTTCAGTATTTTTATGTTCTTCTAAAATAGAACAGTAGGGACCAATAGCTGTACCAGTTGCAAACATCCATAATTTTTTACAAGGCGGTATTTCATCTAATATAAAAAAACCAGATGCATTTTCTTTGATAAGAATTGTATCTCCAGAATTTAATTTATATAAAAGATTACTTAATTTTCCATTTTTAACGCGAACAATATAAATTTCTATTTTTTTATCGCTAGGTGCGTTAACAAAAGAATATGCTCTCTGTATTTTTTTTTCTTGTTGTTCATCATATAAAGCTAATTTTGTGAATTGACCTGCTTTAAAAGGAGATATAGATGCATTTAAGATGAGACTAAATAAATTGTTAGTCCATTTTCGATTTTCTAAAACAGTAGCATTAATCCATGGATTCATGGTATTTTTTAACTCCTTTATTAAAAATATAATCATTGTACTTAAATAAAAAAGTACAATGATTAGGAAAAATATTCATGTGTCTTTAAAAATTAGTTAAATTTATTTTTTAGAAATTTTAGCATCGTTATTAGGAATATTAATAAATATTTTTTTAGGTTTTTCTTTTTCTGGAATTTGATATTCAAAATTTATTTTCAATAATCCTAAACTCAGTTCTGCTTTTTTGACGTGAATTTTATGATCAAAGTTAAAACTTAAAGAAAAATTATTTAAAAAAATATTTCTATGCAGCCATTTTTTTATTTTTTTATGATTGTCATCGTTTTGTTTTTCTTTTTTTCCTCGTATTAAAAGCTGATTATCGTGAACCGATATATCTAATTCTTTTTCTTTATATCCAGGAATACTTAATATTAATTCGTATTGATTTTCATTAACTTCAGAAAGATTATATAACGGATTTTCTGATAATGGTTTTTCTCCTGTTAATGTACTAAACATTTTATCAATTTGATTAAATCTATCTGAAAAAACACTGTGATTATTAATGCTAGGTAAAAATGAAAAAGGATTATAAGACATAAAAAACTCCTATATATGTTATAAATATTTTTTTTAAATAATTTTGAACCTAAACAATGTTTTTATTTCATATAAGGTCTTGTTTTTTATTTTTCAAGAGTAATTAAATAAATTTTTTAAAAAATATTTATATATTTAAGTTATTTGTATTATAGATAAATATTTTAAATAAAATTATAAAATAAAACGGCTAAGATCTTCATTGCAAGTTAATTTTTCTAAATGTTTTTCAACGTATTCTGAATTAATTTCAATCGTTTTTCCTTGATTTTTATCAGCATAATAAGAAACATCTTCCATCAATTTTTCTAGTACTGTATGCAATCGACGCGCTCCAATATTTTCTACTGATTCATTAACTTTCCAAGCAGTTTCTGCAATATTTCGTATACCTTCTTTTGTAAAGTTTATACAAACTCCTTCTGTTTTCATTAACGCTTGATATTGCGCGGTAATTGATGCGGTTGGTTCGGTTAAAATTTTTTCAAAATCATCAATTGTTAAGGCTTGCAATTCTACCTTAATTGGTAGTCGTCCTTGAAGTTCGGGAATTAAATCAGAAGGTGTAGAAGTTTGAAATGCACCTGAAGCAATAAATAAAATATGGTCTGTTTTAACCATTCCATATTTTGTTGAAACAGTACAACCTTCAACTAATGGTAATAAATCTCTTTGGACACCTTCTCTAGAAATATCTGGACCAGAAGAATCACTTCGTTTACATATTTTGTCGATTTCGTCAATAAATACTATACCATTTTGTTCTACAGCATGAATTGCTTCTTTTTTAATTTCTTCATGATTAATTAGTTTAGCCGCTTCTTCTTCCTTTAATAATAAAATTGCATCTTTTATTTTTAATCGTCTGACATTTTTTTTATGCCCTCCTAAGTTTTGAAATAAAGATTGTAATTGACTTGTCAATTCTTCCATTCCAGGGGGAGCCATGATTTCTACACCCATAGTAGTGGCTAGTACATTAATTTCAATTTCTTTTTCGTCAAGATCACCTTCTCTTAATTTTTTTCGAAATATTTGCAAAGTTTTCATTAGACTTTGATTATTTTCATTTTCTGTCCAGTTATTTTTTGGTCTTGGAACAAGAACGTCTAATATTCTTTCTTCGACAATTTCTTTGACTTTGTTTTTATTATTTTCAATATTTTTCACGCGAATCATTTTAACGGCAGCGTCAGTTAAATCGCGAATAATTGAATCTACTTCTTTTCCAACATATCCCACTTCTGTGAATTTAGTTGCTTCTACTTTTATAAATGGAGAGTTTGCTAGTTTAGCTAATCTTCGGGCGATTTCTGTTTTTCCTACTCCTGTCGGACCAATCATTAAAATATTTTTTGGAGTAATTTCATTTCGTAGTTCGCTATTCAATTGCATTCTGCGCCAGCGATTTCTTAATGCAATAGAAACAGCTTTTTTTGCTTTTTTTTGACCAATAATAAATTTGTCAAGTTCAGAAACAATTTGGGGTGGAGTCATGTTAGACATAAAGATAATCCTCATTATTTTTCTGAAAGTAATTCTTTTATAATAAAAGAGTGATTTGTATATATACAAATATTAGCTGCGATATTTAATGATTTTTCTACAATTTCATTTGCACTAAAATCAGTGTTTTCTATTAATGCTCTTGCTGCAGATTGTGCGTAGCAACCACCTGATCCTATTGCTATTAAATCATCCTCTGGTTGTATTACATCTCCGTTTCCAGTTATAATTAATGAAACATTTTTATCAGCTACTGCTAGTAAAGCTTCTAGTTTACGTAGCATTCTGTCGGATCTCCAGTCTTTTGCTAACTCAATAGCAGAACGTTTTAATTGTCCTTGATACATAGCTAATTTTTTTTCAAACATTTCAAATAAAGTAAAAGCATCTGCAGTTCCACCGGCAAATCCAGCAATAACTTTATTATGATAAAGCGTTCTAATTTTTTTGACATTGCTTTTCATAATAGTATTACCTAAAGTTGCTTGTCCATCACCTCCAATTACTACTTTGTTTTTTAATCTTACACTTAATATTGTGGTCACAAGTAAACCTCTTGAAATAAATTTTATTTTTATGCATGTGAGATGTTTAAGAATATTATTATAAAAAATGAAATTTATTAAATCATTAATAATATAAACATTTTTTCACTGAATATTTATTGTAATTATAGATATTTTTATATTGTATTGATTTTTAATAATATTTAAAACTCTAATGATTATAAATTTTCTAATTTTTTAATATATTTCCACTTTTCTTTTGGCTCCGGAGGCAATGAGTTTTCACAATTTATTTTTTTTTCGATAATTGTTTTTTTTGTTATATTGGGTTTTTTAAAAAATATATTTAAAAAATAAAAAAAAAGAATAATTATGCTTATAATAAAAAAGAAGTTGTATTTGTTAAATTTTATACTTTTTTTTTATTTCTTTTTTTATTTATATTTTTAAAATAAATTGAATTAATTTTATTTTGATCGTTGTACATTTTTATATTTCAATGTTAAAAAATATTAATAAATAATCGTATAATAAACATTAACGATACGTTTAGGAAAAATATCATGAAAAAAAAAATACACCCTGATTATTTTCAAATAAAAGCTACTTGTTCATGCGGAAATGCACTTGAAATTTTTTCAACAATTAACTGTAATCTAAATTTAGATATATGTTCAAAATGCCATCCATTTTATACTGGGAAGCAAAGAATTATTGATACTGGAGGTCGTGTTGAAAGATTTAAAAAGCGTTTTAAGATAATTAAGTAAAAATTTTTTTAAGCATCTTAAATGGTATTTTGATGCTTAAATTTATTTTAATTAAAATGTTTTTTTAGTTTTTTTTCAAAATTAGATATACATCTTTTTTGAAAGAAATTTTTTAAACCAATATAAATAGCGTGAGCGATTTTATTTTGATATTGAATTGTTTTTAGTTTTTTTTCTTCTTTAATATTCGTAATAAATCCCGTTTCTATTAATATAGAAGGTCTATTTATAGAGCTTAATATTTCTAAACTAGCATAATTTGGTTGTGTTTTATTGATTTTTGTGATTTTTTTAAATTGTTGAAATATATAATTTGATAAACTAATTTCCATTTCTTGAAAATTATTTAATTGTAGATTAAGAGCAGTTTTCTTCAAAGAAATACTTTTTTTATATTTAAGTATGTATTGAATTTTTTTTGGAAAATACATTTTTTCTTTTTTATTTTTTATAAAATTATTAATTTCTCGATTTATTCTATTTTTTGAAATAATCCATATTGATGGACCTGATACATATTTTTTTTTAGATGAATCTGCATGGATGGAAATTAATAAGTTTGTATGATAATTTTTTAAAAAATTTTTTCTTTTTTTTAAAGAAACATAGGTATCATTATTACGAGTCAATATGCCGTAAAAAAATTTATCTGAATTTAATAATTTTTTTAATTTTTTTGCTATTTTTAATGTAATTTTTTTTTCTTGCAGACCTTGATTACTGATTGCTCCTGGATCTTGTCCGCCATGTCCTGGATCTATTACAATAATAATTTTTTTTAAATTTTTTCTTTTTTCTTTGTTAAAAAAAAATTATCTTTTTTTTGTCCTATAAAGTTTTTTTCTTTGTAATTCGTTTCAGAATGAATTTCTAAAGAAATAAGCAAAAAAAAATTGTTATTATCTTGTAATAAGACTTATTTTTTTTAATTTTTTGATGTATATTTTTTATACATTTTAACATTTATTTAATTTTTTTAATAGTTATCAAAATATGATTTTTAATTTAAGCTTTATTTTTTGTATTTAAAATATTTTAAATATAAATTTTTTATAAAAAATTGGAGCGGGAAACGAGATTTGAACTCGCGACCCCAACCTTGGCAAGGTTGTGCTCTACCAACTGAGCTATTCCCGCAAAGTATTGTAATTTTTAATTAGATATATATTTTATATATATAAAATATATTTATCAAGCTTTCTTTAAAAATATTTTTTGATTTATTCAAATAATTATATTTTAAAAATTTATTTCTTGAATTCAAAAAATTTTTTTTTATAAAATTTTAGTTCCATTATAGATTCATAAATGTCTTCTCTCGCTGTATGATTTTTTTTTTTTTTTTTTAAAGCAGGATGCCAGCGAGATACTAATTCTTTAATTGTGCTAACATCTATGCATCGATAATGAAAATAATCTTCTAAAATTGGCATGTATTTACGTAAAAATATTCGATCCTGATAAATACTATTACCACACATTGGAGATGAATGAATAGGAACTGTTTTTTTTAAAAAAGATACTATTTTAGATTCAGCTTTTATTTCATCATATTTACTTTTTTGAACTCTTTCTATTAATCCAGTTTGGGTGTGAATATTGTTATTCCATGTATCCATTGATGTAATATGTTTCTTTTTCTGGTGAATTGCAACGACAGGTCCTTCTAAGATAATGTTTAGCTGAGAATCTGTAATTAATATCGCAATTTCAATAATACGATGTATTTCTGGGTTTAATCCGGTCATTTCCAAATCAATCCAAATAAGATTTTTTTTATTCATTTTTTGATCTTTAAAAGTTTATTTTTTAAATTATATTTCATTTAATTAAAATTTTTTAATTTTTAACTAATTTTTATGAGTTTTTATAAAAATTCTATTTTTTATTGAATTACGAATATTAAAAATTAATGTTGTAATTATTAAAAAACAAATCATTATAGTATAATATGTTTAAAAATCTTGATACAAGAGAGATTGATTATTTCATGAAAAATATTAGTTGTGTTGAAACTAAATCCTGGAAAAAACTCAAAAAAAATTTCGAGAATATAAAAAATATTCATTTAAAACATTTTTTTTTAGAAGATCCTAACCGATTTAAAAATTTTTCTATTTTATTTAAAAATGATATTTTAATTGATTTTTCTAAGAATAGAATTAATAAAGAAACTTTAAAAAACTTATTAAACTTAGCGAAAGAAACTGATCTAAAATCTGCAATTCACAACATGTTTATCGGAGCAAAAATTAATAAAACAGAAAATCGTTCTGTCTTACATATTGCATTACGTAATAGAAAAAATTTCCCAATATTTGTTAATAATCATAATGTTATGTTAGATGTAAACGATACTTTGAAGAAAATGAAAGAATTTTCAAATTTAGTTATTAGTGGTCAATGGAAAGGTTATACTGGAAAATCTATTTCTGATGTTGTTAACATAGGAATAGGAGGATCTGATTTAGGTCCATATATGGTTACTGAAGCGTTACGTCCATATAAAAATCATTTAAACATACACTATGTTTCTAATATAGATGGTAATCATCTTTTGGAAGTATTAAAAAAAATTAATCCTGAAACTACAATATTCTTAGTAGCTTCAAAAACATTTACTACAGAAGAAACAATAATTAATGCTCATAGTGCTAAATTATGGTTTTTAAAAAAATCAAAAAATGTAAATTTTTTAAATAAACATTTTTTTG
This sequence comes from Buchnera aphidicola (Melanaphis sacchari), assembly GCF_003096055.1. Lineage (NCBI taxonomy): Bacteria > Pseudomonadati > Pseudomonadota > Gammaproteobacteria > Enterobacterales > Erwiniaceae > Buchnera > Buchnera aphidicola. Next base: position 31,511 of record NZ_CP029161.1, read on the forward strand.
CTTTATCTGCTAATGTTAATAATGTATTAAATTTTGGAATTAGAATTGAGAATATTTTTAAATTTTGGGATTGGGTAGGAGGTCGTTTTTCACTATGGTCTTCGGTAGGTTTATCTATTATTTTATCAATTGGTTTTGATAATTTCGAAAAATTTTTGAGCGGTGCGTATGATATGGATAATCATTTTTATTATTCTGAACATGATAAAAATATTCCTATATTATTAGCTCTTATTAGTATTTGGTACACTAATTTTTTTGGTGTTGAAACTGAAGCAGTATTACCGTACGACCAATATATGCATAGATTTGCTGCATATCTTCAACAATCTAATATGGAATCTAATGGAAAATCTATTGATAGAAATGGAAAAAAAATATCTTATCATACTGGTCCTATTATTTGGGGAGAGCCAGGAACTAATGGTCAGCATGCTTTTTTTCAATTAATACACCAGGGTACTAAATTAATCCCTTGTGATTTTATTGCTCCTGTTATTTCTCATAATGATTTAAAACATCATCATATTAAATTAATATCTAATTTTTTTGCTCAAACTCAAGCTTTGGCATTTGGAAAATCGAAAGAGGATTTATTAAAAAACATAATAAATTCTAATAATAAAAATATAAAATTAAAAGAAATTTTACCATATAAAGTTTGTGACGGAAACCAACCAAGTAATTCTATTTTACTGCGCAAAATTACACCTTATACTTTAGGAGCTTTAATTGCTTTATATGAGCATAAAATATTTGTTCAAGGTCATATATTAAATATTTTTAGTTTTGATCAATGGGGTGTAGAAATAGGAAAAGAACTGACTAAAAACATTTATACTTGTCTTTCTAAAAAAAATAAAAATAATGTTAATTTTGATACTTCTACGGAGGGTCTTATAAATTTTTATAAATCTTTTAAAAAAAATATTAAAAAGTAAATTTTATTTAGAATTTTTCTATTAGAAATTATTTTTTCAAAAAAAACACTTCATTATTATTTAATATGCAAATCATTTTCAGGCTCATTTTTAAAACAGATTTTTTATTTTACTAAGAATTTAAAAATTATCTTATCAAAGCTATTCTTCGGGAATGAGTGGTCTTTATGTTAACTAAATCAAAAATACAGAATTTTGGTAGTTTTTTAAGTAGTATGATTATTCCCAATATAAGCATCTTTATTACATGGGGTATTATGACTTCTTTATTTATACCTTTAGGTTGGCAACCTAATGAGATGTTAGCTCAATTAATACCGCCTATAATTTTTTATCTTTTACCAATTCTTATTGGATATACAGGAGGTCGGTTAATTGCAGGCGAGAGAGGAGGGGTAATTGGAAGTATAACTACTATAGGAATGATAGTTAGTACTCATACACCAATGTTATTGGGAGCGATGGTAGCAGGTCCATTTGGTGCATGGGTAATTAAAAAATTTGATGAAATAGTGAAAAATAAAATAAAAAATGGTTTTGAAATGCTAGTGAATAATTTTTCAATTGCCATTATTGGAATTTTTTTGATTATCATTTCTTTTTTTTTAATCGGCCCATCAATTGAATGGAGTTCCAACGTTTTAAAATCTTTAGTAAAAATAATTATAGAACATAATTTACTTCCTTTAATCGCAATTATTGTTGAACCAGCTAAAGTATTTTTTCTGAATAATATAATTAATCATGGAATATTCTCTCCATTAGGAATTCAAGAAATATCAGAAAATAAAAGTTCTTTATTTTTTTTAATAGAATCAAATCCCGGACCAGGACTAGGTATATTGATGGCGTGTTTTTATTTTGGCAAGGGAAAATTATATCAGTCATCGGGAGCTGCAGCTATCATTCAATTTTTAGGTGGAGTACATGAAATTTATTTTCCTTATGTCCTGATTAAACCAGAGTTAATGATATCTCTAATTTTAGGTAGTATGACAAACATTTTTATGCTTGTTTTTTTTAAGGGTGGTTTAATTTCTGCTATATCTCCAGGATCTATTTTATCTATTTTAGCCATGACTCAAAAAAATTTATATTTCGCTAATATTTTTTCCATCTTATCTTCTTTTATAGTTTCATTCATCAGTGCTTTTTTATTTTTCCGATTTCCCTTAAATAAAATAAAGGAAACAAATGGTTTAGTTAATAAATTATCTAAGGATATATTTAACGGATTAGATAAAAATCAAAAAAATAAAATAGATAATCAAGAAAAACATATTTTTTTAAAAAATGTTAAAAAAATTATAGTAGCTTGTGATGCTGGTATGGGATCTAGTGCAATAGGAGCTAGTATTTTACAAAAAAAAATAAAAGATGCAAATTTAGAAAATATTTGTGTATCTAATTGTTCTATTCATTCTTTACCTAAGGATGCTGATTTAATTATTACACATCAAAAATTAACTTATCGTGCTAAAAAGTATGCTCCTAATATTTACCATATATCATTAAATAATTTCATTGATAATGACTTTTACGATTCTTTAATAAAAAAATTAATTAAAGATATTAGTTGTAAAAATGATATTAATTATAAGAATAGTAAAATTGTTAATAATGTTGATTCATCGCAAGAGTTAAATAATTTATTTCAATTAACTGAGAAAAATATTTTTTTAAATCAAAATGCTAAAAATAAAGAAGAAGCAATTAGTATTGTTGGACAACATTTAGTGAATCAAGGTTATGTAAAAAATAGTTATGTTGAAGCAATGTTAGAACGAGAAAAAATAAGCTCTACTTGGATAGGAGAATCAATAGCACTACCACATGGCACTATTCAAGCAAAAGACAACATCTTAAAAACCGGTATAATTTTTTGTCAATTTCCTAAAGGAGTTCGTTTTGGAGAAAATGTTGATGATATTGCTTATTTAGTCATTGGTATTGCAGCAAAAAATAATGAGCATATCATGGTAGTTAGTAGCATTACTAATGCGTTAGATAATAAGGATGTTATTTTAAAATTATCTAATACAAAAAATATACAAGAAGTATTATTTTATTTAAATGAAAAAAAATAATTTTAATTGGAATTTTTTATGAAAGCTTTACATTTTGGCGCAGGAAATATTGGACGTGGTTTCGTTGGAAAGACAATATTAGATTCTGGATTTAATTTAATTTTTTCTGATATTAATAAGAATTTAATAGATATTATTAATCATTATCAAGAATATAATATTAAATTAGTTGGAAATAATTATGAAGAAATTATTACAGTAAAAAACGTGAGCGCTGTGCATTCCTACGACTCAAACATTGCTAATCTTATTTCTCATGCAGATTTAATTACAACATCTGTCGGAGTTTCTTCTTTAGATGAAATCTCTAAAATTCTTGCTCGAGGAATTGTTTTAAAAATTTATTCTCAAAATAATAAGCCATTAAATATAATTGCATGTGAAAATAAAATGATGGCAAGTTCTTATTTAAAGAAAAAGGTTTTAGAAAAAATTTCCTCAATCCATTATCCTTATTTTAAAAAATATATTGGTTTTGTAAATTGCAGTATTGATGTGATTATACCAACAAGTTTTTCTATTGGAAAAAATAAATTATGTTTAGTTTCTGAAAACTTTAAAGAATGGATTGTAGATTCCACTCAATTTAAAGGTGAACCTCCTAAAATTATTAATATGACATTGAGTAGTAATTTAAAATATTTTATAGATAGAAAATTTTTAACATTAAATACGGGACATGCTATTGCTGCATATTTAGGTTGGACAAAAAAGTATAAAACTATATATGAAACAATTTTAGATAGAGAAATATTTCAAATTGTAAAAAATTCTATGCAAGAAAGCGGTCTTACTCTAATAAAGTGTTACAATGTAGATGAAAATAAACATTTATCTTATATTAATAAAATTCTTGCTCGTTTTAAAAATCCTTATTTATTAGACAAAATTGAAAGAATTGCAAGAAATCCATTGCAAAAATTAAAAAAAGATGAACGATTAATATATCCTCTTTTAAAAGCTATAAAATATAATCTACCATATTCTAATTTAGTCAAAGGTATTTCTGCAGCATTTTTTTATAAAAATAAAAATGATATAGAATCCATAAAAATATTTTCTTTAATAAAAAAATATGGTATTGAGCAAACTATCATTAAAATATGTGATTTAAATTTAAATACAAAAGAAGTTTATTCTATTATTTTAGAATATATTTTTCTTTTAAAGAAATACTCTCATGGTTTTTTAAAATAAAATGTTATATTTTTACTTTTTAATGAAATGCGTCAATTATTCGAGAAATATTTAATGAGGCAAAAGTAAAAATTATTTAAATAAGATCTATTTTAATTAATAATTTTTAAAGGTTAATTTAATAAAATTAAAATTTAAAAAAATTCTTTAGTAGAATATATAAATATTTAAAATTCTTATTTTTTTAAAAATTAAAAAAAAGAAAATTGATTAAAAATTTTTAAATTTCTCAGAATTAAATTAGATATTTTTAAATTAAAAATATTTTTTTATAATTATAAAAATTCAATTTTATTAAATTTAAAAGATGCATTATAGTATATTTTCTATTTATTAATAAATAAAAATTAGTGAATTTATGCATATTAATAAATTTTTCAAAAAAAAATGTCTTTTTCTAATGGGTCCCACCGCATGTGGAAAAAGTAAATTTGTCATCTATCTTAGAAAATATTTACCAATAGAAATTATTAGTGTAGATTCCGCGTTAATTTATCGTGATATGAATATTGGAACAGACAAACCAAATGATTTTTATTTATTGCATCATCCGCATAGTTTATTAAATATTAAAGATCCTAGCGAAAGTTATTCAGCAGCAGAATTTAGAAAAGATGCTTTAAATGAAATTAAAAAAATTATAAAAATCGGGAAAATACCTTGCCTCGTTGGTGGTACAATGTTTTATTATCAAGTATTGCTATATGGGCTGTCTAATTTGCCAGCTTCAAATATTAAAATTCGTCAAATTTTATTAGATAAAAATAGAAATAAAAAAAATTTTTTACATGAACAACTATCTTTTATAGATCCTATATCTGCTTCTCGAATTCATAAAAATGATCACCAAAGATTATTGCGCGCATTAGAAGTTTTCTACATTTCTGGAAAAACTTTAACAGATTTAAAAAAAAATATTTTTTCTAAATTTCCATATGGTGTTATTCAATTCTGTATGATGCCTCCTAGTCAAATATGGTTATATGAAAAAATTGAGGAACGTATAAAGAATATGTTTTTTTTGGGTTTTCAAAAAGAAGTAGAAAATTTATTTTTTAGAGGAGATTTACATAAGAATTTACCTTCTATAAAATCTATTGGATATCGTCAGATGTGGGAATATTTAGAATATAAAACTACTTATAACGAAATGTTTTATAAAATTATTTTTGCTACTCGTAAATTAGTCAAACATCAATTAACATGGTTAAAAAAATGGAAAAATATTCATTATTTAAATAGTTCTTTATCGCATCATATTCTTTTAAAAAAAATCTTAAATTTATTAAATCAAAAATATTAAATTAACATTTCTAATTAGATTTAATTAAAATTTTTTAAATATTTATTTAATTTTCGTTAAATTTTTTTAATTTAATTAATTTATTGAATAAATTTTAATAAAAATATTTTAAAAAATTTTATCCCGTTAAAATAAAAAAGTATTTTTTTACTCAGAATATTATAATTTTTAAAAATTTTTAGAATTTATTTTTCATAGAATGAGGCATAAAATGGCCTGGAATAAATTAAACAAAAAAGAGTCTGAAAGTGATCTGTGGGGAAAAAAAGATAATCAAAAAAAAGATTGCTCAAGTAACTTAAATGAAAAAAATATTAGTACAAAAAAAAATATATCTGATTTTAAGAAATTTATATTAGACTTTACCAAATTAGTTACTAAAAAAACTTATTCGTCTAATTCGTCTAAATCACCGAATTCATTAAATAAATTAAAAAATAATATAAATCCTTTTTTAATAATTTTTTTTATAATTTTTTTTATTTGGTGCGTTAGTGGTTTTTATACAATTAAAGAAGCAGAACGTGGTGTAGTAACTAATTTTGGAAAATTTAGTCATGTAGTTGGACCAGGTCTTAATTGGAGGCCAGTTTTTATTAATGAAGTCAAATCTGTAAATGTTGAAACTGTTCGTGAATTAGCAACTTCAGGTACCATGTTAACTTCTGACGAAAATGTAGTACGAGTCGAAATGAATGTACAATATAAAATTACAAATCCTTCAGATTATTTATTTTCTGTTAATTATCCTGACGATAGCTTGCGTCAAGCTACTGATAGTGCATTGCGTGGAGTTATTGGGCATTTAACTATGGATAGAATATTAACTGAAGGTCGTACTTTAGTAAGAAATAATACTCAAAAAGAAATTGAAGAAACTATTAAGCCCTATAATATGGGAATTACTATATTAGATGTAAATTTTCAAACAGCAAGACCTCCAGAAGAAGTTAAATCTGCTTTTGATGACGCAATTGCTGCTCGTGAAAATCGCGAACAATATATACGAGAAGCTGAAGCATATGCAAACGAAGTCGAACCAAAAGCAAAGGGAAGGGCGCAAAGAATTTTAGAAGAAGCTAAATCGTATTCTTCAAAAATAATTCTAGAAGCGCAGGGAGAAGTAGTTCGTTTTTTAAAAATTTTACCAGAATATAAAAAAGCTAAAAATATTACACTTCAGCGACTTTATATAGAGTCAATGGAAAGATTGTTGCTAAAAAATAAAAAAATTTTTATTGATAACAAAAATAAATCAGGATTATTTTTATCTTTAGGAAACATTTTTGATTCTTTAAAAGAAAATAAAAAAATTTTTACTAGTTCAGTAGAGACATTGAAAAATCATGCTAATTTTAAACAAAAAAAAGATGTTAACAGACTTTCTTTATCATCTTTTCATGATTTTTCAAAACAAAATCGTCTTAATTTAGTTGATCAGAATACTCAAAATACACATAGGAAGTAAATTTATGAGTAAAATATTTATTTGTTTATCAAGTATTTTTCTTCTTTTTCTTTCCTCTTCGTTTTTTATTATAAAAGAAGGAAATCGTGGTATTGTTCTCCAATTCGGAAAAGTTGTACGTAATAATAATCAAAAAGCATTAGTTTATACTCCAGGATTGCATTTTAAAATTCCTTTTTTGCAAACTGTTAAAATATTAGACGCGCGTATCCATACTATGGATAATCAAGCTGATCGTTTCATTACGAAAGAGAAAAAAGATCTAATTGTTGATTCGTATATAAAATGGCGGATCAATGATTTTGGTTTATATTACTTAGCTACTGGAGGAGGAGATTCTTTTCAAGCTGAAGTATTATTAAAAAGAAAATTTAGTGACCGGTTACGTTCTGAAATGGGTTGTTTAAATGTCAAGGAAGTTGTTATGGACTCGCGGGGACGATTAACTACAGATGTTTTAAAAGCTTTAAATCAAGGCACAGTTCATTTAGATAATAAATCATCAATTAATGTAAATAGTATGAATGCTTTAGGTATTGAAGTAGTAGATGTAAGAATTAAACAAATTAATTTACCAATAGAAGTATCTGATGCTATATATAATAGAATGAGGGCTGAAAGAGGAGCTGTGGCTAGAAGTCAGCGATCTCAAGGTCAAGAAAAAGCAGAAAAATTACGCGCAGCAGCTGATTATAAAGTATCATTAATATTATCAGAAGCACAAAAACAAGCTTTGATAATAAAAGGTCAAGGAGAAGCTAAAGTAGCGAAATTATTTTCAGAAAACTTTAAAAAAGAGTCATTTTTTTATCTTTTTATTCGCAGTATACATGCTTATGAAAATAGTTTTAAAAATGGTAATAATATTATTTTAATTAATTCAGATAATGAATTTTTTCATTATATTAATCAATTAAACTCAAATATAAAAAAAGTTCAAAGGATCTTAAAAAGATGAATAATAATATTGTAATTTTAGGAACACAGTGGGGCGATGAAGGAAAGGGTAAAATAGTTGATTTTTTATCTTTAGATAGTGCTTATGTTGTGAGATATCATGGAGGACATAATGCAGGTCATACTTTAGTAGTAGATGGAAAAAAAATTGTTCTTCATTTAATACCATCTGGATTATTACATCCTAATGTAATTGGAATTATTGCTAATGGTGTAGTTATTTCACCTTTTGAATTAATTAAAGAAATAAAAATGTTAAAAAAAAATTATATTTCGATTAAAAATCGTCTTTTTATTTCTGATTCTGCGCCCTTAATACTCCCATATCATATTGAAATGGATATAGCTCGTGAAAAAAAGTTAGGTGTAAATGCAATTGGTACTACAGGGCGTGGCATTGGTCCTGCGTATGAAGATAAAATTGCACGTCGAGCATTACGTATGAATGATTTAAAAGATGAGAATAAGTTATCTCTTCGATTAGAAGAAATAGTTGACTATTATAATAGTCAATTGGTATCTTTTTATAAACATAAATCAATAAATTATAAAACTATTTTAAATAATTTAATTAAAGTAAAAGATTTGATTTGCGATATGATTCAAGATACTACTTCTATTTTATTTAAAGCAATTGAAAATAATAAAAAAATAATTTTTGAAGGTGCTCAAGGTAGTTTTTTAGATATTGATCATGGTACATACCCATATGTTACCTCTTCAAATACTACTGTTGGTAGTGCAATTACTGGTACAGGTATAGGACCTAAAAATTTGAATTATATATTAGGTGTGACTAAAGCATATTCTACACGTGTTGGAAATGGTCCATTTTGCACTGAAACATTTGGTAAGATAGATGATTATTTGTCTAAAAGAGGACAGGAATTTGGCGCTACTACTGGTCGAAAAAGACGTACTGGATGGTTAGATGGTGTTTTATTGCGAAAAGCAGTTAAAATGAATTCTTTATCTGGTCTTTGTTTAACAAAATTAGATATTTTAGATAATTTAAAAGAAATAAAAATTTGTACGTCTTATAAAAATATTGGTGTTAATAATAAAAACTATCCTAGTTTTTATGGATTTGAAAATGTAGAACCAGTTTATGAAGTTTATCCAGGATGGATGAAGAGTACGTTAGGTATAAGAAAAATACAGGATTTACCTAAAGAAGCTCGTAATTATATAAATTGCATTGAAAGAATAGCTAGAATTTCTGTTGATATGATCTCTACAGGTCCAGATCGCTTTGATACTATTATAGTAAATAATCCATTTTTAAAAATTGATTAAATAATGTTTTTATTTAATTTTTTCAAAATGTTTTAACTAAGAATATTATTTTCATAATTTAATGTCAATTAATAATTAATTTAATTGGAGAAAGAAAATATGGTAGTAGATATCTACCAAAAAAAAGTAATAAAAAAATATAAAAATTCTGTTCCTAGTAGGAAATATATTTTACTTCTTTTAAAAAAGTATAATAATTTAATTAGTAAAAAAATTTTAGAAAAAAAACTTCATATTAATTGTCGAAAAGAAAAACAAATATTACGTCAACGATTGAAAAGAATGGAGAAAGATAATCAAATTATATATACCTCTAATCGTCGCTATATATCTTTAGAAAATCTTAATTTGGTTAAAGGAAAAGTTATAGGTCATAGAGATGGTTATGGATTTCTCAGAACAGAAACATTAAAAGAGGATGTTTGGATTTCTAAGGATGAAATGAAATCATGTATTCATGGAGATCTTGTTTTAGCCCATATTATACAGTTAAATAAAAAAAGAAATATCGCTAAAATATTAAAAGTATTTCAATCAACTAATATATTAATTGTAGGTCGATATTATTTAGATAAAAAAATAGAATTTGTGATTCCTAATGACAGTCGTTTTAATTTTAAAATTTTTATTTTGCCTTCAATTATTAATAATAAAATTACGATAGGATCAATTGTTTTAGTTAAATTAAAAAAGGGCTTTTTTAAAAATAAAATACAAGGAAAAATAATAGAAGTATTAGGTAAAAAAATGGGAATTGATTTATCAATTAACGTTGCTTTAAGAACACATAATATTCCTTATTCATGGTCAAGAGAAGTAAAAAATCAATTGTGTCGAATCAGTAATAAAATTAGTCAAAAAGATTTAGATAATCGCGTGGATTTAAGACACTTCCCTTTTTTTACTATTGATGAAAAAGATGCTCGTGATTTTGATGATGCTATTTTTTGTAAAAAAAAGAAAGATTTAGAAGAAGGATGGAATTTATGGGTAGCAATTGCAGATGTAAGTTATTACATTAAACCCAATACTGCTTTAGATAAAGCAGCTTTTAACAGAGGAAACTCTGTATATTTTCCCTCTCTAGTGGTACCAATGTTACCAGAAAAAATATCCACAGACTTATGTTCTTTAAATCCTTCCGTAGATCGTTTATGCTTAATATGCGAAATGAGTTTGTCAAGTGAAGGAAAATTAGTTCAATATAAACACTATGAAGCAGTTATTCGTTCTCATGGACGTTTTACATATGATGAAATATTTGATATTTGGAATGGTAACGTTGAATTACAATTAAAATATAAAAAATTATTAAAATATATTCAAAATATGTTTTTTTTATACAAATTTTTAAACAAAAAAAGATTTTTAAAAAAAGGTATTTCTTTTGAAAATGCAGAAGCTAAATTTATTTTAGATGATCATTTTCGTATTAATAAAATTTATCAAAAAATTCGTAATGACGCTCATAAGTTTATTGAAACTTGCATGATATTAGCCAATATAGCATCTGCTCGATTTATTGAAAAATATAATTATCCTATATTATTCAGAAATCATGCTCAGCCAAGCAAAGAAAGTGTGAGTAGTTTTCGTTTGTTATTAAAAGAATTAGGACTTTCTTTATTAGGTGGAGACAATCCAAAGGCTTGTCATTATTCAATTTTACTAAAAAAAATATTAAATCGTCCTGATTATGAAATGATTCAAACTTTATTGTTACGTTCTATGAAGCAAGCTGTGTATTCTCCTATTAATTGTGGTCATTTTGGACTTGCTTTATCTAGTTATGTGCACTTTACTTCTCCTATTAGACGTTATCCTGATCTTATATTACATAGAATCATTAAAAAATTAATTTTAAAAAATAAGAGAGAAGCTTCTTTTAAAAAAGAATCTTGTAATTATAAGAAATTTTTTTTATACAATATAAATGAAATGAAAAAAATAGGCGCTCACTGCTCTATTACCGAAAGACGAGCAGATGATGCGACGAGAGATGTTGTTGATTGGTTAAAATGCGAATTTATGAAAAATAAAATTGGTTATATTCTGACAGGAGTGATTTCAAATGTTACCTCTTTTGGTTTTTTCGTGCGTTTAGACAAATTTTTTATCGATGGATTAGTTCATATAGAAAAATTAAGTGATGATTATTATTATTTTGATTCTATGGGTTTAAAATTAATTGGCAAATCAACTAAAAATATTTATCGATTGGGCGATACTTTAAAGGTAAAAGTTATTTCAGTTAATTTAAATCAAAGAAAAATTGAATTATCTTTATAAATATATTTTTTTAAAAAAATTTATAATTAATTAAAATAAATTAAATTTATTGATTTTTTAAGTAATTTAAAATAGTATGTAAAAATAATCAAAGTTTTTACAAAAGTTCCTTGCATCTTTTAAAAAATAAAGTTTAATCTTATTTTTTAAGAAGCTAAAAAACCAAAAGGATCGTTCTCTCAAATGCGTCATTATGAAATTGTACTTATGATTCATCCTGATTATAGTGATAAAGTAAACTTAATTATTGAAAAATATAAAAAAATTATTTCTAATCATTCAGGTGTAATACATCGTTTAGAAGATTGGGGAAGACGCCAATTATCATATCCAATTAAAAAACTTCATAAAGCTCATTACATCCTCATGAACATAGAAGCTGATTCTAAAATCGTTAATTTACTAGAAACAGATTTTCGTTTTAATAACGCAGTTATTAGAAATATGATTATGTCTGTGAAGAAACCAATTTCTGAATTGTCACCTATAATGAAATTAAAAGAAGAAAAAAAAGAAAAAAAGTAAATTTTTAAGTATTAATTTTTATTTCTTAAAAATCTTTTTAAAACAAGAAAATAATATTAGAGGTATCTAAATGGCACGCTACTTTCGTCGTCGTAAATTTTGTCGTTTTACTGCGGAAGGTATTCAAGATATAGATTATAAAGATATTATAATGTTAAAAAATTATATTACAGAAAATGGAAAGATCGTTCCCAGTCGAATTACCGGAACACGTGCTAAATATCAGCGTCAATTATCTCGTTGTATTAAAAAAGCACGATATCTTGCTTTGCTTCCATATACTGATCAACACCGCTAAAATTTTTCTAATAACACATTCTAAGAGAGAATAAAAAATGGAAGTCATTCTTTTGTTAAAAATTAATAAATTAGGTAATTCAGGGGCTATTATTCGTGTAAAACCTGGTTATGCTAGAAATTTTTTAATTCCTACAGGAAAAGCAATTTTAGCTAATAAAATAAATATTGAGTCTTTTGAAGCTCAGCGTATTGAATTAGAAAAAGAAGACACAAATAAATTTCTTATTGCTCAATCACGAGCTGAAAAAATAAAAAAAATAAAATCTATAACAATTTTATCTAAAGTTGGCAAAGAAGGAAAAATATTCGGTTCTGTAGGTATTAGGAACATTATTAAAGAAATTTCTTTATTAGGTATCAAAATAAACAAAAAAGAAATACGTTTACCAAACGGAGTATTGCGTCATACAGGAGAGCACACAGTCGTTTTTCAGCCTCATCCTAAAATACATCAATATTTTATTGTTAATATAATTTCAAAGAAATAATTATAGATTAAATGTATTTAATTATTAATACAGGTATACAATGCTAAAAAAAGTATGTAAATTGGCACGCGTTGCTGGAAGTGCTATTATGGATATATATTCTTCTCAAGAAAATTTTATTAAGATATCTTATAAATTAAATAATACACCAATAACTAATGCCGATTATATATCAAATAATATTATTACGACAGGATTAACTTCTTTTTTTCCAAATATTCCTATATTATCTGAAGAACAAAAACATCATTTAAAAAATTACAAATCTTGGAACATATATTGGTTAATTGATCCATTAGATGGAACGAAAGAATTTTTAAAAAAAAATGGAGAATTTACAGTAAATATTAGTTTAATTCAAAAGGGTATTCCAATATTAGGTGTTTTATATGCTCCTTTTTTTGACATTTTATATTTTTCTTTTAATAAAAAAGCCTGGAAAGAAACATCAAAAGGTTGTGAAAGAATTTACGTTGCTCAATCTGATGTACCATTATTAATAACTAGTAGATCACATATAGATGATCAGCTAGAATATTATTTGAGTACGTTAAAAAATTATAAAATAAAAAAATTAGGTTCATCATTAAAATTCGGCTATATAGCTGAAGGAACAGCTCAAATTTATCCGAGATTTGGAAGTACATATATTTGGGATACTGCTGCAGGTCATGCTATTGTAATTGCTTCTGGTGGAAAAATGCAAGCATTGAATGGAAGGAAACTAGATTATTTATTGTCTTCTCAATCTTCTTTAATTAATCCAGGATTTTTTGCTACTTCGTAAAGTTAAGTGTATTATGTATAAAATTAAAATTAAAATATTAAATTCATGTATTAATAAAAAAAATTTTTTATTACCTAAGTATGCTACTTCTGGTTCATCAGGTTTAGATTTAAGAGCTTCTATAAAAGAAAAAATTTTATTGATTGCTAACGATGTAATTTTAATTCCAACAGGAATTGCAATATACATCGAAAATCCTTATATTACCGCTTTAATTTTACCTCGTTCAGGATTAGGCCACAAAAATGGAATTATCTTGGGAAATTCAGTTGGTTTAATTGATTCAGATTATCAAGGTGAATTAATGATATCTTTGTGGAATCGAAGTAAAAAAAATTTTTACATTAATCCAAATGATAGAATTGCTCAATTAGTTTTTGTTCCGATTATTAGACCTAATTTTTATATAGTAAATAATTTCAAAAAAACATTACGTTCAAAAAAAGGTTTCGGACATTCTGGCATGTAAAATTTTAAATTATTTTTTAATAAAAATTATATTTTTCTTGGTATTCAATTATTTTTTTTCCATATTTTTTTAATTCTTCGATTTTTAAAACGTATGAAATAAATTCATTAATTTTAATAATTGAATTTATTTTGTATTTTTCTTTTTCGTGCCTATTAATACTTATTTTTTTTTCTTCTCTGTCTAATAATACAAAAATTGAAACTATTTTAGATTTTTCATTTTTAATTATTTCAATAGCTTGTTTTATTGACGCCCCTGATGTAACAACATCATCTAAAATAATAATTTTTTTATTTTTTATTTTTTCGCCTATTAAAAATCCTTTTTCTCCATGTTTTTTTTGTTCTTTTCTATTGAAACAATATGGAATATTTACATTATATTTATTTTTTAGAGCGATGGAAGTAGCTACGACAATGGGAATTCCTTTATATGCAGAACCGAATAATACATCAAATTGAATATTTGAATTTATTATAGCTTTTGCGTAAATTAAACCAATTTCAAATATATCTTTTCCTGCACATAAAATTCCAGAATTGAAAAAATAAGGACTGATGCGTTTAGATTTTAAAACAAATTTTCCGAAAGTTAAAACTTTTTTTTTATAAGAAATTTAATAAATGTTTCTTTATAATTCACTCAATTGAGCTCCAATTAATTATTAAATTTTAGATTTATTTTTTAGTAATAAAAAATAATTTAAATATTTTATGGCCCTTGCTGGATTTGAACCAGCGACCAAGCGATTATGAGTCGCTTGCTCTGACCACTGAGCTAAAGGGCCATAATTTTTTTATTCCTTTACTATAAATCAATTTTTATTAATAATCTAGATTTCTTTTATTTTTTTTTAATTTATTTTTTATTTTATATATATATTTGACAGATATATAAAATTTTGATATAAATACTCTTTATTCCTCTGTAGTTCAGTTGGCAGAACGGCGGACTGTTAATCCGTATGTCACTGGTTCGAATCCAGTCAGGGGAGAAAAAATTTTTTTAAAATCTTTTTAAATTTAATAGTTTCATTTCTTACAATATTTTTCCTTTCTTAAAATATTTCATCAAATTTTTTTAATCATGATTTTTTAAAATAGTTTAAGTTTTATATGAGAATAAATTAAAATTTAAGCTTTTTTAAAGCGGAAGTATATTTTTTTAAATCATTTAAATTCTTTAATATTACATTTTATAAAAGATAAAAGTATAAAAAAATTTAAAACGATTAATAAAATATTTAGTCTTAAATTACATCTAATTTGTCATATTTTAAAAAAATTTGTAAATTCCTTTTAAAATCCTTTAATATGAAAAAAATTATAGAAACATATAAAAAAAATAATTCTGATTTTTTGTTTTATGATTATGAAACTTTTGGAACTCATACATCTTTAGATAGACCTGCTCAATTTGCATCTATTAGAACCGATCAAAATTTAAATATTATTGAAGAGCCTCAATGTTTTTACTGTTTTCCATCCGATGATTATTTACCTGACCCCAATGCAGTTTTAATAACTGGTATTACTCCGCAATATACAGAAAAATACGGTAGTAATGAATATAAATTTGCTAAAAAAATACATAATATTTTAATAACTCCTAATACTTGTATAGTTGGTTATAACAATATTATTTTTGATGACGAAATTACAAGGAATATATTTTATCGTAATTTTTTTGATCCTTATGAATGGAGTTGGAAAAACAATAATTCTCGTTGGGATTTGTTAAATATTGTTCGAGCATGTCATGCTTTAAGACCTGATGGTATAAAATGGCCTAAGAATGAATTTGGTGTTCCTATATTCAAATTATCAGAATTGACTAAAATAAATCATATATTACACAATAATGTTCATGATGCTACGTCAGATGTTTATGCTACTATTAAAATAGCAAAATTAATAAAAAAAAAGCATCCAAAATTATTTAATTTTTTTTACAAACATCGAAAAAAAGATATTTTATATAAATCAGTAAAAATAGAAAGTTTTAAACCAGTAATTTATATTTCTAGTTATTTCGGGGCTATAAGAAATAATAGTAGTTGTATATTACCTATAACCTGGGATTTAAATAATAAAAATGTATTAATTGCTATTGATTTATTTAAGGATGTTAAAAAATTAATTGCCTTCTTAAAAAAGAAGCCTTTAAGTAATATTTTTTTTGAAAATATATTTGACTTGGGAGTGATACTAGTGCATCTTAATCGTTGTCCTATTTTAGCGCCTATTCAATCTTTGCGTATAAAAGATATAAAACGATTAAATTTTGATATAGACCTATATAAAAACAGAGTTAATTTAATTAAGGAAAATTTATTTTTGATTAGAAAGGTAAATAAACTTTTATTTCGTCGTAATTCATATTCTGTTTCTTCAAATGTAGATTTACAATTGTATAATAGTTTTTTTAATATTCATGATAAAAAATTAGTTAATTTGATTAATCAAACTAAACCGCATCATTTAAAGAATATTCAACCAAATTTTTATGATATTCGTTTAAACTGTTTATTTTTTCGCTATAAAGCTCGTAATTTTTTTGATGTACTTAATAAAAATGAAAAAAAAATTTGGCTTGAATATTGTTTGAATATCTTTAATGCTTCTTATTTAAGAAAATATTTTTATGATATTAAAATACTATTAAATAAACATTCTAATGACATTAAAAATATCAATTTGTTGTATGACTTATTAAAATACTTATGTAAAAAATATAAAAGTTTATTTCATAAAAAAAATAAATTAATATAAACTTATCTTTTTTAATTTAGAAAAATTATATTTTTTTAATAAAAATAATAGTTGTTCAATATTTTTATCATTCTTAGAATATAAAAAAATATTCTCTTTGATATTTTGGTTATCTAAATATCGACAAATTTTTTTTTTAACTTTACTAATAATTAAATCTTGTGGATTTATAAGGATAGTAGATTTTTTTTTAAAAATTTTTTTAATTTCTTTTTCAATAAATGAAAAATGAGTACATCCTAGTATAATTGTATCAGGAAAAGTCAGACAATCACTCCATGGTTTAAAAATATTTTTTATTTCTGTATTAGAAATCGATAAATTTCTAATTTTATTTTCAGATATTCTAGCTAATTTATTAGTAGCTATAATTTTTATATTATTTAAATAAGAATATTTACTTATTATTTTTTTAACGTATGCACTATTTATTGTTGCATGTGTTGCTATTAATCCGATATGTTTATTTTTTGTTATATTTGAAGCGTGTTTAAGAGAGGGTAAAATTCCTATTATTGGTATATGAAAAATATTTTTTAAAATTTCTAAAGATGTTGTAGATACTGTATTACAACCTATAATTACTATTTTAATAGGGTATTTTTCTTTTATTTTTTTTATAATTTTTATACTTCTTTTTATAAGAAACTGTTTCTTTTTTTTTCCATACGGAAAAGCTTCGTTATCGAAAACGTAAATATAATTTATTTCTGGAATTTCTTTTTTTATAATATTAAGTATAGATAAACCGCCTATACCGGAATCAAAAATAAGCATTTTTTGAATGAAATAAATTTTTATAAAATTAATATTTATTTTTTGAATAAAAATAATTGCATATAATTTTCTATTTTTTTTCTATCTTCTTTTTTTATCATATTCAGTTTTTGTTCATTAATAATTTTAGTTTGTTCTATAATCCATTTTTCCCAAGCTATTTTAGATATTTCTTTATATATTTTTTTTCCTAATATACCTGGATAAGGTGGATACTTATGACCTTCAGATTTTTTTTTTAAAAATGTACAAAAAATTATACGACTCATTTGTACTCCTGTTTTAAAAATTTATTTTAATATGTTTAATATTTTCTTGACTGGTTTAGGAAATCCTATTTTTTGAGGATTTTTGGAATTATACCAAATTCCTGTATTATTTAAACTAATAAATTTTTTAGTAGAATACAGCTCAATTAATATAGGATTGATGCATAATTTAACATGACTTAGTGTATGATTAAAAGATGCTAATTTACTTTTTTGATTTAAATCTATTTCATTTTTTTGAAACCATTGAGTCAAATTTTTTATGCTTTCAAAATATGGAAAGCAAAATAAATTATTCCAAATTGTTTTTTGTTGGTTTTTTTTTATCCAAAATTTGTCTTTATATTTAATAATAACAAACCAATATTTTTTTTTTAATTTTATTTTTTTATTTTTTTTAGTAGGATATTTTTCCCATTCTTTATTTTTATAAGCAATACAATTTTGTTTTAAGGGACAATCATTACATTTTGGATTAATAGTAGTACAAATAAGAGCCCCTACATCCATAATTCCTTGATTAAATTTTCCAGTATTGTTTATTGGAATAAGACGTTCTATTAAATGCCATAATTTTTTTTCTACTTTTGTTTCTTTTACGTGCCCTTTAATACCATAGTATCGAGTGAGAATTCTTTTTACATTACCTTCTAATATCGGAAAGGAATAGTTTAAAGTTAAAGATAGAATTGCTCCTGCTGTTGACCTACCAATACCTGGAAATTTAATAATATTTGAAAAATTTTTTGGAAATTTTCCTTTATAGTCCTTTTGGATGATTTTTGCCGTTTTATAAATGTTTTCAGCTCTTTTGTAATATCCAAGGCCGCTCCATAAATAAAGTATATCATCTGGTTTACTTTTATTTAAAGAATTTATATTTGGAAATTTTTTTATAAACTTTTCAAAATATGGAATGACAGTTTTTACTGTTGTTTGTTGTAACATTATTTCTGAAATCCAAACTTTATATAATGTTTTTTCACGTTGCCATGGAAGATTTTTTCTTCCACATGTATGATACCAATTGAGGATTAATTGGGAAAAATTATGTGTCGTCATTATTTATAAGATTTATTTTAAGAGAATAATTTAATATATTTTTTTAAAAAAAAGTTATAATATAGGTATATTTAGTTAAATTTTTTTGAGATTAATAGAATCTTTAATTTAAAATGAAAAATAATATTATAACACCGATATATGATAAAAATGGAATTTTTTTAAGAAAAAATCATAGTTTTATTTGTCGTTCAGGCCGCATAACCAAGTCTCAATTAAAATCGATTAAGAAGTATTGGCCATTATTTGGTATTGATTTTCAATTAATCCCATTAAATTTTACATCTATTTTTTGTTCTTCTTCTCCAGTTATTTTAGAAATTGGTTTTGGATCAGGAGAATCTTTAATAAATAATGCAATTAATTTTCCTAATAAAAACTTTTTAGGCATTGAAGTATATAAATCAGGAATAGGTTCTTGTCTAAATTATATTAAATCTTATAAAATTAATAATTTAAAAATTATTTGTTATGATGCAGTTGAAGTAATTGATAAAATGATTTTAAATAATAGTTTGTCAAAAATACAAATTTTTTTTCCGGATCCTTGGCCTAAATATAGACACCATAAAAGAAGAATGATACAAGCTTCTTTTTTAAAAAAAGTATTAAAAAAATTAATTATAGGTGGTATTTTGCATATTGCAACAGATTCAGGGAATTATTCCGATTATATATTACAAACGATTAAATATATTAAAAATTATATAAAATTACCAAAAAATAAATTTTTTTCCGAATTAGTAATGCTGCGAAAAGCAACAAAATTTGAAAAAAAAGCACATTCTTTAGGAAATAAAATTTTTGATTTAATTTTTATATCTCAAAAATAAATATTTACTCAGTCCAAAAAAATTTTTAATAATGAATTAAGAAAAAGTTTCCCCTTTTTCGTTGTTTTCCAGAAATCTTTGGTTTCTTTTATATATCCCTTTGTAAGGGCCTTATTGATATTTTTTTTAATATCAATTAAATTAATATTTGTTCTTTCTTTAAATTTTTTTTTAAAAATAGGTTTATACAACCTAAAAGAGTTCATGAAATATTCAAAAGGAATATCTTTTTTAGCAATATTTTTTTTAATATTTAAATAATTTCCATTTATGAAATCATTTATATTTTTATTCTTAACTAGTCTAATAATATCTCCGTTTTTTTGCGTTATTTTTCCATGAGCATTGCATCCTATTCCTAAATAATCACCAAAATTCCAATAATTAAGATTATGCTTACATTTGTATTTTGATTTTGAATAGGAAGATATTTCGTATTTTTTATATCCTGATTTTTTTAGAAATTTATCTCCTTGATTAAATATTTGAAAAATAATTTTTTCATTAGGTAAAGTTGGTTTTTTAAAATAAAAAACAGTATTTGGTTCAATAGTTAATTGATACCATGATATATGCGGTGCTTTATATTTTATAGCAAGCATTAGATCTGATAGAGCGTTTTCTAATGATTGATTTGGTAATCCATACATAATATCTAGATTAAAATTATTATTTATTTTTTTTATTTTTTCTACAGTTTTAATTGCTTCATATTTATCATATGTACGTTCTATTTTTTTTAATAAATCGGAATTAAATGTTTGAATTCCTAAGGAAAATCGGTTAATACCAGCTTTTTTATAACCTTCGAAGCGTTGATATTCTATTTTTTTAGGATTAGCTTCTATAGTAATTTCTGCTATTTTAGAAACTTTAACTCTTTTTTTAATTCCATTAATTAAATTTTTTATAGAAGATACTTTTAGTAAACTAGGCGTTCCACCGCCAATAAAAATATTTTTTATTGTTCTTTGATTAATTAAAGATAAATCACTTTCTAAATCTTTTAGTAGATTTTTAATATAATTATTTTCTGGAATTGAACCTTTATGAACATATGAATAAAAATCACAATATCCGCATTTTTTCAAACACCAAGGAATATGAATATATAAACTAATAGGAGGTAATTTGAGCATAATTTTCTAAATTCATAATACTTTCATATTATTTTGATTAAAAATACAATGTCCAATTCTTATCATATTGCTTCCATGAAGTAAAGCAACATCTTTATCAAAACTAGTTCCTAATGATAGTGTATCTACTGATTTATATTTTTTTTTAAGTTCATTAAATATTATTTTTGCTTGTTTATAGTAATTATTATTGATAATTTGGTTTTCTACCGGAGGCATAATCATTATTCCGCGAAAATTTAAATTAGGCATTATAGAAACAACTTTTGCTAATTTTTTGTAATTTTTTACGCAAATACCATTTTTATTTAAATTTTTAGAAATATTAATTTGTATTAAAACATTCATTGGAAAATTTTTTTTTATTCTATACTTATTAAGTAGAATAGCAATTTTTTCACGATCAATTGTTTGGCACCAATCAAAATATTTTGCAATAATTTTGCTTTTTTTAGATTGAACTTTTCCAATAAAATGCCAAACTATGTTTTTATATTTTTTTAATTTTTTAATTTTAATAATACCTTCTTGAAGATAATTTTCTCCAAATTCATAAAGTCCAGACGAAATTGCTAATTTTATTTTTTTTGTTGTTTGATTTTTGGTAACAGCGACAATTCTTAAATTAGTTAAAGAGATATTTTTTTTTCTTGACATTTCTTTTATTTTTTTTTTAATATTTTTAATATTAATATTAATATTATTCATTGTATAAATAGATTTATTAAGTTTAGTAGCATTATTATGCGTATTGCATAAACCAACTTTCTAGTATAATTACAGCAGAAGTAGAATGTATTTTATTTTTTCGAAAAGCTTTAAAACCACCTTTAGAAAATATTATTGATCTAGCTTCTTTAGTACTTAATCGTTCATCATGTAATTTTACAAAAATATTAAATTTTTGGTTTAATAAAAAAGCAAATCTTTCTGCTTTTTTTGTTATATTTTGCTTTGTCCCATCTAGGTTTAATGGTAATCCTACAATTAAAAATTTAGGTTTCCAAATATTTAACAAACATTTAATGTCTTTCCAATTTGGATTTCCATTTCGAGCAGGCAACTCATTTAAAGCTTTACCAGTATTAAGAAAATTTTCTCCTACAGCAACACCTATTTTTTTCATACCGAAATCAAATGCTATTACTATCATTTTATAAGCTCTTTTTATATATTTTCTTTTCAATACCATCTATTAATATTCCAGTAATAGAAATATTTTTCTTTGATTCAATTTCACATATACATGTAGGACTGGTAACGTTTATTTCTGTTAATTTATCACCTATTATATCAATTCCTACTATCAATAGGCCTTTTTCTTTTAAAATTGGAGACAGATATTTTGCTATTTCCCAATCTTTATTATTAAGTTTTTGTACATTTCCTATTCCTCCAACTGCTAAGTTAGCTCTAATTTCTCCTTTTTGAGGAATTCGAGATAAACACCACGGTATCACTTTTCCATTGATGATTAAAATTCTTTTATCTCCATGTTTTTTTATACTTGGCAAATAATTTTGTACCATGCAATATTTTTTTTCTTGATTCGTCATAATGTCAGCAATAACTTTAAAATTGGAATCATTTTCTTTTATTCGAAAAACTTGCGATCCTCCCATTGCATCTAATGGTTTTATTATAATATCTTTATTATTTTTCCAAAATTTATATATTTTTGATAATTTTCTGGTAACTAGCGTATCAGTTATAAATTTAGGAAATTCTGAAGCAAATATTTTTTCATTACAATCTCGTAGGCTTTCTGGTTTATTAATAATTAATACTCCCTTTTTTTGTGCACGTTCAAGGATGTATGTCGCATAAATAAATTCCATATCAAATGGCGGATCTTTACGCATAAGGATAACATCTAATTTTTCCAGTTTAGAATCTATTTCTTTAATGAATTCAAAATGTTTATTTTTATTTTTTTCTACTTTCATTAATCGTATTTTAGCACAAGGATTATTGCCATTTAGATAAAGATCATTCATTTCCATGTAATAAATTTTGTGTCCTCGTTTTTGAGCTTCTAACAAAATAGCAAAGCTAGAATCTTTTTCGATTTTAATTGAACAAATTGGATCCATAACTATACCTATTTTTAAAATTTTATTTTTATTCATTTTCAACCCTTATATACATCTTAGTTATTAAATAGTTTATATTAATAAATATTATAAAAATATTTATAAATATAAATTTTTATACAAATATATTAGTATTAATCATACTTAGATCCGCAGTGATTATCAAATCGAGACCAGTGACCATTGAAAGTCAAGCATATTGTTCCAATTGGACCATTTCTTTGTTTCCCTATTATAATTTCTGCAACTCCTTTAAAATCGCTGTTTTCATGATATATTTCATCACGATATATAAACATAATTAAATCCGCATCTTGTTCTAATGAACCAGATTCTCGTAAGTCTGAATTTACTGGTCTTTTATCTGAACGTTGTTCTAAAGAGCGATTTAGTTGTGATAAGGCTATTACGGGTACTTGAAGTTCTTTTGCTAATGCTTTTAAAGTTCGAGAAATTTCAGCAATTTCTAGAGTTCGATTTTCAGAAAGAGATGGTACTCTCATTAATTGTAAATAGTCAACCATAATTAAAGTTAATCCTTTATTTTCACGATAAATACGACGCGCTCTTGAACGCACTTCACTTGGAGTTAAAGCAGAAGAATCATCTATATAAATATTCTTTTTTTTAAGTAATACGTTGATTGTTCCAGACATGCGTGACCAATCCTCATCGTTTAGTTGTCCAGTACGAATGCGTGCTTGGTTTACTCTAGATAGAGAAGCTAACATACGCATCATAATTTGTTCTCTAGGCATTTCTAAACTAAAAATTAAAACTGGTTTATCATACAACATTGCAGCATTTTCACATAAGTTCATTGCAAATGTTGTTTTTCCCATTGAAGGTCTCGCTGCAATAATAATGAGTTCAGAACGTTGCAAACCTGATGTTTTTTTATTTAAATCTTGATATCCTGTATTAATTCCTGTAACGCCATCGTTAGGTGATAAAAATAATTTTTCGATACTTGTTACTGTTTCATCTAAAATCTGTTCTATATTTTTAGGTCCAGAATCTTTTCTAAAACGTTTTTCTGCTATTTTAAAAACACTTGATTCGGCATAATCTAATAATTCTTCACTTTTTCGACCTTGTGTATCATATCCAGCATTTGCTATTTTATTAGCTACTAATATCATCTCTCTAACTATAGCCCGTTCTCTTACTATATCAGCATATGCAGTAATATTTGCTGTACTAGGAGTATTTTTTGATAATTCTGCTAAGTATGAGAATCTACCTACACTTTCTAGTTTGCCTTTTTGTTCTAATGATTCTGATAAAGTAATTAAATCAATAGGATGACCTAAATCCAACAGCTGTTGCATTTCTTGGAAAATTAATCGGTGTGGCTTACTAAAAAAATCATCTGCTACTACATGTTCTGAAATATTATCCCATTGTTCGTTATCTAGCATTAACCCTCCCAGTACTGACTGTTCGGCTTCTAGTGAATGCGGTGGAATTTTTAATCGATTAATTTGGTGTAAATATAATTTATTTTTAGACATATGTATTGCATGTACCATGTATTTAGTAAATTATTTCGAAGATATATTATATAAACAATAGATTATTTACTAATTAATCCAGTTTAATATTTTTTATATTTTTTTAAAATTTTAATTGATTCTCTTTCTTAAAAAAATATATAAAAATATACTTTGTATGTTTAACTTGTATGTTTGATTTATATTTTAATTTTGAAAATTATATTTTTATATATGAGGAATATATTTAGGAGGTATTTTTTTGATATATTCAATAGCATTAAAATATTAATTTTAGTTTTTAAAATGGATGATTTAATTTATGTCATTAAATATAATATTTTGGTTTTTCCCTTTGATGAATACATTGTTTTGATTATAATTTTAAAATTTTTTATAAAATACTTTTTAATCTAATTTATTAAAGTAAAATAATTTAAATAATATATAAAAATTAATTAATTATAAATTTTATTTATTTTTTGTATAAAAGAAAATATTTATTTAGGATTAAAATTATAAGCAAATTAAATAAAAATTTTAATAAAATAAATACAATTGTATTATTTTTTAATTAAATATTTAGAAATTATTAAAATAGTTTTATTTTTTAACTCTAACTAATAAATTATTATCATAGTATAATCTTGAAAATGACATTATATGTAATTAAATTTTTAATTCAAAATAATATATTTTATTACAAATAATTTAAAAATCTACTTAAAGTATATTTTTTTAAAATGAAAAAAATGGAGTTTTTATGGCAAGTAGAGGTATTAATAAAGTAATTTTAATTGGTCATTTAGGTCAAGATCCTGAAGTTCGTTATATGCCCAATGGTAATGCAGTAGTGAATATGACCCTTGCGACTTCAGAGAATTGGAAAGATAAAAATACTGGTGAAAATAAAGAAAAAACTGAATGGCATAGAATAGTATTATTTGGAAAATTAGCAGAAATTGCAGGAGAATATCTTCGTAAAGGCTCTCAGGTATATATTGAAGGATCTCTTCAGACAAGAAAATGGCAAGACCAAAACGGCCTTGAAAGATACACGACTGAAGTGATAGTTAATATTGGTGGAACCATGCAAATGCTAGGTAATCGCCATTCTAATTCAAATAATATTTCTGTTAATGAAAATAATGCTAATCTTTCAAAAAAAATAGATTCAGATCAATCATTGAAAAATATAGACAATTTTAAATCAGAAAAAGAAAAAAATCATTCTTCTGATATTGATTTTGATGATGAAATACCCTTTTAAGGTATTCTTTAAATTAAACATTATAGCCCCAATTTTTTTGGGGTCTATATTTTTCTGCCTATCATATATTAAAATTTTTTATAAATTTCAATAATATTATAAAAAATTCTTCTTTATGCGAAACAAAAGGTATGTGTCTTGCTTTTTTTATAATTTCAGATTTGCTATTAGGCCATTGTATATCTAGTATTTGCGATATTTTTTGAGGAACTAAATGATCTAATTCACCATATATTCTTAATAATGGAGTTTTTAAATGCATACCTTCATAACGTAAATCTATATTTTCAAGAATTTTTCGTCCAACCTTTAATATTTTTTCATTTGGTTTTTTTTCGCATAAAAAAATTTTCTTTAATTTTATTACATCTTGGATGTATTTTTCTGATCCAATTGTTTGTAAACACAAAAAATTATTTATAGTTTTATAGTAGTTATTTTTTAATTGATAATAAAAGTGATGTATTGTATTTTTTTCCATTCCAGGCCATTTCTTTTTTTTTAGAAAACAAGGAGATGAACATACGTTAATTATTCCCAAAATATTTTTTGGATAAAATATTGTTAGATAAATCGCAATTAAACCACCTATAGACCATCCTATTAAGATGGATTTTTTTGGTATATTTTTTTTCAAAATATTTATCATTTTTTGAAAATTTATATAATTTAGCTGCTGATTTATTCCGATTCCAGGAAGGTCAATTAAATAACATTTATATAGGAGATGAATTTTTTTAATTATAAAAAACCATATTTTTGAACTAAATCCCCACCCACTTAAAAAAATGAGATTAATTTCTCCATGACCAATAGTATTACAGTAAAATTTTTTCATTTTTAATCATTTTAATATTTTAATCAATTAGAATGTTCTTGTATTTATTAAAATAAACCAGTAAAATTAACTAAATTTTTAGCTGATAATATTTTATCTCATTTATAATATGATCAATATTTCAAAAAACGCGCAAAATTATTTTTTATCTCTTTTATCAAAAGAGCCGAAAGGAACTCAGATAAGAGTTTTTATTCTCAATCCTGGGATGCATAACGCCGAATGTGGAGTAGCATACTGTGCAATAGATGAAGTAGAAAAATCTGACGTATGTTTTAAATATACTGGTTTTTATGTTTATATTAATAAATTTATTCTCGATTATTTAAAAGATTCTGTAATTGATCTTATCATTGATAATCTTAGTTCTCAATTAACTTTTAAGGCGCCATATGCCAAAAAAAATATTTTTTTAAAAAAAAATTTTAAAAAATCTTCCTTACAAATTCTAGAAGAAACTTCTTTACAAATAAGAATAAAAGAATTTTTAGATAAAGAAATTAATCCTCAACTATTTCTTCATGGGGGTCAAGTAAACTTGACTAATATTTCTAAAGAAGGATTTATTTTTATAAAATTCTCTGGAGGGTGTAATGGGTGCTCAATGATTAATTTTACCTTGCGAGATACAGTAGAAAAAAAAATATTATCTTCTTTTCCTGAAGTAAAAAAAGTTATTGACGAGACTGAGCATAAATATGGAAATCATTCTTTTTACTAAAATAATATTTTAAATTAAATAAAACTAAGATATGTTAATCAAAATTAATTAAAAATTATAATAATAAAATTTTCTCAGTATCTCTGTTAATTTTATACATTTATTAGCTTTAAAAAAGTACTTTTAAAATGTAAAAAAAATTAATATTTTTTAAAAATATAAATAAAATTTATACTTTATAAAAGTAATAAATTTATATAATGTTTTCTTATTTTCAGTTTTATCTTCAATATTTTAGTATATTTTCACATCCATATCAGATCAAATTATAAATTAATAATATCATATTATCCTAATAGAAAAAATTAAATTTTTTTGATTTATTTTGTTATTCAATAATTATTTTAGCAAACAATTGCAATCATAGAATTTATTTTTTATATTTTGATATTTTTTAATAATTTTTTATAGAAAATTATAAATTTTTTTATTATTAAATAATATATTTTTAGAATTTTTAAGTAATTAGTATTTATTAAAATAATTTAATCTTTTTTATATAAAAATATAATTTTTACTAATGAAAATAACTTGTACGGAGTTTTATGTGCTTAATTTGAACGATCAAAAAGAATTAAGAAAACGTCGCACTTTTGCAATTATTTCTCATCCTGATGCCGGAAAAACAACATTGACAGAAAAAATGTTATTATTTAGTAAAGTCATTCATACTTCCGGAACAATCAAAGGTAGAGGAAATGGTAAATATGTCAAATCAGATTGGATGAGTATTGAAAAAAAAAGAGGTATTTCTGTTACTACCTCTATTATAAAATTTTCATATAAAAATACTTTAATGAATTTATTAGATACTCCAGGTCATCAAGATTTTTCAGAAGACACATATCGTATTCTTACTGCAGTTGATTCTTGTTTATTAGTTATTGATGCAGCTAAAGGAATAGAAGATAGAACTAAAAAGTTAATGAATGTTAGTCGTATAAATAACACTCCTGTTATTACTTTTATTAATAAACTAGATCGTGATAGTCTTGATCCTATTGAACTTTTAGATCAAATTGAAAAACATTTAAAGTTAAACTGCGTTCCAATTACATGGCCTATTAGTTGTGGAAAGAATTTTCGTGGTGTTTATCATTTTTATGATGATATGGTTTATTTATTTCAAAAAAATAATAATAAAAAAAATAATATTCTTAATTCAAAAGTGCTTTTTTTTAAATTTAATGAATTTTTATTAAAAAAATATATTGATCAAGATTTATTTTTTCAATTTAGTGAAGAATTAAAATTAATTACTGCTATATATTCTAAATATAATAAGAAAAATTTTTTAAAAAGTATTACTACACCTGTTTTTTTTGGTAGTGCGCTGAGTAATTTTGGAATTGATCATATCTTAGATAGTTTAATAAATTGGGCTCCTTCTCCGATTTATCGTATTTCTAATTTACGAAAAGTAGATCCTAAAGAAAAAAAATTTACAGGATTTGTATTTAAAATACAGGCAAATATGGATTTAAGACATAGAGATCGAATAGCTTTTATGAGAATTGTTTCAGGTAAGTATATAAAAGGCATGAAGTTAAGACATGTTCGTATAAAAAAAGATATTATTATTTCTGATGCTTTTTCTTTTTTAGCTGGAGAGAGATTTGTTATTAATGAAGCATATGCGGGAGATGTAATAGGAATTCATAATCATGGAACAATTAAAATTGGTGATACGTTCACAGAAGGAGAAGAAATAAATTTTATCAATATGCCGAGTTTTTCTCCGGAAATATTTCGTTGTGTTTTTTTAAAAAATCCTTTTCAAAAAAAACAATTAAAAAAAGGATTATTGCAATTATCTGAGGAAGGTGCAATACAAGTTTTTTATCCAATTAATAATAATGATATAATTTTAGGTGCTATTGGAATTTTGCAGTTTGATGTCGTAATTGAGCGTTTAAAAATGGAATATAAAATAAATGCAATTTATGAAAAAACAAATATAATGTTAGCGCGATGGATCACATCTGCTAATAAAGAAATTTTGCATGAATTTAAAAGTAAAAATAAATCTTTTTTAGCTTTTGATAACTTCAATCATTTAATATATTTAGCTCCAAACCAAATTCACTTAAATTTAATAATGACTCGTTATACTGGTATATCTTTTGAAAAGATAAGAAGATAATTAATATTTAATCAATATTACAACGAGATTATTTTAATTAATTTTTAGGTATTTAAAATGAAACGTGTTTTTTTAATGGTATTAGATTCATTTGGCATAGGTTCTAGTTTTGATGCTCATAAATTTAATGATACTGGTTCGGATACTTTTGGTCATATAGTAGAAAAATGTTTCTTGGGAGAAGCTAATATCGGTCGAAGTGGTCCTTTATTTATTCCTAATTTAATAAAACTAGGAATAATGAACGCATATAAGGCATCTACTGGAAAATATCCTATAGGATTTTCCTCGTGTAAACAAAAAAATAACATTATTGCTAGTTATGGTTTTTCTAGTGAAGTTTCATCTGGAAAAGACACTACCTCTGGGCATTGGGAGATAGCTGGAGTGCCTGTTTTTGAAGATTGGTATTATTTTAAAAAAAAAAATGATACTTTTCCTAAATTTTTACTTGATGAAATAACGAGTACATTAAAATTACCTGGTATATTAGGGAATTGTCATGCTTCAGGAACAGATATTATAAAGAATTTTGGAGAAGAACATATAAAAACAAAAAAACCTATTTTATATACTTCGTCAGATTCAGTTTTTCAAGTTGCATGTCATGAAATAAAATTTGGTTTATCCGGGTTATATGAGATTTGCGATGCTATTCGCGCATTATTAGACAAGTATAAATATAAAGTAGCTAGAGTGATTGCTAGACCATTTCTTGGTACTAATAAACTAAATTTTCAGAGAACAGGCAACAGACGTGATTTATCATTAAAACCATTTTCTACTACTGTTATGGAAAAATTGATAAATGAAAAAAAAGGTAATGTTATCGCAATAGGTAAAGTTTCCGATATTTATGCTGGTGTTGGAATTACGAAGAATATTAAATCTTTTGGTTTAAAAAAATTATGCAATGATACTATTAATCAAATACAATTATCTAGTAATAATACTCTTGTATTTACTAATTTTGTTGATTTTGATGCATTGTGGGGTCATCGTCGTGATGTTTCTGGATATGCTAGAGGTTTAGAATTTTTTGATTTTAAGTTAGCTGAGATGCTTAATTTAGTTCAAGAGAAAGATTTGTTTATTATTACAGCTGATCATGGATGTGATCCAACATGGATAGGAACTGATCATACTCGAGAAAATGTACCTGTATTAATTTATTCTCCATATAAAAAGATAAATTTTTTAGGCCATCGTAAAACTTTTTCTGATATAAGTCAAACTATTGCAAAATATTTTGGATTATCTCATATGAAGTATGGTACAAGTATATTTTAAAATATAAAAAAATAAGGAAAAGATTAGTGCCTATATTACATATTAATAGCAAAAAAAATAATTTTTCAGATATAGTTCTTATGCCTGGTGATCCCTTGAGAGCTAAATATATTGCTGAAAATTATTTGGATAACTTTATTGAAATTAATAATACTCGATTAATGTTAGGATATACAGGATATTATAAAGATAAAAAAATTTCTATAATGAGTCATGGTATAGGTATTCCATCTGCGTTAATTTATACAAGGGAATTAATAAAAGAATATAACGTAAAGAAAATTATACGTATAGGAACTTGTGGTACTGTACAGAAAGATATACAATTGCGTGATATTGTTATAAGTATGGGAGCTTCTACAGATTCTAAAATAAATCGAATACGTTTTAATAATCATGATTTTTCTGCTATTGCAGATTTTAATATGATTTTTCATGTCTTTTTGACAGCAAAAAAAATGAATTTAAAAGTTCGTATTGGTAATTTCTTTACTACAGATACATTTTATGACGATGATTCCAATATATTAAAAATTTTAGAAAAATATAATATTATTGGAATAGATATGGAGACAACAGCAATATATTCTATTGCATCTGAATTTAAGGTGCAGGCTTTATCTATTTGCACTGTTTCAGATCATTTAATTAAAAAAGAAGCCATTTCAGCAAAAGATAGAGAATCTAGTTTTAATGAAATGATTAAATTATCTTTAGAAACAGCTTTATTAGTTTAGAAGTATTTTTTATATAAAAAACGAATTTTTAAACATTTTTTTTATTTTTTTTTGGTGAGAAAGGGATTCGAACCCTTGATACGTTACCATATACACGCTTTCCAAGCGTGCTCCTTAAGCCTCTCGGACACCTCACCTTAATAAAAAAATAATGTATTTATATAAAAAATCAAATAATTAGTTACAAATAAAAAAATATACTTTTCAAAAGTATATTTATTTAAAATAATATTTTATATATTTAATTTCGTCAAGCATTTAATATAAAATAAAATTTTTTCTTTAATTTTAATTAAAGCATTTATTTTTTAAAAAACAGATGTTTTAAAGACGTTAAAATACTTTGTTAAAAAATATTAAATATAGAAATAATAAAATTACTTCTGATACAATAATAAATATATCTTTATAAAAAATTTCTGATAAACAATTAATAATCCATCTTTGATAAAAACTATATGTAAAATCTAAATGTACTTTTAAATTAAATTGTTAAACATATCACTTTTTTTAAAAGTGAGTATTTATTGTCTCGCCAACGAAATTGTTGAGCATTGGTATCATTAACAAATTATTTTATTAAAAAAAATATGGCAGAAAAACGAAATATCTTTTTAATAGGTCCCATGGGAGCTGGTAAGAGTACTATTGGTCGTCAGTTATCACGTCAACTTAATATGGATTTTTTTGATTCTGATCAAGAAATTGAAAAACGCACAGGAGCTAGTATAAGTTGGGTTTTTGATGTTGAAGGTGAGAATGGTTTTCGAGCAAGAGAAATTAAGATAATTGATGAAATTACAAAGAAGCAAGGGATTGTCCTCGCTACTGGCGGAGGATCAGTTACGTTTAAAAAAAATAGAAATATTTTATCATCACGTGGCATTGTAATATATTTAGAAGCCACAATTGAAAAACAGTTGTCTCGTACAAAACGGGATAAAAAACGACCTTTATTACAATCTAATAATTCAAATCGTGATGTATTAGAACGTTTATCATTGGAAAGAAATCCGTTATATGAGGAAATAGCAGATTTTAAAATTCAAACAGATAATCAAAGTCCTAAGTCTGTGACAAATAGCATAATTTGTTTTTTAGATAAAATGTAATTTCACAATTAAGTTAAAAAATTATAGAGTATAAAGATTATGGAACAATTAAAAGTAGTTTTAGAAAAAAGTAGTTACCCTATTAACATAGGTTCTGGAATTATTCAGGAGGATAATATTTTTTGGCCTTTAAGGCCAGGAAATCAAGCTATGTTAGTTACTAATAAAACATTAGCTAATCTTCTAAAAGATAATGTTTTTTTTCATTTGAGAAAATCTGGAATTAAAGTAGATCAAGTGATTCTTTCTGATGGAGAACAATTTAAAACATTAAATGAAATGGAAGTAATTATTTCTGCATTATTAGAAAAAAAACATTCTCGAGATACAACTTTAATTGCTTTAGGGGGCGGAGTTATAGGTGATCTAACTGGATTTTCAGCTTCTATCTATCAAAGAGGTGTGAGATTTATTCAAATTCCTACAACTTTATTATCTCAAGTAGATGCTTCTATCGGCGGTAAAACAGCAGTAAATCATTTATTAGGAAAAAATATGGTTGGTTCTTTTTGGCAACCGGCTTCAGTTATTATTGACATTGATTTTTTAAAAACATTACCGCGCAATGAATTAATTTCTGGTATGGCTGAAGTTATTAAATATGCTGTTATTTTTGATGAATATTTTTTTTCTTGGTTAGAAGAGAATATCGAAAAAATATTATCACTTGATAAAAGTGTAATGTTGTATTGCATAAAAAAATGTTGTGATCTTAAATCAAAAATTATTATTCTTGATGAAAGAGAAAAAAAATTTAGAGCCCTTTTAAATTTTGGTCATACATATGGTCATGCTATTGAAGCACATGCAGGTTATGGAAGTTGGTTGCATGGAGAAGCTATATCAGTTGGAATGATAATGGCATCTCGAACATCAGAATTACTAGGATATCTAAAGAAATCAGATTATCAAAGAATTTTATCGTTATTAAAGAGAGCTGGTTTACCTGTTAAAGGTCCTAAAAATATGTCAGCTGCTTCCTATTTACCATATATGATGAGAGATAAAAAGGTTGTTCTTGGGGAAATGAGATTGGTTCTTCCTATTAAAATTGGACAAGCAGAAATTTATTCTGGAATTGATAAAAATATTATTTTAAATGCTATTAAAGATTCTCAATAATATTTGCGTTATTAAAGTTTAATTTCTCAAATTTTTTTATTTTTTTAAATAATATTTTGGTTTATTATTAAAAATTAGTTTTTATTAAAAAATAAAATATATCTTAAATTTTATTTCTAGAATTTTTATTGTTTCTAGAAATAATCTTTCTAAAAAGTATTTCAAAGTATTTTAAAAAATATTTTTGACATTTTTTTTTTGATAAGGTAGTTTAATATTGACTTTTTATAAAAAATTTTAGTTTTTTTAAACAAACTTTTAATAAAATTTTTATTTAAAAAAATATTTTTTTATTTAGTTCAAATTTTTAGTTCTTATTAATTAAATTTTAAAAATCAATAAAAATATTAACTGTTTTTTATTTAAAATAAAGTTTTTTATCTAAATAAATACAGGATGATAAAAAATGAAAAATTTTTTTTTAGCTCCATCTATTTTATCTGCAAACTTTTCATGCTTAGGGGAAGATATAAAAAAAGTTATAAAAGCTGGTGGAGATTGGATACATTTTGATGTAATGGACAATCATTATGTTCCTAATTTGACAATGGGTCCTATGATTTTAAAGTCCTTGAGAGATTATAATATTACCGTGCCCATTGATGTTCATTTAATGACAAAACCTGTAGATAATCTTATTCCTCAATTTGCTGAAGCGGGAGCTAATTTTATTACTTTTCATCCAGAATCAACTAATCATATTGATCGGACATTAAATTTAATAAAAGATAATGGATGCAAAGCAGGTTTAGTTTTTAATCCTGCTACTCCTCTCAATTTTCTTGATTATGTAATAGAAAAATTAGATTTAATTGTTTTAATGTCTGTAAATCCAGGATTTGGAAATCAACAATTTTTGCCGTCTACATTAAGTAAATTAAGAAAAGTACGTAAGTTAATTGAAGCGACTTCATTAGATATTTTGTTGGAAGTTGATGGAGGCGTTAAATTAGAAAACATTGCTGAAATAGCTTTTTCTGGAGCAAATGTATTTGTTATTGGTTCTGGATTATTTAACTATTCTAATTATGATATTATCGTACAAAAAATACGTCAAGAATTAAAATATGCTTATTTAAAATCTGTGCATTAATTTTTTATAAAATAAAAAAGGTATTGTAAAATTTAATGATTAAATTAAAACCAGTTTTATTTAGCGCTGTGCAGCCATCTGGTGATTTAACTATCGGGAATTATATAGGTGCTATGCGTCACTGGTCTAAAATGCAAAATGATTATGAATGTTTTTATTGTATTGCCGATTTACATGCATTAACTACACAAAATAAAAATATGTTTTTGCAAAAAACAATATTAGATACGCTAGCTTTATACTTAGCATGCGGAATAGATCCGAATAAAAATATTATTTTTGTTCAATCGCATGTTTATCAACATAGTCAATTAAATTGGATTTTAAGTTGTTTTAGTCGATTTAATGAATTATCTAGAATGACTCAGTTTAAATATAAAAAAACTATGTTCAAAAATGATTATAAAGGCATTAATGTTGGTTTATTTAATTATCCTATACTAATGGCATCAGATATTTTGTTATATCAAACAGATTTAGTTCCTGTAGGTAAAGATCAAAAACAACATTTAGAATTAACACGTGATATAGCTAATCGCTTTAATGCGTTATATGGTAATGTATTTACCTTGCCCGAAGCACTAATTTCAACGCATGGTTGTAAAATTATGTCTTTGTTAGATCCCACTAAAAAAATGTCTAAATCAGATTCTAATAAAAATAATATAATTTTTTTGTTAGAAAGCATATCCTCTGTTGCATTAAAAATTCAAAATTCTGTTACTGATTCTGATTTGCCGCCAAAAATTTATTACGACACAAGAAAAAAAAGGGGTATTTCAAATTTATTGGAAATTCTTTCTGCTGTTACTTATAAAGATATTGATATTTTATCAAAAGAACTTAATGGTATTATGTATAGTGAATTTAAAAAAATTGTTTCTGAAAATGTATGCAATTTTTTATCTATTTTGCAAAAATCTTATTTTAATTATCGAAATGATGAAAATTATTTAAAAAAAGTAGCACAAGATGGAGCTATTAAAGCAAGTTTACAGTCTAAAAAAGTTTTAAAAAGAGTGCATTCTGTTTTAGGGATGAATTGGATTTAAATAAACTAGAAATAAATTTGTTATTCCAGTTTATTTAAAATATCATATATAATCAGTTAATTTTGGAGAATTTATATTTATTAATTTTAAAAAAATTTTCTTTTTAAGAAAGTTTCTTATGATTACTGTAAACTAATAAAGATAGTATAAATACTATTCCATATAATATATTAGAGAAAGTTAAAGTTTCATATAATCCTCCTTTTTCAACAATAGGACTAGTGATAATAAACGTTAATAAAGTTCCTAATGTACCAAAAAATAAAATTAAATTTATTATTTTTGAAGAAGGTTTTTGTATTTCTAAGGACGCTAATGTAATTATAATTGTATAAATAGCACTAGAAAAAAATCCTAAACTAATAATAATATATTCTAATGATAAATAGCTTTTGGTATGTATGAAAAAATACATTAATATCGTAGATATACCAGTTAAAAATATTAAAATATGTTTTAGATTAAAAAATTTAATTACTATACTAAAAAACCACATTCCAATCATATATGACATCCAAAAGCTACTTACTAAAGTTCCCGTTTGTTTTATTTTAATTTTTATAATTTCTGTCGTGTATTGAGGAACCCATGAAATAAAGCTCAATTGTCCTAAAATATATAATAATGCAGCTAAAGAAAGAAAAATTATATTTGCGTTCCATTTGTTTTTTTCTTTAAAATTATTTTCTTTTTCTCTTAATTTTGGAAAATCTAAAATTATTGTTAATATAAAAATACTAAAATAAATTATTTCTATACTCAGATATATCCAATACCATAAAATTTTTTTTTCCAATAAATAAGCGGTAATAATTGGAAATACCATCCCGGACATGCTAAAAAAAGAATCAGTAATTAATAATCGAGAACCTCTTTTTGAGCCTTCATATAAATGAGTGATAATAAATGTTCCAATAGACATTGTAATTCCGCTAACTAATCCTAATATAAAAATATTTATAGAAAAATAGAAAATATTTTTAGATAAAATAATCCCTAATGTTGCGACTATAGATAGTATAAAACCAAATATTAATTGTTTTTTTAATGATACTGTATAACTTAACCAAGAGTTTAAAAAAATAGATATTAAAATTCCTGTATTTAAAAAAGTAAAAATATTGCTTATTTGAGGTATTGATAAACTAAAATAATTAGCAATATCTCCCATTATCATCCCAGTAACGACAATCAATGCACCGGTGAAGGCATATGAAAAAAAACTAATCCATGTAAGTCCTATTTGGTTAATATTTTTCAATTTTTTTTACCTGTTCATGAAATTAGATATTTTCTTATATAACTTATATTATTATTCGTATATCGTTCTTTTTATAAAATCTGTATTACCTTAAAGGTATAATATTTAATATAATTAATAACAATTATTAATGCTTTTCAAAAAATAATATTTTTTAAAAAAAGTTTAATAATTTTTTAGATTTTTTAAGAAAAATAAATTTATTTTTAATTAATATAATATATATTATAATTTTTAAAATTTAATTTTTTTATTAAAATCTTATAAATAATATTTGTTAGAATTTTTTTTAGAAATTAATTTCTAAAAAATTTTTATATTTAATAAATATGTTTTGGGAAATTTCATGATATCAAAAAAAATATTAATTACACGAGATAGTTTTAATCAATTGATTCTACCTATTTATAATCCTGCTGATTTTATTCCAATTAAAGGAAAAGGTAGTAGAATTTGGGATCAAAAAGGAAAAGAGTATATCGATTTTTCTGGTGGCATTGCTGTTACGTCATTGGGGCACGCTCATCCTATATTAAATAAAACTTTAAGTCAACAAAGTAAAAAATTATGGCATATTAGTAATATTTTTACAAATGAACCAGCTTTACGATTAGCCAATAAATTAATTTCTTATAGTTTTGCTTCTCGTGTATTTTTTGCAAATTCAGGCGCTGAAGCTAATGAAGCTGCATTTAAATTAGCTCGATATTACTCATCTAAAAAATATCATATTAAAAAAAATAAAATTATTTCTTTTTATAATTCGTTTCATGGAAGAACGTTTTTTACAGTTTCTGTTGGTGGACAGTCTAAATATTCAGACTTTTTTGGTCCGAAACCCGCAGGTATTATGCATGCTGTTTTTAATGATATCAATAGTGTAAAAAAAATTATTGATGAAAATACTTGTGCAATAGTTATAGAATTGATCCAAGGAGAAGGAGGTATAGTACCTGCTACTGTTTCTTTTATAAAAGAATTAAGAGAATTGTGCAATAAATATAATGCATTATTAATTTTTGATGAAGTTCAAACAGGAATAGGAAGAACAGGTAAATTGTTCTTATATGAGCATTATAAAGTAAAACCTGATATTTTAACTCTCGCAAAATCTTTGGGTGGGGGTTTTCCAATTAGTGCTATGTTAACTACTAAAAAAATTGCATCTATAATGAATGTAGGAATCCATGGAACAACATATGGAGGAAATCCGCTAGCTTGCGCCATTTCTGAAAAAGTTATTGATATTATTAATACTAAAAAAGTTCTATCTGGTGTGGAAAAAAAATTAAAAATAATTATTTTTGAACTAAATATTATTAATAAACGTTTTAATTTATTTAAAGAAATAAGAGGTAAGGGTTTACTTATTGGCATTGTACTAAAAACCCAATATATTAAAAAAATATCTAACATATTAAATGCATCATTTTTAGAGGGTGTTATTTTTTTAACTGCTGGAAATGGTGTAATTCGTTTAGCTCCTTCATTAATTATGCGAAAGATTGATATAATCGAAGGTATGCGTCGTTTTTATCGCGCTT
The DNA here is from genome assembly GCF_003096055.1 of Buchnera aphidicola (Melanaphis sacchari). Lineage (NCBI taxonomy): Bacteria > Pseudomonadati > Pseudomonadota > Gammaproteobacteria > Enterobacterales > Erwiniaceae > Buchnera > Buchnera aphidicola. Next base: position 70,241 of record NZ_CP029161.1, read on the forward strand.
TAGAAAAAATTTTATAGAATTGTATTCTAATAGATTGATATTCGTATATTTTTTTCAAGTATTTTAGATATGTGATTTAACACAATAAAAATAAAACCATATTATTCTTTTTTGAAGGAGTAGTAAATGATTTTTTTTATATTTAGAAGAATTGTATTACTATATTATTTATGTTTTATTCCAAGTTCTTTTGCAGATGTACCTATATTTCATAACATAAGTTTTCATTCAAGTAATCAAAATTTTTTTCAAAATGAAAAAGAAAAAATTGGTTATGCATTGGGAGTCTCTTTAGGAAATTATGTAAATCAATCTTTTGAAAAACAAAAACAAATAGGTATTAATTTAAATAAAAAAAGTCTTTTATTGGGAATTCAAGACGCTATTTCAGGAAATTTAAAATTATCAGGTAAAGAAATTTCTATTATTCTTCAAAAATTAGAAGAAAAGCTAAGATATGAAACACAAATTCAATCTGAAAAAAGTGAAAAAGAAAATTTAATTCAAGGAAAATTGTATATGAAAAAATTATCTAAAATAGATGGATCAAGGAAAACTAAAAGTGGACTTTTATATTTTATAAAAAATATTGGAGCAGGAAAAGAAGTAAACAACAATAGCAAGATAACAGTTCATTATAGAGGTTCATTAATTGATGGCACAGAATTTGATAGTTCATATAAAAGAGGAAAACCAATAACATTAATGTTAAAAGATGTTATATTAGGTTGGCAGGAAGGATTAAAATATATTAAAAAAAGTGGTAAAATTAAATTAGTTATACCTCCCCATTTAGGATATGGGACTAATAAAGTTAATGGAATTCCAGGAAATTCTACTTTAATTTTTGATATAGAATTACTCGATATAAACTAATCTATAGTAGATTATAATTAATTTTTATTAAAATAATTTTATTAAAAGACATCAAAAATGAACTATACAGTTTTAGTCACAGGTGCAGCATATGGAACACAAAATGCGAGCACAGCCTTCCTATTTTGCCAATCATTAATTAAAATGAATCATAATTTAAACAGTGTTTTTTTTTATTCTGATGGGGTTCTTAACTCTAGCAGTGTAAGTCAATTTTCTGCTGATGAATTTAATTTAATTGAAGGATGGCAAAAACTAAGTAGTGAACATTGTATTAAGTTATATGTTTGTGCAAGTTCTGCTGTAAGACGAGGAATTGTAGAAGATGAAATTTTTTTAAAAGAAAAAATTAAAAAAGGGAATTTATCTCAATATTTTCAGCTGAGTGGATTAATGGAATTAGCTAATTCAATAAAATACTCTGATCGTATAATACAATTTTAACTTAGAGTGTATTTATTCTAATGAAAAAGATAGGTTTTATTTTTTCACATGCTCCACATGGTACAACTTTTGGCAGGGAAGGATTAGATTTAATTTTAGGAATTTCTTTACTTATTCAGGACATACGTTTATTTTTTATTGGAGATGGTACCTTGCAATTATTAAAGAGTTATAAACCAGAAAATATTTTAGCACGTGATTATATACCTGCTTTTTCTATATTATCTTTATATGATATCAAAAAATATTATTGCTGCGAATTATCATTGTTTGAAAGGGGATTAAATCGTAATATCGATTTTTTATTACCAGTAAATATATTAAATTTACGTTTATTACGTTTAAAATTAGATGATTGTGATACGATTATTAATTTTTAGGGAGATTAAAAATATGTTACATACTTTAATGAGATCTCCTTTTGAAGCAAATGTTTTATTTTATTTAAAAATATTAAAAAAAAAGATGATTTTTTAGCTCTTCAAGATGGTGTATTAATTGCCTTAGTAGATAATTTTTTTTTAGATAATATAATTTTTTCTTCAGCGAATTTATATATTATAAAAAAAGATGTTTATGCTAGAGGTATTCAAAAAAATATTTCTGATAAATTTATTTTAATTGATTATATTCATTTTGTTGAATTAACTGTAAAAAATAAAAAGCAAATCATTTGGTAGATTACAAATAATTTTTAATTTATATATCTAATCAAATCACCCCCCATGATATAATATTTTATTTTAAATATTTTATTATTATTGATAATAATTGGAGATTATTATGGCTACAGTAAATCAGTTAGTGCGAAAACCTCGTTTGCGTAAATCAATTAAGACCAGTGTTCCTGCTTTATCAGGATGTCCCCAAAAAAGGGGTGTGTGCACAAGAGTGTATACCACAACACCTAAAAAACCTAATTCTGCGTTACGTAAAGTATGCCGTGTTAGATTGACAAATGGTTTTGAAGTTACTGCATATATTGGCGGAGAAGGTCATAATTTACAAGAACATTCAGTAATTTTAATACGTGGTGGTCGTGTAAAAGATCTACCTGGAGTACGATATCATGTTGTTAGAGGATCGTTAGATTGTGCTGGTGTAAAAGAACGAAAAAAAGGTCGCTCTAAATATGGTGTGAAAAGAACTAAAGTATAAAAATACAAACAATCTTAAAAAATAATTTTTAATTAAATTTATGGAGTATTAAATATGCCACGTCGTCGTATTATTGGTGCTCGAAAAATTTTATCAGATCCAAAATTTTCCTCAGAATTACTAGCAAAGTTTATTAATATTTTAATGATTGATGGCAAAAAATCTATTGCAGAAGTGATTGTATATACTGCATTAAAAAATTTATCAAAAAGAACGAAAAAAAATGAATTAGAGGTTTTTGAAAATGCTTTGGAGAATGTACGTCCAACAGTAGAAGTAAAATCTCGTCGAGTAGGAGGTTCAACATATCAAGTTCCTGTCGAAGTTCGACCAGTTCGCCGTAATGCATTAGCCATGCGATGGATTGTTGACTCTGCTCGCAAAAGAGGAGATAAATCAATGGCTTTACGTTTATCAAATGAACTTTATGATGCTCTTGAAAATAAAGGCGCCGCCGTTAAGAAAAGAGAAGAAGTGCACCGAATGGCTGAAGCTAATAAAGCTTTTGCTCATTACAGATGGTAATTCTTTTCATCCAATATAATTAAATCAATTTTTTATTTTTTCTAACAAAGATTAAAAATATGAATATAAGAATATTAATATGTCTCGTATAACACCGATTTTTCGATATCGCAACATTGGAATTAGTGCTCATATAGATGCAGGAAAAACAACTACTACCGAAAGAATTTTATTTTATACTGGAATTAATCATAAAATTGGGGAAGTACATGATGGCGCTGCAACTATGGATTGGATGGAACAAGAGCAAGAAAGAGGTATTACTATAACATCAGCCGCCACTACTGCTTTTTGGAGTGGAATGGCTAAACAATTTGATTCTCATAGAATTAATATTATTGATACTCCTGGGCATGTTGATTTTACTATAGAAGTAGAACGTTCTATGCGTGTTTTAGATGGCGCTGTAATGGTTTATTGTGCAGTTGGAGGCGTACAGCCTCAATCAGAAACTGTTTGGAGGCAAGCCAATAAATATAATGTTCCTCGCATAGCATTTATAAATAAAATGGATCGTATAGGGGCAAATTTTTTTAATGTAGTAAATCAAATTAAAAAACGTTTAGGAGCAAACCCTATACCACTACAACTAGCAATTGGATCAGAAGAAAATTTTACAGGTGTGATAGATTTAATTAAGATGAAAGCCATTAAATGGGACGATTCTGACCAAGGAATAACATTTACTTATAATGAAATTCCTAAAAATATGTTAAAAATATCAGAAAAATGGCATCAAAACGTTATTGAAGCTGCTGCTGAATCTAGCGAAGAATTAATGGAAAAATATTTAAATGGAATGACATTATCTGAAAAGGAGATAAAATTAGCATTACGTAAAAGATCTTTAAATAATGAAATTATACTTATTACTTGCGGTTCAGCTTTTAAAAATAAAGGAGTACAAGCATTATTAGATGCAATTATTGAATATTTACCTGCGCCTAATGATATTCGAGACGTAAAAGGTATTTGTAATCAAAAAAATACTATTACTATTCGATCTTCTGATGATAAATCTTCTTTTTCAGCATTAGCATTTAAAATCGCTAATGATCCTTTTGTAGGTAATTTAACTTTTTTCCGAGTATATTCAGGTATGGTAAAATCTGGAGATACTGTTTTTAATTCTGTTAAATCTAAACGTGAACGATTTGGAAGAATTGTGCAAATGCACGCAAACAAAAGAGAAGAAATAAAAGAAGTATATGCAGGTGACATAGCAGCAGCTATTGGTTTAAAAGATGTTACTACTGGTGACACGTTATGCGATTTGAATAAACCAATTATATTAGAACGTATGGAATTCCCGGAACCAGTAATATCTATTTCAGTAGAGCCAAAAACAAAGGCTGATCAAGAAAAAATGGGTTTAGCATTGAATCGATTAGCTAAAGAAGATCCTTCTTTTCGAGTAAAAACTGATCAAGAATCTAATCAAACAATTATTTCTGGAATGGGTGAATTACATTTAGAAATTATTGTTGATCGTATGAAAAGAGAATTTAGCGTTGATGCGAATATTGGTCAACCGCAAGTTGCGTATCGTGAAACAATTTTAAATAAAGTAACTAATATTGAAGGAAAATATATTAAACAATCAGGTGGACGTGGTCAGTATGGTCATGTTGTTATAGAATTATTTCCATTAGATCCAGGTGGAAAGGGATATTTATTTGTTAACGATATTAAGGGAGGTGTAATACCTACTGAATATATTTCAGCAATTGATAAAGGAATTCAGGAGCAATTAAAATATGGACCTTTAGCTGGTTATCCAGTTGTAGATATTGGTGTTCGACTTTATTTTGGTTCGTATCACGATGTAGATTCATCAGAATTAGCATTCAAACTAGCTGCTTCTTTGGCTTTTAAGGAAGGTTTTAAAAGGGCTCAACCTATTTTGTTAGAACCAATTATGAAAGTAGAAGTAGAAACGCCAGATGATTACATGGGAGATGTTATTGGCGATTTAAATCGCCGTAGAGGAATAATTGAAGGCATGAAAGATCTAGTTATTGGAAAAATTATTAATGCATGCGTTCCTTTATCTGAAATGTTTGGTTATGCCACTGATTTGCGTTCTCAAACGCAAGGGCGAGCTTCTTATTCTATGGAATTTTTAAAATATACTGAAGCTCCATCTAATATTTCAGAATTAATTATTCAAAAAAAAGAAAAATAAAATTTTAAATATAAATCTAAATTTTTCTATAAATTTTAAAAATAAATAAGGTATAAAATTATGTCAAAAGAAAGATTTCAACGTTTAAAACCTCATATAAATGTAGGTACTATTGGACATGTTGATCATGGAAAAACAACTTTGACTGCCGCGATTACCACAGTTTTATCAAAAAAATATGGTGGTTCTGCACGTGCTTTCGATCAAATAGATAATGCTCCAGAGGAAAAAGAAAGAGGTATTACAATAAATACTTCTCATGTAGAATATGATACCGAATTAAGACATTATGCTCATGTAGATTGCCCTGGTCATGCTGATTATATAAAAAATATGATTACTGGAGCAGCTCAAATGGATGGAGCAATCTTAGTAGTAGCTGCTACGGATGGTCCAATGCCTCAAACTCGTGAACATATTCTTCTTGGAAGACAAGTTGGAGTGCCTTATATTATTGTTTTCTTAAACAAATGTGATATGGTAGACGATGAAGAGCTATTAGAATTAGTAGAAATGGAAGTACGTGATTTATTAACACAGTACGATTTTCCAGGAGATGATACTCCTATTATTCGCGGATCAGCTTTGAAAGCATTAGAGGGTGATCCTAAGTGGGAAGAAAAAATACTCGATTTGTCTAAGTCTTTAGATAATTATATTCCGGAACCTAAAAGAGCCATCGATCAACCGTTTTTATTGCCCATTGAAGATGTTTTTTCTATATCAGGCAGAGGAACTGTAGTTACAGGAAGAGTAGAAAAAGGCATTATTAAGGTCGGAGAAGAAGTAGAAATTGTAGGAATTAAAAAAACAACTAAAACGACCTGTACAGGCGTTGAAATGTTTAGAAAATTATTAGATGAAGGTCGTGCTGGAGAAAATGTGGGTGTTTTATTACGCGGTACAAAACGTGACGAAATTGAAAGAGGTCAAGTTTTAGCTAAACCAGGTAGTATTCATCCGCATACAACATTTGAATCTGAAGTATATGTTTTATCTAAAGAAGAAGGTGGACGTCATACTCCTTTTTTTAAAGGATATCGTCCTCAATTTTATTTTCGAACTACTGATGTAACAGGTTCTATTAAGCTTCCTGAAGGTGTAGAAATGGTTATGCCCGGTGATAATATTAAAGTTACAGTTACTTTAATTCATCCTATTGCAATGGCAGATGGATTGCATTTTGCGATACGTGAAGGTGGCCGCACTGTTGGGGCTGGAGTAGTATCTAAAGTTTTAGCTTAATTGAATATTTATGCTGCATTTATTTGAATTTGTTGAGAAAAGAGTATAAAATGCTCTTTTCTTGATTTTTTAATACTTTTGTAGTATTAATTGTAGATTTTGTTTAGTAATAGGAAAATGCTTATAAAAGAATATAAATACTATTTTTTAAAATATAAATTTATTAAATAATTTTTATAGTTTAAAAATTAAACAATACTCCTAATTTAGGAGTTATATAGTACCAATTATTAATTACATATAATCTTTAAAATTTTTTTTAGAGAGAAGATGAAATTTTTATTTTTTATAATAAAATCGGAGTTTTGGTCTGATGCAGAACCAAAGTCAAAGAATTCGTATTCGCTTAAAAGCTTTTGATCATAGGTTAATTGATCAGTCAACTACAGAAATTGTTGATACAGCCAAAAGAACTGGTGCGCAAGTAAGAGGCCCAATTCCACTTCCAACACGAAAAGAACGTTTCACTATTTTAATTTCTCCGCATGTGAACAAAGATGCACGTGATCAATATGAAATACGGACACACAAGCGCCTAATTGATATAGTAGAACCTACAGAAAAAACTGTTGATGCACTGATGCGCTTAGATCTTGCTGCCGGTGTAGATGTTCAAATTAGTTTAGGTTGATTGTGCAAACATGCAAAGTTAAAAGGTTTAAAAATATGATTGGTTTAGTTGGAAAAAAAATTGGAATGACTCGAATTTTTACTAAAGAAGGTAATTCAATTCCTGTTACTGTAATTGAAGTAAAAAATAATAGAATTACACAAATAAAAAATATAAATACTGACAAATATTGTGCTATTCAAGTAACAACTGGTGAGAAAAAAATTAGAAAAATTAAAAAACCACAATCTGGACATTTTTTAAAAGCTGGAGTAGTGCCTGGTCGTGGTTTATGGGAATTTAGAGTTCAAAGTAGTAAAAATTTTAAAATAGGTCAAGAGATTGAAATTGGTATTTTAGAAAATGTAAAAAAAGTAGATATTATAGGTATTTCTAAAGGAAAAGGTTTTTCTGGGACTGTAAAACGATGGAATTTTCGCACTCAAGATGCAACACATGGTAATTCTTTATCTCATAGAGTGCCAGGTTCTATTGGTCAAAATCAAACTCCTGGCAGAGTTTTTAAAGGAAAAAAAATGGCAGGTCATCTAGGTAACCATCGTGTTACAATACAAAATTTAAATGTAATACACATTGATAAAAATCGTAACTTGCTTTTAGTAAAAGGTGCTGTTCCAGGCCCTACCGGTCGCGATCTTATCGTTAAACCAGCTATTAAGGTTTGAGAAATAAGGAGTTAAGCATGGAATTAGTAGTTAAAGACGTGCAAAGTCTTCTTAGTGTTTCTGAAGCTATTTTTGGTCGCGATTTTAATGAAGCTTTAATCCATCAAGTAGTTGTTGCTTATTCTGCATGTCGTCGTCAAGGTACAAGAGCACAAAAGAGTCGTGCTGATGTTTCTGGGTCAGGCAAAAAACCATGGCGTCAAAAAGGTACTGGTCGTGCACGAGCAGGTTCTTTAAGAAGTCCAATTTGGCGCTCAGGAGGCGTTACATTTGCAGCAAAACCACAAGAACATTCTCAAAAAATTAATAAAAAAATGTATCGTGGAGCGCTAAAAAGTATTTTTTCTGAATTGATACGTCAAAAAAGATTATTTGTATTTAAAATATTTTCATTAGATTTTCCAAAAACAAAGCTTTTAGTTGAGAAATTGAAAAAAATTAATTTAAGAAATGTTCTTATCATTACTTATCAAAAAGATAATAATTTGACTCTTGCGTCAAGAAATTTATATTGTGTTGATGCAAAAGATGTGTTTTCTATAGATCCGGTTAGTTTGATTTCTTTTGATAATGTTATTATTACTATTGAAGCGCTAAAAAAAATTGAGGAGATGCTTTTATGATTCCTGAAGAACGTTTATTAAAAATATTACTTTCTCCTCATATTTCTGAAAAATCATCTATATCTATGGAAAAATTTAGCACAGTGGTATTAAAGGTAGCTAAAAATTCTACTAAATATGAAATTAAATGCGCAGTACGTAAATTATTTAACGTGGAAGTAGATAGTGTAAAAACTGTTCATGTACAAGGCAAAAAAAAGCGTCAATCTAATCGCTTTATTTGTCGAAATAGTTGGAAAAAAGCTTATATTAAAGTAAAAAAAGGACAAAAATTAGATTTTATTGGAAATATAGAGTAGTTAGAGGATTAATTAATGGCAATTGTTAAATGCAAGCCGACATCGCCAGGGCGTCGTCATGTTATTAAGGTTATAAATAAGCAGTTATATAAAGGAAAACCACATTCTTTACTAGTTGTAAAAAATAGTAAAAGTGGCGGACGAAATAATAATGGTAGAATTACAACTCGCCATATTGGTGGAGGTCATAAAAGAGCTTATCGTATTATAGATTTTAAAAGAAAGAAAGATAATATTAATGCAATTATAGAAAGATTAGAATACGATCCTAATCGTTCTGCTAATATTGCTTTGATTTTATATAAAGATGGTACAAGAAATTATATTTTAGCTCCAAAAAATATAAAAATAGGAGATACAATAATTTCAGGCATTAATGTTCCTATTAAAATAGGTAATGCTTCTTTAATTAAAAATATTCCTGTTGGAACGTTCATTCATAATGTAGAAATAAAACCAGGCAAAGGCGGACAAATAGCTCGTTCAGCAGGAAGCTATGTTCAATTAGTAGCTTTTGATAAAGGTTATGCAACTTTAAGATTACGTTCTGGAGAAATGAGAAAAGTTGAATCTAATTGCAGAGCTACTATTGGAGAAGTAGGAAATTCTGAACATATGTTAAAGGTATTAGGAAAAGCAGGTGCTTCGCGCTGGATTGGTATTCGTCCTACTGTTCGCGGTACTGCTATGAATCCTGTAGATCACCCCCATGGAGGTGGTGAAGGTAGAAATTTTGGAAAACATCCAGTAACCCCGTGGGGGATACAAACTAAGGGTAAAAAAACCCGTAATAATAAACGCACTGAAAAATTTATTTTACGTCATCGTCATAAATAACTATAGAGAATTATGTATGCCGCGTTCGTTAAAAAAAGGTCCTTTTATTGATGCAAATTTATTAAAAAAAATAAAAAAATCAGTAAGTTTAAATGATAAAAAACCCTTAAAAACTTGGTCAAGACGTTCAACAATCTTTCCTGATATGGTAGGTTTGACAATATCTGTGCATAATGGGCGTCATCATATACCCGTTTTTATTACTGAAGAAATGGTTGGTCATAAATTAGGTGAGTTTTCTTTAACTCGTACTTATAGAGGACATACTGCTGATAAAAAAGTCAAAAAAAAATAATTTTAAGAGGGATAAATGGAAATTCTAGCTCATCATCGACAAGCAAAATCTTCTGCTCAGAAAATTCGTTTAATTACAAATTTAATTCGTGGCAGAAAAGTATCAAAAGCGTTAAATATTTTAAGTTTTAATCAAAAAAAAGCTTCTATTTTAGTTAGAAAAGTACTTGAATCTGCTATAGCTAATGCAGAGCATAACGATGGAGTGGATGTAGATTGCTTAATAATAAAAAATATCTTTGTTAATGAAGGTTCTACATTAAAGAGAATGATGCCGCGTGCTAAGGGCAGAGCAGATCGTATTTTAAAGCGTACTAGTCACATTACTGTAATTGTGTCTGATCGTTAATTTTGGAGAATCGGTAATGGGTCAAAAAGTTCACCCTAATGGTATGCGTTTAGGCATAATTAAAAAATGGAATTCTATATGGTTTTCCAATACTAAAGATTTTGCTAATCAATTAGATAGCGATTATAAAGTTCGTCAATTTTTAATGAAAGAATTGATTAAAGCATCGGTTGCAAGAATTGTTATTGAGAGACCTGCTAAAAGTATTCGCGTTACTATTTATACATCTAGACCAGGCATTGTTATTGGTAAAAAAGGAGAGGATGTAGAAAAGTTAAGAAATATAATTGCCAAAATAACTGGTGTTCCAGCACAAATAAATATTTCTGAAGTGCGTAAGCCAGAATTAAATGCAAAATTAGTTTCTGACAGTATTTGTGCTCAATTAGAAAGACGTGTTATGTTTCGTAGAGCGATGAAAAGGTCTGTCCAAAATGCTATGAGACAAGGGGCGAAAGGTATAAAAATTGAAGTAAGTGGTCGTTTAGGTGGCGCTGAAATTGCTCGTAGAGAATGGTATAGAGAAGGCAGAGTGCCATTGCATACTCTTCGTGCAGACATTGATTATAGCATTTCAGAAGCACATACAACATACGGAGTAATAGGTGTAAAAGTATGGATTTTTAAAGGTGAAATATTAGGTGGTATGTCAGCTATCGAAAAATTAGAAAAACCTTCTCTTCAAGTCAAAAGATATAATCGTAAAAATCGTAAGTAAGGTGAGTAAAATGTTACAGCCAAAACGTACTAAATTTCGTAAAATGCATAAAGGTCGCAATCGTGGAATTTCTGTTGGTCATCACGTAAGTTTTGGTACTTTTGGATTACAAGCTATTGATCGAGGACGTTTAACTGCTCGGCAAATTGAATCTGCTCGTAGAGCTATAACAAGGTGCATCAAGAGACAAGGAAAGATGTGGATACGTATTTTCCCCGATAAACCTATAACTCAAAAACCATTAGAAGTTAGAATGGGAAAAGGAAAAGGAAACGTAGAATATTGGGTTGCTTTAGTTCAGCCAGGAAAGATTCTTTACGAATTAGATGGAGTTTCTGAAGAAGAATCGCGTCAGGCATTTAGATTAGCATCAGCAAAGTTGCCTATTAAAACGATGTTTATAAAAAAAACGGTGATTTAATGAAGGAAATATTAGTATTTCGTAAAAAAAGTTTGAAAGATCTTAAGACAGAGCTTTCTCATTTATTACGTGAGCAATTTAATCTACGTATGCAGTCTGCTTCTGGAAAATTAAAACAATCTCATTTGCTGCGTAAGGTTAAAAAAAACATTGCGCAAGTAAAGATGTTATTAACAGAAAAGAGTATATAAATAATGTCAAAAATTCGTACTTTACAAGGTCGCGTGACCAGTAATAAAATGAAAAAATCTGCAGTTGTCTCAATTGAGCGTTTTGTAAAGCATGCAATTTATGGAAAGTTTGTTAAAAAAACTACTAAACTTCATATTCATGATGAAAAAAATGAGTGTTCCATCGGTGATTTAATAGAAATTCGCGAATCTAGGCCCATTTCTAAAACAAAATCTTGGGTTTTAGTTAGAATTGTTGAAAAAACAATTTTTTAAAAAATTTTAAAAAACATGAACAAACTTAGGTCTGCTCATGTTTTATGTTAATTTATGGTGAATTTAATATTAAAGTTATTAAATTTATAATTTTTATAATTTAGGATTATATAAATATATGATTCAAGAACAAACGATTTTAAATGTAGCTGATAATTCCGGCGCTCGTTCTGCGATGTGCATTAAAGTATTAGGTGGTTCGCGAAGACGATACGCTAATATTGGTGATGTCATTAAAATTACTATTAAAGAGGCTATACCAAAAGGAAAAGTAAAAAAAGGAGAAGTATTAAAAGCTGTAGTTGTTCGAACTAAAAAGGGTGTGAGACGAACCGATGGTTCTGTTATTCGCTTTGATAGTAACGCTTGCGTTATTTTAAATAATAATGAACAGCCAGTTGGGACACGTATTTTTGGACCTGTCACTCGTGAGCTAAGAAACGAAAAATTTATGAAAATTATTTCATTAGCTCCTGAAGTTTTATAATATTAAAGTTTTAGAGGATTAAAAATGGCAGCAAAGTTGCGTCGAAATGATAAAATTATTATTTTAATTGGAAAACATAAAGGAAAAAAAGGTACAATTAAAAATGTTTTACCTTCAAATAAGGTAATTATTGATGGTGTAAATTTAATTAAAAAACATCAAAAACCAATTCCATCTCAAAATAAAAGCGGTGGTATTATTGAAAAAGAAGCACCTATTCAAATATCAAATGTTGCTATTTTCAATTCAGAATCTAATAAAGCTGATCGAGTTGGTTTTAGATTCGAAGAAGGTAAAAAAGTACGATTTTTTAAATCCAACGGAAAGATTATTAAATAATTTGGAGTCTTTAAATGGCAACTTTATATGATTATTACAAGTGTACAGTAATTAAAAATCTTATGAAAGAGTTGAATTATACCTCCATAATGCAAGTTCCTAAGATTGACAAGATAATTTTAAACATGGGAGTTGGCGCTGCAGCATCAGATAAAAAAATTTTATCTAATGCCGTATCAGATTTAACGCTAATATCTGGTCAAAAACCATTTATTACTAAAGCAAGAAAATCTGTTTCTAGTTTTAAAATTCGACAAGGTTATCCAATTGGTTGCAAGGTAACATTACGTGGTCAAAGAAAATGGGACTTTTTAGAACGTTTGATTACAATTGCTATTCCACGTATTCGAGATTTTAGAGGATTATCAATTAAATCTTTTGATGGAAGAGGAAATTATAGTTTAGGAATACGAGAACAAATTATTTTTCCTGAAATTGATTATGATAAAATTGATCGTATTCGTGGTTTAGATGTTACTATTACTACTACTGCAAAATCTAATGAAGAAGGTCGAATATTATTATCTTCTTTTAATTTTCCATTTCGTAAGTAAATTATTATAAGGTATTTTATGGCAAAACAATCAATGAAAGAACGTGAAAAAAAACGTTTAAAATTAGCTAATAAATTTTATGTACAACGTACTGAATTAAAAAATATTATAGGCAACATCAAATTTTCTGAAGAAGATCGTTGGAATGCTGTTCTTAAACTACAAAAATTTCCTCGTGATTCCAGTCCTTCACGTCAAAGAAATAGATGTCGTCAAACTGGTCGTCCTCATGCTTTTTTACGAAAATTTGGATTAAGTCGTATCAAGGTTAGAGAAGCTGCTATGAAGGGTGAAATTCCAGGTTTAAAAAAAGCTAGTTGGTAAAATATATTGTATAATTTTTTTGGAGTTCAAAATGAGTATGCAAGATCCCGTAGCAGATATGCTCACTCGTATTCGGAATGGACAATCAGCTAATAAAAATTCCGTTAAAATGCCTTTTTCAAATTTAAAAAATGCTATTTTAGTATTATTAAAAAAAGAAGGTTATATTCAGGATTTTAATGTTCAAGGTCATAAAAAGTTAGAATTGGAAATATTTTTAAAATATTTTAAAGGAAAAGCCGTTATTGAAAAAATTCAACGCGTAAGTTGCCCTAGTTTACGAATATATAAGAAAAGAAATGATTTACCTAAGATAATGGCAGGTTTGGGAATTGCAGTTATATCTACATCTCAAGGTGTTATGACAGATAGTATGGCGCGTCGGCTTGGTCTTGGTGGTGAAGTTATATGCTACGTAGCTTAATGGAGGAAAAATGTCTCGTATTGCGAAGCGTCCAATTCATGTTCCTGAAAATATTCAAGTTCAGTTAAATCAACAATTAATATCTGTCAAGGGAAAATATGGTCATCTTAAGCGGATTATTCATGATGCAGTTGAAGTAAAATATTCAAATTATACAATAGTTTTTTCCGCACGTCCTGGATTTTCTGATGGTTGGGCTCAAGCGGGTACTTCAAGAGCACTTGTTAGTTCAATGGTTACAGGAGTATCAGAAAAATTTTTTAAGAAATTACAGTTTTCTGGAGTAGGATATCGTGTATCTATAGTAAAGGAAAATATTGTTCATATGGTTTTGGGTTATTCTCATCCTATTTTATATACTTTGCCTCCTGATATTAACGTAGAGGTTATATCTCCTACAGAGATTATCATTAAAGGAATAGATAAACAATTAGTTGGTCAAATCGCTGCTAATTTAAGGTCTTATAGAAAGCCAGAGCCTTATAAAGGAAAAGGCATACGTTATTCAGACGAAACTATACATATAAAAGAGGCTAAGAAAAAGTAAAATGATGTTTTTTAAAAATAAAAAAACAAATTCTCGTATACGTCGATCTTTTAAAACGCGTTGTAAAATTAAATCGTTAAATGCAGTACGTTTAGTTGTTCATCGTACCTCTCGTCATATGTATGCTCAGGTAATTTCTCCTGATTCTAAGGTGTTAGTTTGTGCTTCTACTTTAGAAAAAAATATCAAATTAAATTTGAAATATACTGGAAATAAAGAAGCTTCAGAAGTTATTGGTAAGGTTATTGCTCAGCGATCTTTGTCAAAAGGTATTCTTAAAGTTTCTTTTGATCGGTCAGGTTTTAAGTACCATGGACGTATAAAAACACTAGCAGATTCTGCTCGTAATTTTGGATTAAAGTTTTAAGGTAAAATATAGAATGGTTAATACAGAAAAAAAAAATAATAATGAACTACAAGAAAAATTAATTACTGTTAACCGAGTTTCAAAAACAGTTAAAGGTGGGCGAATATTTTCATTTACAGCATTAACAGTAGTTGGAAATGGAGAGGGTCGTGTAGGTTTTGGTTATGGAAAGGCACGCGAAGTACCAGCAGCTATTCAAAAAGCTATGGAAAAAGCACGACGTAGTATGATTAGTATACCATTGGTAAATAAAACTTTACAGCATTCTTTAAAAGGGTCTCATACAGGATCTAATATTTTTATGAAACCTGCATCAGACGGAACTGGAATTATAGCAGGTGGAGCTATGCGTGCTGTATTAGAAGTTGCTGGCATACATAATGTATTAGCTAAAACCTATGGATCAACAAATCCTATTAATGTTGTTCGTGCGACAATGAATGGTTTAATTAATATGAAATCTCCAGAAATGATAGCTGCTAAAAGAAATAAATCTATTAAAGAAATATTAGGATAAGTATTAATTCATGAAAAATATTAAAATAACTCAAATTAAAAGTAAAATAGGTCGCATACCTAAACATAAAAAAATTTTGTTTGGACTTGGGTTAAAACGTATTGGACATAGCGTAATACGTCAAGACAACCCTGCAATTCGAGGCATGATTAAAAAAATATCATATATTTTAAAAGTACAAGAACAAGAGGAGTCATTGTAAATGCATTTAAATACTATTTCTCCCGCATATAAATCTCGCCAAAATCGAAAAAGATTAGGTCGCGGAATTGGTTCAGGTTTTGGAAAAACTGCAGGACGGGGACATAAAGGTCAAAAATCTAGATCCGGAGGTCATGTTAATCGTGGGTTTGAAGGGGGTCAAATGCCTTTGTATAGAAGACTGCCTAAATTTGGATTTAAATCTCGCAAGAAAGCTGTTACAGAAGAAGTTCGTTTGTCAGATATATCTAATTTATCTACTAATTTGATTGATTTGAATGTTTTAAAAAAAGAAAGAATTATTAATAAAAATATTAAATATGTAAAAATTATTTATTCTGGAGAACTAAAAACGTCATTAATATTAAAAGGATTACGCGTGACAAAGTCTGTTCGCGCTACAATTGAAAATCATGGTGGAAAAATTGAAGGATAATCGGTAAATAATGATTAAGACATTGGGATTAAATCTTAAAAATTCTCAAAAAAGTATTATTGAATTAAAAAAAAGAATTATTTTCGTAATCATTGCGCTAATTATTTTTCGTATTGGATCTTTTATTCCTATTCCAGGAATTGATACCACGATTTTATCTAAAATTTTAAATGATCATAAAGGCACTATTGTTGAAATGTTTAATATGTTTTCTGGTGGTGCTTTAAGTCGTGCTTCTATTTTTGCTTTAGGTATTATGCCTTATATATCAGCTTCTATTATAATGCAATTACTAACTTTAGTAATACCTTTTTTAAGTGAACTAAAAAAAGAAGGAGAATCTGGACGTCATAAAATTAATCAGTATACAAGATATGCTACTTTGATCTTGGCATTATTTCAGTCTATAGGAGTTGTTACAGGTTTATCGAGTGTATCAAGTATGCATCATATTGTAATACATTCTGATTTTTATTTTTATTTTACTGCTGTTATTATTTTGGTTACTGGAACTATGTTTTTAATGTGGTTAGGTGAACTTATTACAGAATGTGGTATTGGAAATGGTATCTCTATTATCATTTTCATAGGTATAATAGCAGGATTGCCTTCTGCAATTATTCATACTATTGAACAAACTAGACAAGGTAATTTAAATTTTATAATTTTCTTTTTTATTTTGTTTTTAATTTTTTCAGTAATTTTTTTTGTAGTTTTCATTGAAAGAAGTCAAAGAAAAATAATTGTTAATTATGCTCAACGTCAACGAGGTCGTCGTATTTATTCAACTCCGAGTACACATTTGCCTTTAAAAATTAATATGTCTGGTGTTATTCCGGCAATATTTGCTTCAAGTGTAGTGCTTTTCCCTGCTACTATTATATCTTGGTTTAATATAGATGATAAATGGCACATAATAAAAATTATTGCCTTTTATTTTCAACCTAATCAACCTTTATATTTAGTATTATATGTTGTTTCTATAATATTTTTTTGCTTTTTTTATACTGGATTAATGTTTAATCCTCGTGAAACTGCAGATAATTTAAAAAAGTCAGGTGCTTTCATTTCAGGTATTCGTCCTGGTGAGCAAACTGCTAAATATATTAATGTAATAATGATGAGATTAACTTTTTTTGGCTCTTTATATATTTCTTTTATTTGTTTAATACCAGAATTTATGAGAAGTGCTATGAATGTACCTTTTTATTTTGGAGGTACGTCTTTATTAATTGTAGTTGTAGTGATCATGGAATTTATTGTCCAAATTCAAACTTTGATTATGTCTAGTAAATACGATGCAATGTTAAAAAAAGCTAATTTTTAAGTAAATTTCAATGATTTTTAAGAATTCCGGAGAAATCTAATGAAAGTCAAAGCATCTGTTAAAACTTTATGTCGTGATTGTAAAATAGTACGAAGAAACAATGTTGTACGTGTTATTTGCAGTAATGATCCGAAGCATAAACAGCGTCAAGGCTAGAAGCACATGAATTAAAATTTTTTTAAAAAATTTATTATTGAAATAATATATATTAAGTACTTACTATATTTTTAATTTTAGTAAATAAAAAAAGGATTTATAAATGGCTCGTATTGCTGGCATTAATATTCCTGAAAATAAACATGCTGTAATTGCGTTAACAGCTATATATGGAATAGGCAGAAAATTATCTAAAAAGATTTGTCATGATTCCAAAATTTCTGAGAAAATTAAAATAATAGATTTAAAGGAATCTCAAATAGATGTGTTAAGAGAAAATGTTGCAAAGTATGTTGTTGAAGGTGATTTAAGAAGAGAAAAAACTTTAAATATTAAACGTTTGATTGATTTGAATTGTTATCGGGGTTTACGTCATCGTAGAGGACTTCCAGTCCGCGGACAAAGAACTAAAACCAATGCACGTACTTGCAAGGGTCCGCGAAAGGCGATAAAAAAATAATTAGGTAATTTCACATATGGTTAAGAATTCAACTGTTCGAACACGAAAACGTATTAAAAAACAAATTACAGATGGGATAGCTCATATTCACGCATCTTTTAACAATACTATTGTTACTATTACTGATAGACAAGGTAATACTTTAGGCTGGGCTACTTCTGGAGGTTCTGGATTTAGGGGTTCACGCAAGTCTACCCCATTTGCTGCGCAAATTGCAGCAGAAAAATGTTCTGAAATAGTTAAAGATTACGGAATAAAAAATTTAGAGGTTATGGTAAAAGGTCCTGGTCCCGGAAGAGAATCTACTATTAGAGCTTTAAATTCTGCGGGCTTTCGCATCACAAATATCACTGATGTAACGCCTATTCCGCATAATGGTTGCCGTCCTCCTAAAAAGCGTCGTGTTTAAATTCTAAGGAATATTTGGAGAAAAAAAATGGCAAAATATTTAGGTCCTAAATTAAAGCTAAGTCGACGTGAAGGTACTGATTTATTCTTAAAATCTGGATTTCGCCCCATAGATTCAAAATGCAAGTTAGAGCATCCACCTGGACAGCATGGTGTTAGAAAACCTAGATTATCTGATTATGCAATACAATTGCGTGAAAAACAGAAAGTTCGTCGACTTTATGGTATTTTAGAGCGTCAATTTAGAATATATTATAAAAAAGCTTCTCGTTTAAAAGGTAATACTGGAGAGAATTTATTAAAATTACTGGAAAGACGTCTTGATAATGTAGTTTATCGTATGGGATTTGGGTGCACTCGTTCTGAATCAAGACAGTTAATTAATCATAAATCTATTCAAGTTAACAGTCGTATTGTAAATATTGCTTCATATCAAGTTTCTCCTCAAGATCAAATTTCTATAAGAAATAAATCTAAAAATCAATCTCGCATAAAAGCATCTTTAGATCTTTATGAACAGAGAGAAAAGCCGATTTGGATAGAAGTAGATAGCAAAAAAATGGAAGGTATATTTAAAAGATTTCCTGAACGTTCTGATTTATCTGCAGAAATTAACGAACATTTAATTGTAGAACTTTATTCTAAATAGAATTTTCTACTTATCGAGAGGACGTTATGCAGAGTTCTATTATGGGTTTTTTAAAACCTCGTTTAGTAGAAATTGAACAAATTACTCCTACTCATGCTAAGGTTACGTTAGAGCCTTTAGAAAGAGGATTTGGTCATACACTTGGAAACGCTCTTCGTAGAATTCTTCTTTCTTCTATGCCTGGATGTGCAGTAACAGAAGTAGAGATTGATGGAGTATTGCATGAGTACAGTACGAAAGAAGGTGTTCAAGAAGATATTTTAGAAATTTTATTAAATTTAAAAGAATTGTCTGTTCGAGTACATGGAAAAGATGAAGTTTTTTTATTTTTAAAGAAATCAGGCATTGGTTCTGTTGTTGCTGCTGACATTCAGCATGATGGAGATGTTGAAATTATTAAGCCAGATCATATAATTTGTCATTTAACTAATGATAATTCTTCTATTCAAATGAGAATTAAAGTTCAACGTGGAAGAGGTTATATTCCTGCTGCTTCTCGAATTCATATAGAAGATGATACAAGATCTATAGGGTGTTTATTAGTAGATGCATGTTTTAGTCCGATAGAACGCATTTCTTATAACGTACAAGCAGCTCGCGTAGAGCAAAGAACCGATTTAGATAAATTAATTATTGAAATGCAAACTAATGGAACTATTGATCCTGAAGAAGCCATTCGTAGAGCTGCTACTATTTTGTCTGAACAATTAGAAGCATTTGTAGATTTAAGGCATGTTAGAGAGCCAGAAATTAAAGAAGAGAAACCGGAATTTGATCCAATTTTATTACGTCCTGTTGATGATTTAGAATTGACAGTTCGCTCTGCAAATTGCCTTAAAGCAGAAGCAATACACTATATTGGAGATTTGGTACAAAAAACTGAAGTAGAACTTTTAAAAACTCCTAATTTAGGGAAAAAATCATTAACAGAAATTAAAGATATATTAGCTTCTCGAAATTTATCATTAGGAATGAAATTGGAAAAATGGCCTCCGTCATCTCTTTTAGATGAATAATATATTGAATAAAAAGTTTAAAAAAATATAACTTTTTTAAGAGGAGTATAGTGTATGCGACATCGAAAAATTGGTCGAAAATTAAATTGTAATAGTGATCACCGAAAATCTATTTTTAAAAATATGGCGTGTTCTTTATTTTTAAATGAAATTATTAAAACAACGTTAGCAAAAGCAAAAGAATTACGCAGAGTCGTCGAGCCGATTATTACTATGTCTAAAATTGATACTATAGCTCATAGAAGATTAATTTTTTCTAGAATTCGTAATAATGAAGTAGTAACAAAATTATTTAAAAATTTAGGACCTCTTTTTAATGATCGACCTGGTGGTTATACTCGAATTTTAAAATGCGGATTTCGATCTGGAGATAAAGCTCCCATGGCTTATATTGAATTAGTTGATCGAGTAAAAAACACAAAATTAATTAAAAAAAGTTAATAAAAATTAATTTTTTAAAAAGATAAAATTTAAAGCAAACGGAAATATACCGTTTGCTCATTTTTTAGAAATAATTAAAAATTTTTTTATATTTATATAATTTTTTTAAGACAAAAAAAATTTTTTTTAGAATCTAGCATTGTTTTAACATGAGCAATTTTTTTTCCTGGGAACTGTATTTTTTGGATGTTTAATATATTCTTAGCTGTTTGTATTTGAATACCATATTTGTTATAACAAAGGATTTCTCCTATATTAACATTTGATTGGATATTAGTTATAACTGTTGCTTCCCAAACTCGTACAACTATTGTATCAACGATAAAATAACATATTGGCCAAGGATTAAAAGCGCGTATTAATCTTTCTAAAAAATGAGCTTCTTTATTCCAATCTAATAAAGCATTTTTTTTAAAAATTTTTTTTGAAAAAGTAACATATTTTTCATTTTGTTTTATTTCAAAAATATCATTATTATTAATTTTTTCTAAAGTTTTTAATAGACCTTGAATTCCTATTTTTGCTAATTTGAAAGATAATGTTTCTGTAGTATCCTTAGATGATATTTGACAATTTGATGAATATATTATATTTCCGTCATCAATTTTTTCGTTCATTTTAATAATACTTATACCTGTTTCCTTGTCATTAAATAAAATAGATGATTGAATAGGTGTTGGACCTCTCCATCTAGGAAGTAATGATGGATGTAAATTAATACAACCTTTTAAAAACATAGTTAATATTTCTTTAGGTATGATTTGACCGTATGAAACTACTATCATAATATCTGCATTAAAATTTGATATTTTTTTTTGAATTTTTTTATTGTTCAATGTTATTGGTTGAATGATAGGAATTTTATTTTTTATAGAAAGCATTTTTACCGGAGAAAAAACTTTTTTTAGCCCTCTTCCAAGAAAACGATCTGGCTGAGAAATTACTGCTATTATTTTATATTTTTTTTGAATTAGTGCGTTTAAATGTTGTTCTGAAAAATGATCAGTTCCAGCAAAAATAATTTTTAATGTTTTCAAATTTTTTCTCATTTTTAAAAAATTTTATTTTTTCTTTTGTTTATTTTTTTAATTTTCTTTTGAATTCTAGATTTCTTCAGCTCAGAAAGATAATCAATAAATAATTTCCCTTGTAAATGATCAACTTCATGTTGTATACAAATAGAAAGCAGTGAATTAGCTTCTATTTCGATATTATTTCCATGGGAATTAAGAGCTTGAACTTTAATATAGTTAGAACGAGGCACAAAAGCACGATATTCTGGAATTGATAAACAACCTTCTTCAATGCTAATATTTCCCTTTTTTTCAATTATTTTAGGATTTATAAGTACCAAATTATCTTTTTTCTCATCAAGTTTACTAATGACTACAATTTGTAATTGAATATCTACCTGAGTTGCTGCTAAACCAATTCCTTCTTCTTGATGCATTGTTTCAATCATGTTATCAATGATATTATGTACCTTAGAATTAATTTTAATTACTGGTTCGGCTATCAATCTTAATCGTTGATTAGGATAGCGCAATATTTTTAAAACAGACATATATTTGAATTTACAATAATTTAATTTTGTATATTAGTATAAACTTTTTTTTTATAATTAAAAGTATACTTTTAAAAGGTTTTTTATTAAATTTATTATTGGTTCAATATATCATATTTATAGGTAAATTTTAAAAAAATAACATATAAGCTTGTATTACTAAAAATCTAAATTTTAATGTATAATTGAGGATATAATGTTTGAGATATTAATATATTTGTTTGAAACTTATATTCATAATGAGTCAGAAGTTTCTATTGATTATGAAAGTGTTACTAATGATTTATCGGATATAGGTTTTAAAAAACAAGATATTTATAACGCTTTGCGTTGGCTTAAAAATTTATCTTGTTGTAAAAAAAATATTATTTCTGCTTTTGATACAAATTTAAATTATATATCAACTCGTGTTTATACTACAGAAGAACTTTTTAAGATTAACGTAGATTGTCGTGGTTTTATATTTTTTTTAGAGCAATTAGAAATTTTGACGTTGGATACACGTGAAATAATTATTGAAAAAATTATGGCGCTTGATATTACTGAATTAGATCTTGAAGATTTTAAATGGATTGTATTAATTATATTATTTAATATTCCCGGGTGTGAATTAGTTTATAAAAAACTTGAAAATGTATTATTTAATTTTAAAATTAACAGTGTTCATTAATTTTTTAAAAATAAATTGTTTTTATTTTATAAATTTTGATGCGAGGTTTTAAGTGAATAAAAATATCTTTTTAACTTCGTTAATTTATTGCATACAAGAGTTATACAATAGTAATGTTATTGCTTATCCTACAGAAGCTATGTTTGGTTTAGGATGCGATCCAGATAATAAAAAAGCTGTTAAAAAGTTGTTAAAATTAAAAAAAAGGAGTATTAAAAAAGGACTTATATTAGTTGCTTCTCATTATAATCAAATAAAAAATTATATTAATGAGAATAGTTTATCGATTAAGAAAAAGAAAGATATGCTCATGCAGTGGCCTGGTCCGGTAACATTTTTAGTTCCTGCCAGTATTTCTGCACCTCATTGGTTAACAGGTCATTTTAATACTGTCGCGGTGCGAATTAGTAATCATTTTAGTATAATTAAATTATGTAATATTTTTGGAAAAGCTTTAATTTCAACTAGTGCTAATTTCTCTAATATGCCTCCATGTCTTACTACAGAAGATATTTGTAGAATTTTTGGAAAGAAATTTCCATTACTTAATGGAAAAATTGGTTCTGAAAAAAATCCTTCTACAATAATTAATATCATCAACGGCAAATTTATTCGTCATGCAAACATTTAAAAACTTTAATTATGCTTTATTTGGAAATCCTATTAATCACAGTAAATCTCCTTTAATTCATAAGTTATTCAAAAAACAAACACATATTCTTCACATTTATAAAGCTGTAAATATTCCGTTGAATCAGTTCTCTTTGCTTGTTTATAATTTTTTTAAAAACAATCTTAAGGGAGCTAATGTTACAGCTCCATTTAAAGAAGAAGCATACTTTTTTTCTAACAAGTTAACTGAACGTGCTAAAATAGCTCATTCTGTAAATACTCTAAAAAAAATTGATAATACAACTATTTTAGGAGATAATACTGATGGTATAGGTTTATTATCTGATTTACAAAGGATAAATTTTATAAAAAAAGGTTTTTCTATATTAATTATTGGTGCAGGTGGGGCAGTCAAGGGAATTTTATTTTCAATTTTATCTTTAAATTGTACAGTGTATATTTTAAATCGAACTCTCTCAAATGCTAAACGTTTGGTAGAACAATTTAGTAAATATGGAAACATTTATATTTTTGAAAAAAATAATTTTAAAGAGAATTATTTTAATTTAGTTATTAATGCTGTATCAAGAAATGTCGTAAAAGAAGATTTTGTACCTCTATCTGTTCTCAGTGATCAAACTTTTTTCTATGATATGAATTATGATGTTGTTGATACACCATTCATCAGTTGGTCGGCTAAAATAGGTTCTAAATTAATTTCTAACGGAATAGGTATGTTAGTTTTTCAAGCAGCTTATTCTTTTTTAGAATGGCACAATATATTTCCTAAAACTGATTATATTATAGATATTTTGAATAAAAAACAATCATAAATTAAATAATTTTTTATAACTATTTTTTATACTAAATTTGTTAATAAAACTACTTAAAGTATTTAACTTTATATTTAATGTATATTAATTTAATTTAAAAAAATACTTGACTCTTTTTTTGCTATCTGTATTATTTATTATAATGTTTTAAACATTTGAAGTCCCTTTCGTCTAGAGGTCAGGACATCGCCCTTTCACGGCGGCAACAGGGGTTCAAATCCCCTAAGGGACAAAAATAAAATTATTTTAAAAAATAATATGTACTAATTTAAATTATTGTGTTACTCTTAACGCAAGAAATAAAAAATAAATAATTAAAATATAAATCTTTAATAAATGCTCTTTAAAAATTCGGAAAACAAGCATATAAATTAATTTTATATACAAAAAAAAGACACCTGTGGGTTGTAAGGTTAAGCAAATAAGCGTATATGGTGAATGCCTTGGCAGTCAGAGGCGAAGAAGGACGTGCTAATCTGCGAAAAGCGTCGGTAAGCTGATATGAAGCGTTATAACCGTCGATTTCCGAATGGGGAAACCCGATACATTTTTGTATCATTATTAATTGAATTAAATAAATTAATAAAGCTAACCAAGGGAACTGAAACATCTAAGTACCTTGAGGAAAAGAAATCAACCGAGATTCCCTAAGTAGTGGCGAGCGAAAAGGGAAAAGCCTAGAACTATAATCAAAATACGTTATAATAGAATGTTTTGGAAAACTCAGCGATACATGGTGATAGCCCAGTATATGAAATAACTTATTTTGTGGGTTCAAGAAGTAGAGCGGGACACGAGAAATCCTGTTTGAATATGGGGGGACCATCCTCCAAGGCTAAATACTCCTGACTGACCGATAGTGAACTAGTACCGTAAGGGAAAGGCGAAAAGAACCCCGGCGAGGGGAGTGAAATAGAACCTGAAACCATATACGTACAAGCAGTGGAAGCATTAAAGAATTTTGTAATGTGACTGCGTACCTTTTGTATAATGGGTCAGCGACTTGTACTCTGTAGCAAGGTTAACCATATAGGGGAGCCGAAGGGAAACCGAGTCCTAAATAGGCGTTAAGTTTCAGGGTACAGACCCGAAACCCGGTGATCTAGCCATGAGCAGGTTGAAGGTTGGGTAAAACCAACTGGAGGACCGAACCGACTGATGTTGAAAAATCAGCGGATGACTTGTGGCTAGGGGTGAAAGGCCAATCAAACCGGGAGATAGCTGGTTCTCCCCGAAAGCTATTTAGGTAGCGCCTCGTGAATTCATCTTCGGGGGTAGAGCACTGTTTCGGTTAGGGGGCCATCCCGGCTTACCAATCCGATGCAAACTCCGAATACCGTAGAATGTTATCACGGGAGACACACAGCGGGTGCTAACGTTCGTTGTGGAGAGGGAAACAACCCAGACCGCCAGCTAAGGTCCCAAAGTCATAGTTAAGTGGGAAACGATGTGGGAAGGCATAAACAGCCAGGATGTTGGCTTAGAAGCAGCCATCATTTAAAGAAAGCGTAATAGCTCACTGGTCAAGTCGGCCTGCGCGGAAGATGTAACGGGGCTCAAACTATGCACCGAAGCTGCGGCAGCAAACTTTAAAAGTGTTGCTGGGTAGGGGAGCGTTCTGTAAGCCAATGAAGATGTATTGTAAAGTATGTTGGAGGTATCAGAAGTGCGAATGCTGACATGAGTAACGATAAAGCAGGTGAAAAACCTGCTCGCCGAAAAACTAAGGTTTCCTGTCCAACGTTAATCGGGGCAGGGTAAGCCGACCCCTAAGGCGAGGCTGAAAAGCGTAGTCGATGGAAAACAGGTTAATATTCCTGTGCTTAGTTTTATTGCGAAGGGGGGACGAAGAAGGTTAGGTTATCCGAGTGACGGATATCTCGGTTTAAATGTGTAGGTATGATAATTAGGCAAATCCGATTATCTTTAATCTGAGGCATGATGACGAATCATTAAATTGATGAAGTAACTAATACCACGCTTCCAAGAAAAGCCTCTAAGCATCAGATAAAATTAAATCGTACCTCAAACCGACACAGGTAGTTAGGTAGAGAATACTAAGGCGCTTGAGAGAACCCAGGTGAAGGAACTAGGCAAAATAGTGCCGTAACTTCGGGAGAAGGCACGCTAGTTTTAAGTGATAGGATTTACTCCTTTAGCTGAATCTAGTCGAAGATACCAGCTGGCTGCAACTGTTTATTAAAAACACAGCACTGTGCAAACACGAAAGTGGAAGTATACGGTGTGACGCCTGCCCGGTGCCGGAAGGTTAATCGAAGGAGTTAAAGTGTAAACTTAAAGCTCTGAACTGAAGCCCCGGTAAACGGCGGCCGTAACTATAACGGTCCTAAGGTAGCGAAATTCCTTGTCGGGTAAGTTCCGACCTGCACGAATGGCGTAATGATGGCCAGGCTGTCTCCACCTGGGACTCAGTGAAATTGAAATTGCTGTGAAGATGCAGTATATCCGCGGCAAGACGGAAAGACCCCGTGAACCTTTACTATAGCTTGACACTGAATTCTGAATTTTAATGTGTAGGATAGGTGGGAGACTTTGAAGTTAAAACGCTAGTTTTAATGGAGTCAATCTTGAAATACCACCCTTTAAAATTCGAAATTCTAACCTAGCGCCGTTATCCGGTGCAGAGACAGTGTCTGGTAGGTAGTTTGACTGGGGCGGTCTCCTCCCAAAGAGTAACGGAGGAGTACGAAGATTGGCTAATCACGGTTGGACATCGTGAGGTTAGTGCAAAGGCATAAGCCAGTTTGACTGTGAGCGTGATGACGCGAGCAGATGCGAAAGCAGGTCTTAGTGATCCGGTGGTTCTGTATGGAAGGGCCATCGCTCAACAGATAAAAGGTACTCCGGGGATAACAGGCTGATACCGCCCAAGAGTTCATATCGACGGCGGTGTTTGGCACCTCGATGTCGGCTCATCACATCCTGGGGCTGAAGCAGGTCCCAAGGGTATGGCTGTTCGCCATTTAAAGTGGTACGCGAGCTGGGTTTAGAACGTCGTGAGACAGTTCGGTCCCTATCTGCCGTGGACGTTGGAAGATTGAGGGGGGCTGCTTCTAGTACGAGAGGACCGAAGTGGACGCATCACTGGTGTTCGGGTTGTCATGCCAATGGCATTGCCCGGTAGCTAAATGCGGAAAAGATAAGTGCTGAACGCATATAAGTACGAAACTTGCTCCAAGATAAATCTTCCCTGAAACATTTTGTGTGTTTACTGAAGGGACGTTGAAGACTACAACGTAGATAGGCTAGATGTGTAAGCATAGCAATGTGTTGAGCTAACTAGTACTAATGACCCGAGAGGCTTAACCTTACAACACCAGAGGTGTTTTAAATAAATTTAATAAAAGCTTGTTTTACTGAATTTATTGTTGTATTAATATATATATATTATAATAGCACTAAAAAATTTCTGGTCAAAATAGTGTAAGGGTACCACCTGAATCCATTCCGAACTCAGAAGTGAAACGTTACAACGCCAATGGTAGTACGGGGTCTCCCCGTGTGAGAGTAGGTAAAGCCAGAAAAATACAAAAAAACCCGAAAATTTTCGGGTTTTTTTGTATTTAAAATAAATCGTAGTAATCGTTTTATTGAATTTATTTTAAATATTTTTTTAAATTTGTTTGTTATCTAGCTAACAATAGATTTACATGTTAATCTATTAAAAATTTTATATTATTTTTGATTTTTTGCAGTATAAAAATCATTTATAATTATTTAGTTCTTTTTTTAATTTAGTATATTTTTATGTGAAGGTATAATATAGATGTCCAAGATCAAAGGTAATGTTAAGTGGTTTAATGAGTCTAAGGGATTTGGTTTTATTACTCCAGAAGATGGAAGTAAGGATGTATTTGTTCACTTTTCGGCTATACAAAGTAATGGATTTAAAACTTTAGCAGAAGGTCAAAGTGTTGAATTTGAGATTACTGAAGGAGCAAAAGGACCATCTGCTGCTAATGTTATTAGTTTGTAAATCAAAAATTTATTTTATATTAAAAAAAATATAAGATAAAAGTATTATTTTAGTACGGCTCTTTATGGAGCTGTACTATTTATTTAAAGTATATTAAAATTTTATTATTATTTATATTTTAAAGATATACCATTATAGTACTATTCTTACTGCATTTATTTTGCTAATATTATAATATAAATTTTCAATTTGTGCGAAGTTTTCGGCATGCACTGTAATAGAAATAGAGATATAATTACCCTTATTACTTGATTTTACTTGAGGTATATAATCTCCAGGTATTTGAATTTGTATCACTTTTATTATTTGATCTAATAATTCAGGGTTTGCTAAACCGATAATTTTATAAGTAAAAAAACAAGGGAATTTTAATATTTCTCGTAATTTAGTCTGCATTAATTAATCCCGGTTAATTTTTATAAGCATATTTTTAATTTTTTTAATTAAAAATATTTTTTTCATTATGATAATAAGTTATAAATTTAAATTTTTAGAAAATTCAAATAAGTATTAATGATATTGTTAGTGTAACATACTGATAATATAGAAAATAATATATTTTTGTTATTTTTAAAAAAAGTTTCTTATGAGAAAATTATGTTAAAGATTTTTAATACATCCACTCGTAGAAAAGAAATTTTTAAACCCATTAATAATGGAAAAATTAATTTATACGTATGCGGTGTTACTGTTTATGATCTTTGTCACATTGGTCATGCACGTACTTTTGTAGTTTTTGATATGATAGTGAATTATTTAAGATCTATTGGTTTTTCAGTTCAATATGTTCGAAATATTACTGATATTGATGATAAAATTTTAGAAAAATCTTTAGAAAAAAAAATTGATTTTCGTATTTTTACGGATACTATGATTCATTCAATGAACCAAGATTTTTCTTTATTAGGAATTATTCCACCTAATGAAGAGCCTCGTGTTACAGAATATATTGATCATATTATTGCAATTATTATTAAATTAATTAAAAATAAAAATGCATATGTCAATGATCATGGTGATGTAATGTTTTCAATAAATAGTTATAAAGAATACGGAAATTTATCTCGTCAGCCCTTAAATAATTTAATTTCTGGCACTCGAAAAATTCAAAGTAAAACTAAAAAGAATCCATTAGATTTTGTTCTTTGGAAAAAATCCAAAAAAAAAGATAAAATTTTTTGGAAATCTCCTTGGGGGGATGGTCGTCCCGGATGGCATATTGAATGCACAGCAATTACTAACTTTTTTTTTAAAAATTCGCTAGATATTCACGGAGGAGGTTCAGATTTATTATTTCCTCACCATGAAAATGAAATATCTCAATCCAGATGTTTAAGTCATAAATTTAAAATAAATTTTTGGATGCATTCTGGTATGGTAATTGTTAAAAATCAAAAAATGTCTAAATCTTTAGGAAATTCATATTTTTTAAAAGATATCTTATCAATTTATGATTCTGAAGTTTTACGTTATTTTTTCTTATCTACGCACTATAGACATCCAATTTATTATTCTGAAGAAAATCTAAAAAAATCACAATTATCATTAGAATATCTTTATAAATCTATAAACGATGCTCATCCTATTCCAAATAGAAAAGAAGGTTTAAGTTTTGAAAGCGAATTCTATTCTGCTATGAATAATGATTTTAATACTCCGCGAGCTTGTTCGATTTTATCAAAAATAGCACGTAAGATTAATTTTTTTAAAAAAATTAATCTATCTAAATCAAACTTTTTAGCTTTTCGATTAAAAAAACTAGCAGAATTTTTAGGTCTTTTAAAAAAAGAGCCAAAAATTTTTCTTCAAAGACAACAATTTTTTGATAAAAAAATGATAAAAAAAATTGAATTTTTGATTGAAAAAAGAAATATTGCTAGAAAATTAAAGTTATGGGAAGAAGCTGATAAATTACGTAATGAATTAAAAAATTTAGATATAATTTTAGAAGATTTGCCGAAAGAAACATTATGGCGTCATAAAAAATAATTTATTTATCATGATATTTTTCACAAGCTTCTAACGTATTTTCTAGTAATGTTGCTACTGTCATTGGACCTACTCCACCTGGAACTGGTGTAATATAAGAGGCTTTTAAAGATGCTGATTTAAAATCTACATCTCCTACAATGTCTCCATTTTTTAATTTATTAATTCCCACGTCTATTACTATGGAGCCGTTTTTAATCCACTGTCCTTTTAAAAAATTTGGTTTTCCTATGGCTACAATTAATAAATCTGCTATATTTACATGACTTTTTAAATTTTTAGTAAATCTATGTGTTACAGTAGTAGTGCATCCAGCTAGTAATAATTCCATACTCATCGGTCTTCCTACTGTATTAGAAGCCCCTACGATAACAGCATGTAACCCATGCGTATGAATTTTTTTATACTTTAACATAGTAATAATACCTTTGGGTGTACAAGCTCTTAGTGTAGGATTTCTTTGACATAGGGAGCCTGTATTATAAGGATGAAAACCATCAACATCTTTATCAGGTCTAATAGCACTGAAAATTTTAGTATAATTTATTGTTTCAGGTATAGGTAATTGCACTAAAATTCCATCTATTTTTAAATCATTATTTAGTTTTTGAATTAAATTTAATATTTTTTTTTCATCTACATTTTCTGGAAAATGCCAATATTGAGATAAGAAATTAACTTTTTTACAAGCTATTATTTTTCTTTTTACATAAATTTGAGATGCCGAATTATTTCCAATTAAAATCATCGCTAATCCAGGCATCCTTTTTTTGTTTTCTTTTCTTTTTATAATTTTTTTTAAAATTTTAATTTCTATATTTTGTGCTATTTTACTACCGTTAATTATTATTGCAGTCATTATTTAATTACTCTATTAATATGATAAAAACAATTATTTAATTTTTTTTAATTAAAATAAAATGTTAATTTAGTTGCATATATATTATTTTAGTGTTAAATTTCGTCTATGCGTTCTTAGCTCAGATGGATAGAGCAACGGCCTTCTAAGCCGTAGGTCACAGGTTCGAATCCTGTAGAACGCAAAAAATTTATTACTTTTTATTTAAAATAGACTCTATTTTTTTAAAAATGTTAGATAATTTTTCTGCTCCATCAATTTTAAAATATTTCAGTTCTGGCTTTTCCAAATAGTATTTTCTCAAAGGAATTATTTTTTCTTCATATTCTTTTAATCTTTTTTTTACACTGCTAATTTTATCGTCTTCTCTTATACTTAATTGTTCTTTAGTAATATCATCTTTATTTTTTTCTTTTGGTGGATTAAAATTAATGTGGTAAATTCTTCCTGATGAAAAATGTATTCTTCTTCCAGATACTCTTTGAAGGATTATTTCATATGGAACTATAAATTCTAATATATAATCTATTTTTACATTAATTTTAGATAGATATATTGCTTGTTTTTTTGTTCTTGGAAAACCATCTAATATAAATCCATTTTTACAATCTGATTTATTCAGCCTTTCATTTAGTAAATTACAAACAATTTTGTCTGAGACTAATTTTCCGTTTTTTAATATTTCATTGATTTTTTTGCTGATCTGATGATTTTCTTCTATTTTTTTTCGTAATATATCTCCTGTAGAGATTTTCGGAATATTATATTTTTTTTCAATAAACTTTCCCTGCGTCCCCTTTCCTGTTCCAGGAGCTCCTAATAAAATAATACGCATATAATTAGTTTTCGTTTTAAATAATGTATTTTAAGTTTACGATTACTACTATAGCAAAGTAGTAATCACATTTTTTATTCTTCTATAAGAAGTTTATTAATTGTTGCAATAAATTTGTGTGGATTTTCTAAATTTCCTTTTTCTGCAAATAGTGCTTGATCTAATAATAAATTAATCCATTCATCAAATTTTTTATCATCATTTATTTTGCATATTTTCTTTATTAATGGGTGCTGTGGATTAATTTCAAATATATACTTTAATTCTGGAACTGTTTGTCCTGCTGCGCTAAACAGTTTTGCCATTTGAGTGCTCATTTCATTTGCATCACTAAGAACAACGCATGGAGTTTCTGTTAATCTATAAGTAGTTCTCACTAATTTAATTTTATTTCCAAGTACTTTTTTTGCTCTTTTTAAAAAATTAGAAATATCTGTTGAAATCTTCTCGTTTTTTATTTTTTCTTTAGTTAACTTATTTAATGATATATCTTCTTTACTAATAGATTGAAATTTTTTTCCTTCAAATTCAACAAGATAATTCATCATCCATTCGTCAATTCTATCTGATAGCAGTAAAACATCAATATTTTTCTTATTAAATAATTCTAAATGAGGACTATTTTTTGCTGAGGTGTAACTATCTGAAGTAATGTAATATATTTTTTCTTGTTCTTTATGCATATTAGATACGTATTCCTTTAAAGACATTGTTTGCTCTGCAGTATTGTTTTTGAAGGATGTAAATCGTAATAAGTTAGCAATTAAATTTAAATTTTTACTATCTTCTGCAGGTCCTTCTTTTAGAACTAATCCAAATTGATTCCAAAAAATTTGATATTTATTATTGTTTTTTGATAATTTTTCGAGCATTTTTAATGATTTTTTTATCAATGCTGATTTTAAATTTTGAGTAATAGAATTATCTTGTAGTATTTCTCGAGAAACATTCAGAGGCAAGTTATTTGAATCTATTATACCCTTAATAAATCTTAAATAATTTGGAAGAAATGCTTGTGAATTATCCATAATATAAACACGTTTTACATATAATTTTAAACCATGTTTACTATCTTTATTCCAAATATCCCATGAAGCTTTTTCTGGAACATACAGTAAACTAATGTATTCATGAACACCTTCTACATGGCTATGATTCCAAATAATTGGGTTATTTTGATCATTAGTAAGGTGTTTATAAAATTCTTGATATTCAACTTCAGAGATTGACGATTTTTGTTTTGTCCATAATGCTTTTGCTTTATTTGTTTGTTCCCAGAAATAAATTTTCTTTTTTTCATCATACATCTGTATTTCTATTGGAACTGTAATATGATCAGAATATTTATTAATTATGCTTTGAATTCTCCATGTTTCTAAAAATTCATTTTCTTCTTTTTTTAAAAATAAAGTAATTTCAGTCCCCTTAGTTTTTTTAACAATATTTGTAATATTGTATTCTCCCTTTCCGAATGATTCCCATAATGTTCCTTGATCATTATTATTTCCAGCAAATCTTGTTCTAACTAAAACTTTTTCAGAAACAATAAAGGAAGAATAAAATCCTACACCAAATTCTCCGATTAGTTCATTTTTTACATTATTTTTTTGATTTTCTAAGGATTTTAAAAATGATTTAGTACCCGATTTAGCAATAGTACCTAAATTATTAATAACATCTTGCCGAGTCATTCCAATCCCATTGTCATTGATAATTAATGTTCCTTGAGATTTATTTACAGATATTTGAATTTTAGTATTACTCTCATTTTCGTATAATTCTGGTTTAGATATTCCTAAAAATCTTAGTTTGTCTATTGCGTCTGATGCATTAGATATAAGTTCCCTTAAAAATATTTCTTTATTTGAATATAAAGAATGAATCATTAGATGTAATAATTGTTTTACCTCTGATTGAAAACTATGTGTTTCTTTTTTTAGTTTATTCATAAAAATCTCTATTTTGAAAATGTGTGTATAAATTTTATTAAAGTATTCTTAAAATATTATATAATTAGTATTAATGATATATTAATAATATTAAATATATTTTTAAATTATTTTTTTAAACATTCATTATATTGGAATATTAAATCCTGTAGGTAATTGCATTCCTGTAGATATAGAAGACATTTTTTTCTTTTGAGCTTCAGAGATACGTCTTGTAGCATCATTAAATGCTGCAGCTGCTAAATCTTCTAGCATATCTTTATCATCTTTTAATAAACTTGGATCAAATTCTACTTTTCTACAATTATGCGCTCCATTAATAGTTACTTTTACTAATCCTGCTCCGGCTTCTCCTGTTACTTCCATTTGAGCTATTTCTTCTTGTATTTTTGCCATTTTTTCTTGCATTTGCTGAGCTTGTTTCATTAAATTACCTAAATTGCCTTTAGTAAACATATTTTTCTCTTTTAAATATTTAGTAGATAAAATTATTTAAAATAAATTATTTTTCAGTAATATTTTAAAAAATATTTTTATTTTTAATTTTTTCAATTGCTTCAAGAAAAGTCATTTCTACACCTATTTTATAACTAGGTGAAAAAATTAATTTTTTTCTTCCATTTAATAAAATTTGATAACATATTTGAATATTTTTAATATCATTATTTTCTGCTATTTTTTTTATTTCCTGTTCTTTCTCCGTATTTTGAAAAAATTTATTATTCCACGTTTTTGGGTATAATTTAATCATAGCAATATGATGCAAAAATCGTAAAACTTCTGTTAAAATATTTTCCCAATCGACTCCTATGCTACTAATTTTATTTAATAGAAATATTATTTTCCTTGAATCTTTTTTAAATAAAAATTTAGTTAATAAAAAAATATTTTTTTTGTTTGGAAGACCTAGCATTTCATTGATATTTTTTAATTTTATATAATTATAGCTTGAGTTGATAGCGTTTTCTAATAAGTTTAATGCATCTCTCATACTTCCTTGTGAATGATAAGATATTGTTTGAATAGCTTCTTTTTCATATTTAATACATTCTTCTTTTAAAATTAATACTAAAGTATGAAAAATATTGTCTTCGGAAAGTATATTTAATTGAAAGTATAAGCAACGAGATATAATTGTATCAGGTACTTTTTCAATATTTGTTGTGGCTAAAATGAACTTAATATGCTTAGGAGGTTCTTCTAAAGTTTTTAAAAGAGCATTAAAGCTATGTCGAGATAGCATGTGTACTTCGTCAATTAAATATATTTTAAATCGACTTTTAATGGGTGGGTAGTGTACGTTATCTAAAATTTCTCGCATTTCCTCTACTTTTGTACGCGAAGCGGCATCTATTTCGATAAAATCAAGACTTTTACCCTTTTCTATTTCTTGACAATTGTTACATTTTCTACATGCATTTGATGTAACTCCCATTTGACAGTTTAAACTTTTAGCGAGAATACGCGCAATTGTAGTTTTTCCTATACCTCTAGTGCCAGATAATATCCATGCATGATGAATTCTTCCAAGAGAAAATCCATTAGATATAGATTGAACAATATGTTTTTGACCGATAATATCATCAAATGATTGAGGGCGCCATTTTCTTGCTAATATTTGATAAATCATATTTTTTTCTTTTTCTGTGACTATATTATTAATATTTATAAGCTACAAATTATTTTACTTTTTTTAAATAAATTAGTTGTAAAATGCACATATAATAGATAATATATATGTATATTTTTTTTATATAAAAAAATTTAAAATGGAGCTTCTGTTAGATACCCTATTGCTGTTAAGTTGAACAACTAGTCAGGTCTGGAAAGAAGCAGCTAAATCAATCTATGCAGGCTTTTGGACATAGCTAACAGAATCTCCTAAATTATATCATTTGAAGATAATTGCATTTTATACATTTTCCAATAAAATCCTTTATTTTTTAACAAATCTTCATGTTTTCCACATTCAATGATTTTCCCTTTTTCCAAAACAACAATAAAATCTGCTGTGACTATTGTTGAAAGTCTATGAGCTATCACTACTAATGTAGATTTTTTTCTGATTTCTGATAAAGTATTTTGAATAAGTTGTTCAGTTTCTGAATCAATATTAGCTGTGGCTTCGTCTAAGATTAATATCTTAGGTTTTTGTAC
The DNA here is from genome assembly GCF_003096055.1 of Buchnera aphidicola (Melanaphis sacchari). Taxonomy (NCBI): domain Bacteria; kingdom Pseudomonadati; phylum Pseudomonadota; class Gammaproteobacteria; order Enterobacterales; family Erwiniaceae; genus Buchnera; species Buchnera aphidicola. Next base: position 106,075 of record NZ_CP029161.1, read on the forward strand.
TAATATTCTTGCAATAGCTAATAATTGTTTTTGTCCAACAGATAAATTATTTCCTTCTTCTCCTAAAGTAGAATATATTCCATGAGGCATAGATTTTACCAAAGAATAAAGACGTACAGTTTTTAGTATTTGCCATATTTTTTTTTCAGATATTTTTCTACCCAGTGTAATATTATAAAAAAAAGTATCTGCAAGAACTATTGGATCTTGTTGTACTATTGAAATATCTTTTCGAAAAGTATTGCGACTAATAGAATCAATAGATTTATTATCTAAATATATATTTCCAGATTTTATAGAATAAAATCCCATTAAAAGGTGTGCTAATGTGCTTTTTCCACTCCCAGTGCGACCTACGAATGCAACAAAATTTTTAGATGGAATTTCTATATTAATGTTGCTAAGCGTGTTCTTTTTAGCATTTTTATAGTTAAAACTAAGGTTTTGAATATTTATTTTCCCGCTTTTTAAATTTTCTGTATTTTTCCCGTATTTTTGTTTTGGAGAATCTATTAAAGAAAATATTCTTTCTCCTGCTACAACAGCTTGTTGTAGTATAGATTGTTGGATTGTAATAGAAATTAAAGGTTCATTAAGACGACCTAAATATGTAATAAATGCATACAATATACCTACTTCGAATACACTAATAGAAAAATAATTAAATAGAAATATAAAACTACATAACATTATAGTTGATATTAAACTAAGTAATGGTCTCAATAAAAAACCATCTAATTTTAATATTTTCATGCGCGCTATATAATGTAACTCGCTACTTTGTTTTATATTTTTTTTAAATCTATTTTGTTGATTAAATTGTTGAATTACAGTTATTCCATTGATTATCTCATTAAATTTATTATTAATTTCAGCTAAATAATGCCTTACATTTCTTAATAATGGAGTACTGTAGTATTGATATACAGACATTATTAAAATGGTTATGGGTACAATAAAAATTGATATTATTGCCATGTGCCATTCAAGAGTAAACATAGCAAATAATATAATTAAAATTAATGTTATGCTACGGAAAAAAGTAGGACCAACAGTATCATATAGTTCTTTAATAACTTCAGTATCATTAGTTACTTTTGAAATTGTTTGTCCAACTGGTTGAAAATCAAATTGATTCATAGGTTGATTAAGAGCTGATTGCATAACATCGTTGCGCAATTGGTTAATGATATTAACTGCTATTTTATTAAATAAAATATTTTGAAAGTAATTAAAAAAAACAGCTATTATTTGCAATAAAATAAATGTTATTATGATAATAAATATTAACTTAATCTGCAATTGGCGCTTATATAAAATATTTTTAATAAAATAACTCATTAAAATCGGCCCTAAAACTTCAGCAATTGAAGCACCTAAAAGTAAAAAAAATGCTATTATTATTTTTTTTTTCCATTTTGCTGCATAAATAGTTAAGCGTTTTAAAATCGGCCAAAATTCTATTAAATGATCCATTCTATAAATTTCTCGCTTATTTTTAGATATCCTCAATTGATTTTTTTGATTGTTGATAACAGTACATAGATTGATACCAATTATTCTCATTAATTAATTTTTCATGATTACCTCGTTGAATAATTCTACCTTTGTGGATGACTACAATTTCATCTGCGTTTTTTAATGCAGATAGACGATGCGCTACAATTATTAAAGAATGTTGATGATTTTTTTTCCATATTTTTAAATTTTTTAAAATTTTATTTTCAGTATTTCCATCTACTGCAGATAAAGAATCATCTAGTATTAATATTTTTTTATTTAATAATAATGCTCGTGCGATAGAAATTCGTTGCTTTTGGCCGCCAGATAATATAACACCGCGTTCGCCTACTTGAGTATAATATCCTTCTGAAAAACTAATTATATCTTCATGCATATTAGCTAATTTAGCTGCTTTTTCAACGTCTTTTTGAGAAGCATTAGGATTTCCTAAACAAATATTATTATATATAGTATCTGAAAATAAAAATGTAGTTTGATTAACAATTGATATTGTATTTCTCCATTCGTCAATTTTTAGTTTTAGTAATGATAATGAATCATAAGATATTTCTCCTTTAGTGATTTTAAATTGCCTTTGAATCAATTTTAACAAGGTACTTTTACCAGATCCTGTTGGCCCGCAAATTCCTAGGGTTTGTCCTGGATAAATATTTAAATAAATGTTTTCTAGAGATGAATTTTTACTATTTGGATAGTTAAATTTATTTATATTAATAGTGATTTTTCCTAAAAGATTTTTTATTTTTTCAGTACCATCTTTTATATATAATTTTTTGTTGATAATTGAATAAATTCTATCCCATGCCGCACTGCCCCTCTCAACTATATTAAACATCCAGGCTAAAGCTAGCATTGGCCAAATCATTAATCCTAGATACATAATAAAACTTGTTAATTGGCCAATAGTAATTATATTTTTCCAAAATAACCATCCTCCTCCTGTAATAGCGAATAAATTTGAAAAAGCTACTGACAAATAAATTACTGGATCAAATCGAGCATCTATTTTAGCTACTTCCATGTTTTTCTTTCCAACTTCGTTAACTATATTATTAAATTTTTTTAATTGGTTTTTTTCTAATCCAAAAGAACGAATCATACGAATACTAGTTAATATTTCCTGTGTATGATTATTTAATAAAGAAAATGCACTTTGAGCATTTCGAAAAGTATCGTGTAATTCTTTTCCGTATTTTTTTATTAATATTGCCATAATAGGCATAGGTATAAGAGAAATGATTGTGAGTAACCAACTTATTTGTGTAATCATCACTATTAATACAGATAAACCCATAACAGTAGAATCAACTAATGTTAAAACACCTTCTCCTGCAGCAAATACAACGCGATCAACATCATTAGTGGCTCGGGATATTAAATCTCCAGTTCTATTTTTTAAAAAAAATATTTGACTTTGTTTACTTAGATAAGAATAAAATTTAACTCTTAATTCTGTAGCTAAATTATAAGATGCTCCAAATAAAAGAATTCGCCATAAACATCGCAATATGTATATAACAATAGCGATTGAAATAATTAATAAAATCCATAGTATTATTTCTGACATATCTCGTATTTTATTTTTTATAATTGAATCAATTAAGATTCCAATAATTTTAGGAGGCAATAATTGTAAAAAAGCTATTATCACTAATAATAATATTGATCCTAGATAACGTTTCCATTCTTGTATAAAATACCATTTTAATTGATTAAACAATCTCACAAAATTATCCTGAATGTAAATATTTAAATTTATTTATATATTAATATTACATGTTTTTTTTTATATTTTTAAAATTTTTTACTAAAGATATTTTTTAGTAATTATTATCTAGTATCATATAAATAGTTATTCTTAATAATTTTTAAAACTTAACAATCAAAAGAAAAAAAAATGAAAAAAGTATTGATAGTTTTTAGTGGCGGACAAGATTCGACTACTTGCTTAATACATTATTCTAATATATGTTCAGAAATTTATTGTATTACCTTTGATTATGATCAATTGCATAAATATGAGATTGATTCAGCATATTTTATATCAAAATATTTTCAAGTTAAGAAACATATATTGGTAGATACTAAATTTTTAAAAAGTATTTCTGAAAGTAGCTTAATAAATAAAAATTTATCTATTTATCACCGTCATCCTTTGAATAATACATTGCCAAGCACTTTTGTTCCTGGAAGAAATATTTTATTTTTAACATTGTCTTCTATTTATGCTTTTAATGAAAATATTGATACAGTTGTTTTAGGTGTTAATCAAGTCGATTTTTCTGGTTATCCTGATTGTAGAAATGACTTTATTAAGCATATGAATCATTCAATAGAGATAGGAATGCAGTATAAAATTACTTTTAAAACTCCTTTAATGAATTTAAACAAAGCAGAAATATGGGCTTTATCAGATTACTGGAATGCAATTCAATTTGTTCAAAAATATACAGTAACTTGCTACAAAGGCATTAAAGGAAAGGGATGTAATCAATGTCATTCGTGTATCCTAAGAAATAATGGTTTTAAAAAATGGAAATCAAATCCTTCTTATTATATGAAGCAATTAAAAGAAAAATTTAGTCTTATTGATTAAAATATTTAAATTTTAAAAAAATTAATTAAATGTTTTATTATATTTAATAATTGATTTTTCTCGGAGATCTTCAAGGATATAATGCAATGTCATGTCTGCATTATTTCTTTCTAAATATTCAAAAATAATATTTTTTTCTTCCGGAGAAAATTTTTCATCATAAACTTTTAATAGTTTAATAATTATAAAATTTTTATCTTGATCTTGATATGCAGTATAAACATTTTTTGTTTTTGTTGGATATGGCATTGAAAAGATCGTAGATACTATAGGAATAGTGTCATATCGAGATATTTTTTCGGGTTTTTTAAAATAAATTTTTTCTTGATTCAAAATGCTTTCATCTCCGTTGTTTAAATGAATCATAATTTTTTTGAGTTTTGTTTTTATTTGTTTTATGGCTTTATGTTTTTTTAATATTTTTGTAATTTTATTTTTAACATTTTCAAATTTTTGTGCTTTTTTTTCTTGGAAATCTTTAATACTTAATACAAAAGATTGATTATTTAATGTAATTAAACCAGAATGTGATTTTAGTTTTTTTGTTTTATCTAAAATATTTGAATTAAAAATAATTTTTTTTAAAATAGGATTGTTTAATTTTTTTGGTATAGAATTTTTATCGAACCAATCAGTTTCTATTGGAATAATATTAGATTGCTCAACAACTTGATTAAATTTATTAACATTTGAATTTGTAATATTAAAAACTTTTTTTTGGAGTTTATGATATATCTCTAAAGATTTTTTATATTTAATTTCATTTTTAATAATTTCAGCTACTTGATTTATTTTTTTAGGTTGTTGAGGGAATATTTCTGTTAATTTAATGATTAAAAAATTATTTTTAAACTTGATAATACCAGATACTTGATTTACTTTGTTTATATTTGCATTTTTAATTTCATCTGGCATTGAACTAATTTCTATCCATCCGATATTGCCATTTTTTTTAGAAGAAATAGGATCTATTGATTTTTCCTTAGCAATTTTCGAAAAACTTTTTCCGTTATTTAATTCTGATAATATTAATGTTGCTTCTTTTTTAGTTTTTGTTTGAATAATGCTGTACTTTCTTTTTTCTTCAATTAAATATTTATTTATATTTTTTTTATACCATTCATTAATTTCTTTAAAATCACATTTTATTTTTTTAATATCAGGTTGAAAATAAATATAGCTGATTTTAAATTTTTCGGGGACGTAAAATTTATCTTTATTTTTATTAAAATAATTATATGTTTCTGGATAACTTATTTTTTGTTGTTCGATCAAAGGATTAATTTTTAATATTGCTTTTTTGATAATTCTTTTTTGAGATAATAGTTGCATTATATTTTTTTGTTCTGCATCTAAAATAAAATTTGTTTCAGTTATGGAATGAATTAGTTTATTAGTTTTTATTTTTTTTTTGATTAAATGAATATATTCATAATTATTTAAATTTATAGATTTAAGATAGTTTAGATATTTTTTATTATTAAATTGGTGATTTTCTTGAAATTCAGGTGTTATTAATATTATTTTCTTGATCACATCGTCTGGTAAATCAAAATTAATTTTTTTTATATACTGCTCTAAAAGAACATTATCTATTATTTGAGATAATACATAATTATATGTCTTTTTTTTAAATTCGTTGTTATCACTTATTTTAAAAAAATTATCTCCTAATATTTTTTTTTGTCTCATTCTTTCTATGGAATACATATTTTTTAATGTTTCAAAACTAATTTTTTCTCCATTTACTTCTGCAACATATTCGTTTGTATTTTGATTAAGGTAATTATTTATAGTCCCAAATAATAACGATAATATAATTATTCCTAAAATAAATTTGACTACAATGTGATTTGATTGAAATTTTAAATTTTTGACCATAGCGCAATGATCCTAATTAATTTTGATGTTATTTAACATATTATTGATTTTTTAAATTATATGAAGGCTGACAATTTTTTGTCAGCCAAGTATTATTTTTTGAGTTTATATTAATTTACATAAGGCGTATTTTTTAAGGCTATATGCAAAACTTCTCTAATATGTTTGACTGGATGTATAGTTAATCCCGCAATAATATTTTTTGGTATTTCTTCTAAATTGCGTTTGTTTTCGTACGGTATTAAAACTGTTTTTATTCCGCCACGATGTGCTGCAAGTAATTTTTCTTTTAAGCCTCCAATAACCAAAACTTGTCCGCGTAATGTAATTTCTCCTGTCATAGCAAGATTAGATTTAACAGGATTTTTTGTTAAAGAGGAAACTATAGCGGTACACATTGCAATGCCTGCACTGGGGCCGTCTTTAGGAGTTGCTCCTTCAGGAACATGCACATGAATATCATGTTTTTCGTGAAAATCTTTTTTTATTCCTAATTTTTGAGCTTGAGAGCGAACTACAGTAAGTGCAGCATGAATTGATTCACGCATTACCTCTCCTAAAGAACCTGTATAGGTTAATTTTCCCTTTCCTGAAACACATGCAGTTTCAATAGTGAGTAATTCTCCTCCTACTTCTGTCCAAGCTAGTCCAATTACTTGTCCGATTTGATTTATATTATTAGTTTTTCCATAATCAAATCGTTTTATGCCTAAAAATTTTTTTAAATTGTTTCTACTTACTTCGATGTATTTTAAAGTTTTATTTAAAACTAATTTTTTTACTACTTTTCTACAGATTTTAGATATTTCCCTCTCTAAACTACGTACTCCTGCTTCTCGTGTATAATATTGAATTATATCAATGATAGCTTCGTCAGTAATTTTAAGCTCATTACTTTTTAAAGCATTTCTTTTTATTTGTTTAGGATATAAATAAGATTTAGCTATATTTAATTTTTCATTCTCTGTGTATCCAGAAAGACGAATTATTTCCATTCGATCTAACAAAGGCGCAGGAATATTCATTGAATTCGATGTTGCGACAAACATAACATCCGAAAGATCATAATCTACTTCTAGATAATGATCGTTAAAGTTTATATTTTGCTCGGGGTCTAATACCTCTAACAGAGCTGATGCAGGATCTACTCTTATATCGCAAGACATTTTGTCAATTTCGTCAAGTAAAAATAAAGGATTTTTTACTTTTATTTTTACCATTTTTTGCATTAATTTTCCAGGCATTGATCCTATATAAGTTCTTCGATGACCTCTAATTTCTGCTTCATCTCTTATTCCACCTAAAGCCATACGTATATATTTTCTACCTGTTGATCTAGCAATAGATTTTCCTAATGATGTTTTTCCAACGCCAGGTGGGCCGATCAAACATAAAATAGGACCTTTAATTTTTTTGGATCTACTTTGTACGGCTAGATATTCTAATATTCTTTCTTTGACTTTTTCTAATCCAAAATGATCAATATCAAGAATTTTTTTTGCTTTTTTTAAATCTTTTTTTATTTTTGTTTTTGTTGACCATGGAACTTGTATCATCCATTCGATATAGCTTCGAACTACTGTAGCTTCTGCTGACATTGGAGACATCATTTTTAATTTTTGCAATTCTGATTCAGTCTTTTCTCTTGCTTCTTTCGGCATTTTTGAAGATTTTATTTTATTTTTTAAAAGTTTATTTTCATCTGGAATTTCATCCATTTCTCCTAATTCTTTTTGAATTGCCTTTATTTGTTCATTTAAATAATACTCTCTTTGACTTTTTTCCATTTGTTTTTTAACGCGATTTCTAATTCTTTTTTCTACTTTTAACAAATCTATTTCTGTTTCCATGATAGTCATTAAAAACTCTAGTCTTTTATTAATATTGTTTATTTCAAGAACTGATTGTTTGTCATTTAATTTTAATGGCATATGGGCAGCAATAGTATCTGCTAATTTTTCCGGATTTTTTATATTATGGAGAGTATTTAATATTTCTAATGGAATTTTTTTATTAAATTTGATATAAGATTCGAATTGGTTTATTGTTGTTCGAATTAATACTTCTTGGTCTTTATTTAATACAGAAGGAGAAATCATTAATTCTACTTCTCCAAAAAAATGATCTCCACTGTTAGTAATGTTCTTAAGACAAGCGCGTTGCAAGCCTTCTACTAGAACTTTTACAGTTCCATCAGGCAATTTTAACATTTGTAAAATTAAGCTAATTGTTCCTATGTTAAATAAATCTTTTTCGTTTGGTTCGTCTTTTGACGCTTCTTTTTGTGCGATCAACATAATTTTTTTATCGTTATTCATAGATGTTTCAATGCACTTAATTGATTTTTTTCGACCTACAAATAACGGGATAACCATATGAGGATATACGACTACATCTCTTAATGGTAAAACGGGAATTTTAATGCGTTCAGAACGCTCAGAATTCATAGAGCTCTCTCTTAAGTTGAATTTCCGCTATCTAATATTTTTTTTAAAACTGTAATTTAAATATACAGTTATCTTTATAATCAAGACGAATGTATCAATTTCTTGACATTTAATGTTAAGTATTTAATAAATTTAAGGTGAATTCCTTTTGAAATTAATTGAAAATTTTTTTATTTACTCGTTAAATGCTTTTTGTAATTTTTTTTTCAAATATTATTTTTGGTAATGATTTTTCATGTATAACTGATTCATCAATAAATATTTTTTCTACGTTTTTCATAGACGGTAATTCGTACATAATATTTAATAAAACATCTTCTAAAACTGATCTTAATCCTCTAGCGCCTATTTTTTTGGATATTGCTTTTTTTGCAATAGCAACAATAGCATTTTTATTAAATTCTAATTCAATTTCTTTAAATTTAAAAAGAGTTTGATATTGTTTGATTAGAGCGTTTTTAGGTTCGCATAAAACTTTAATAAAAGCTTTTTCATTTAATTCATTTAGTATAGTTATTATAGGCAATCGGCTAATAAATTCAGGAATTAATCCAAATTTAATTAAATCTTTTGGCTCTACTTTTTTTAATAAAAATTTTTCTGATACTTTATTTTCATTATTTTTCATTTTAGCATTAAAACCAATTTCTGTTCCTGAATTAATTCTTTTAGAAATAATTCTTGATAATCCTGAAAATGCTCCTGCGCATATAAATAAAATGTTTGAGGTATCAACTTGTAAAAATTCTTGTTGTGGATGTTTTCTACCACCTTGAGGTGGTATTGAAGCAATAGTTCCTTCAATAAGTTTTAATAGTGCTTGCTGAACTCCTTCTCCAGACACATCTCTGGTTATGGAGGGATTATCTGATTTCCTTGAAATTTTGTCTATTTCATCTATGTATACAATGCCTAATTCTGCTTTTTTTACATTATATTCACATTTTTGTAATAATTTTTGTATGACATTTTCAACATCTTCTCCGACATATCCCGCTTCTGTTAATGTGGTAGCATCAGCAATACTAAAAGGAACATTTAACATTTTTGCCAGACTTTCTGCTAATAAAGTTTTTCCACTACCTGTAGGTCCAATTAATAAAATATTACTTTTTCCTAATTCGATTTTATCTGATTCTTTGTCAATATTTCGAAGACGTTGGTAATGATTGTAAACAGCAACAGATAATATTTTTTTTGTATGGTTTTGACCTATTACATAATGATCAAGATGTTTTTTTATTTCCCGAGGTGTAGGTAAATCATTTAATTCATGATTTTTTAAGTTTTTATTAGTTTTGATATCTTTGATAATACTATTGCATAATTTTATGCATTCGTCGCATATATATACTTTTGGTCCAGCTATTAATTTTTTAACTTCTTTTTGATTTTTTCCGCAAAAAGAACAATGAAGTAATTTTTTAGAATCGTCTTTACTCTTGTCTGCCATGATTTAGCCTCTTTTTTATATTATCAATTTTTTTGAGCAAATAGATTCTATCAATTCATTAAAACACTTTTAATCAATGGAACATCTAAATAAATATTCCACTGTTTTAACGTTGTGTGAGAATAGAATCAACTAGTCCATATCGAATTGATTCTTCTGCTGAAAAAAAGCAATCACGTTCGGTATCTTTATTAATTTTTTTTATAGATTGACCTGTATGTAAAGACATTAACTGATTTAATTTTATTTTCATTTTCATTATTTCTTGCGCATGAATAGCAATATCTGATGCTTGTCCTTGGTAACCACCTAGTGGTTGATGAATCATTACTCTTGAATTCGGTAAACAATATCTTTTGCCTTTAGTTCCAGAAGCTAATAAAAATGCTGCCATTGAACATGATTGTCCTATACAAATAGTATTAATATCTGGTTTAATAAATTGCATTGTATCGTAAATAGACATTCCTGAGCTAATTATTCCTCCTGGAGAATTAATATATAAAAATATATCTTTTTTTGTATTTTCTGCTTCTAAAAAAAGCATCTGAGCAATAATAGTATTTGCCATGGTATCCTTAATTGGACCAGTCATAAAAATTATTCTTTCTTTTAACAGCCTCGAATAAATATCATATGAACGCTCTCCCCTTGAATGTTGTTCGATTACCATTGGGATTAGTACTGAATTAGACATTTTTAAAATTTCTCTATTTGTTGATAGATAAAATATGGCATTTTAAAACAACTTATGCAGTAAATTTAATTTGTATAATTAAAAGTTTATTAAATTTACGCAAGAAATTCTTTATTTTTATTCCATTTGTAATTTTTAATTTCATTAAAAGTTAAATTTTTCTCTATAGTTTTAATTTTTTTTGTTAAAAGCTGTATTATTTCATTTTCTAGTGCCAATTGTTCTATTGTTTTTTTTAGAGTTTTATTTTTATTGTATAGATTAACAATTTCTAAAGGTCTTTTATAGTTTAAAGATATTTGGTGTATTAATGATTGAATTTGACTTTCTTGAATAGATATTTTATTTTCAGTTATTATCTGATCGAAAATTAACTTAATTTTTAATCTTTTTTCAGCTAATGATTTAAGATTTAAATGATACTTTTGATCTAATATATTATCTTTTTTTCTTTCATATTCTTCAATATTTTTATTATATAAAAAATTTATTTCTTCTTTTAATAATATAGGTGGTATTTTTATTGGATTTTTTTTTATTACATTTTCTATAATTTGACTTTTAAAATAGTTATTAGTTAATATTTTTACTTTTTCTTTAATTTTATTTTTTAAAGTTTTTTGATTGTTTTTGAAAAAATTATCATTTTTTATTTTTTCTATTATTTCTTCTTTTTCTTTTATTTCTAGTATTTTAATTTTAAGTGTAACATCTTTATTACATAGTTCTTTATCAGGGTGAAATGCTGAAAAATTTAATTTTAAAAAAATAATATCGCCTACAAAATGATTTAAAACTTTTGTATTAAGTTCTGCGATTAGGTTGTTTTGTAGCACTATAAATTGAATATTTTCAGAATCAATTTTTTTTATTCTTACGTTGTTTTCATATATACAATAATTAATCGTAATTTGATCATATTTTTTTATTGATCTATTTGTTTTTTTCCACTTATTTTTTTTTAATATAAGTTCTTTTATATCATTATCTGTTATATTAACGTTAATTTTTTCAATTTGGATGTGATTTATATTTTTTATTTTAAAATATGGATACTCTTCATAAATTACTGAATATTCTAAGTCGTTTTTTGTATCTTTGTCTGGATGTATAAAATATTTAGGTATACCAATTATTTTTATTTTTTCTTTCTGCAAGAATTCTTGAAAAAATTTTTGCATTAGTTTATTAAATACATCATAATATATAGTATTACCATATTTTTTTTCTATAATTTTAATAGGAACTTTTCCTTTTCGGAATCCGTTAATACTGGTTTTTTGATTAATTTTAGTACATTTTTCAATAAATTTTTTATTTACTATTGCTCTTGGAATATTGATTCTAACACGATGACCTACATCTTTGTTTTTTTCCATAAAAAATTTCATCTTATTACCTCAAACAGTTTTTTATTAGTGTACTTTAGAGATTTTGTGCTTTTTTTTGATTTAGAAGTTTTTTACAAAATTTTTTATAATTTTATTTGTTTAGATTTCATTTTCCAAAGATACTATACTTAATTATTTAAGTGTGATTTTTTAAAGCGAATGAGAGTATGTGAAATTTTAATTAATTTTTATACATTTTGTTGATTTAAAATCAATTTTTTTTTTGATATTCCACTCATTTAAAGTGTAAGTATACAATGTAATAGAATATATTTTTTTTTTGTTTATTTTTTTTAAATGTTCAAATATCATTTGATGTCTTAGAACATAATTTTTATTCAGAAAGTCATCACTGACAATAATTATTTTTATATGTGTTAAAATATTTTGATTATATATTCTATTGTGGAATTTACTATCATCAAAAATTTTAAAAAAATATGTTTTTACATTATCTTTTAGGTAGTTTTCTATTTTTTTTAAACTCATAAGATTTTTTTTGATTTTTTTGTTAATTTAAGTAAGGAAAAAATTTTTTAAAAATATTTTACTAATATTTATAGAAATTAGTTCTTTGGGTGAAATGTATTTTTAATTTTAAATTTTATCAATTTTTAAGATATAATTCAATTATTTCGCAGATTATTGATTTTAAAAAAAATAATGATTTTATATTTATGAAAATTAATTGAGAGAAATTTCTTATAAAAATCTTTAATAATAAATCAATATATTTGAGGTTATCAAATGATATATATGAATTTAAATAATTTTTTTAAGGGATTTTTATTAATATTAATTTCTTTTATACTTCATGGATGTAATAGTTTTACATTATTTAATCCTCGTGGTTTAATTGCTGCGCAGGAATCTTCATTAATATTAATAGCTTTTTTAATGATGTTACTTATTATTATTCCCGTTATTTTTATGACTATATATTTTTCAGTAAAATATCGTTCTAATAATAAAAATCAAATATATAAACCAAATTGGTGTGATTCTAGAACAATTGAAACTATAGTATGGATTGTTCCAATTTTAATCGTTTCTTTTTTAGGATTTTTAACTTGGAATTATAGTCATACATTAGATCCTAAAAAACCTATATATTCTAATTATCAACCCTTAACGATAGATGTAGTTGCATTAGATTGGAGATGGTTATTTATTTATCCAGAATATCATATAGCTACTATTAATGAAATCGCATTTCCCACAAATCGTCCAATAGTTTTTCATATTACTTCGCATTCTGTTATGAACTCTTTTTTTATTCCGTCTCTTGGTAGTCAAGTGTATGCTATGCCTGGTATGTTGACTACATTAAATTTAATTTCTAGTTCTCCGGGAAAATATCGAGGAATATCATCTAATTATAGCGGAAGAGGTTTTTCTAATATGAAATTTGTTGTTTCATCTTTACCAGATGTAAAAAGTTTTTTAAATTGGATTGAAAAAATTAAAAATTCACCTAATCAATTAAATACATTTGAATCCTTTAAAAAGTTAGCATTGCCGAATGAAAATTATTTTATAGAATATTTTTCTGACGTTCATAGAAAATTGTTTAATAAAATAGTTGATCGAACTATTTTAAATAAAGTTTTAATTTGCAAGCATTAAGGATTTTAATTTAATTTTTTTAAAATGGAGAAAGAAATAATGTTTGGAAATCTAACATTAAATGCTATACCTTATCATGAGCCAATTATCATGGTAACTTATATTGGAATTATTTTGATTGCTTTATCTATTGCATTTAGTATTACTTATTATAAGAAATGGAAATATTTATGGCATGAATGGATTACTACAGTAGATCATAAGAAAATATCTATTATGTATATTGTTCTGGCAGCTATTATGTTGTTTCGAGGTTTTGCCGATGCAATATTAATGCGAACGCAACAAGTTATTGCGTCTTCTGGTCACGCAGGTTTTTTGCCGCCTCATCATTATGATCAAATTTTTACTGCCCATGGTGTAATAATGATTTTTTTTGTGGCTATGCCTCTTGTTATCGGCTTGATGAATTTAGTTGTTCCTTTGCAAATTGGTGCACGTGATGTCGCTTTTCCTTTTTTAAATAATTTAAGTTTTTGGTTAAATGCAAGCAGTGCTGTATTGCTTACTTTATCTTTAGGCATAGGTGAATTTGCACAAACAGGATGGTTAGCGTATCCTCCATTATCCAGCATTCAATATAGTCCAGGTGTGGGGGTAGATTATTGGATTTGGAGCTTACAGATTTCTGGTATTGGAACGACTTTAACTGGAATTAATTTTTTAGTTACTATTTTAAAAATGCGTGCCCCTGGAATTAATTTTTTTAAGATGCCTGTTTTTACCTGGGCATCTTTATGCACTAATATTCTGATTATTATATCTTTTCCAGTATTAGCTATAACGCTCTTATTATTAACTTTAGATCGTTATTTTAATTTTCATTTTTTCACTGATAGTTTGGGTGGAAATTCTATGCTTTACGTTAATTTAATATGGATTTGGGGTCATCCGGAGGTTTATATTTTAGTTTTACCGGTATTTGGAGTTTTTTCTGAAGTAGTAGCTACTTTTTCTAAAAAACGTTTGTTTGGTTATATTTCTTTGGTTTGGGCAACTTTAGCAATTACTATTTTATCTTTTATTGTGTGGTTGCATCATTTTTTTACTATGGGCGCCGGAGCTAATGTTAACGCTTTTTTCGGTATTACTACTATGATTATAGCTATTCCTACTGGAGTAAAAATATTTAATTGGTTATTTACAATGTATCAAGGTCGCATATATATGCATTCTTCAATGTTATGGACGATAGGTTTTTTAATAACATTTTCTATTGGAGGTATGACTGGTGTCTTATTATCTATTCCTCCAGTTGACTTTGTTTTGCATAATAGCTTATTTTTAGTAGCTCATTTCCATAATGTAATCATTGGTGGTGTTGTTTTTGGTTGTTTTTCTGGTATTAATTACTGGTTTCCTAAGGCTTTTGGTTTTCTTTTAAATGAAAAATGGGGAAAACGTGCGTTTTGGTTTTGGATAATTGGTTTTTTTACTTCCTTTATGCCATTGTATTTTTTAGGTTTTATGGGAATGACGCGTCGCTTAAGTCAAAATATTAACTTGGAATTTCACCCGTTATTGTGTATTGCAGCAGTTGGAGCTATTTTTATTGGTGTAGGAATTTTATGCCAAATAATACAATTTTGGATTTCTATAAAAGAACGTCATAATAATATTGATATTACCGGCGATCCATGGGATGGCAGAACTTTAGAGTGGTCTACTTCTTCTCCTGCTCCTGTGTATAATTTCGCTATTATTCCAAATGTTAAAAATAAAGATGAATTTTGGGAATCTAAGATTAATAAAAAAGAAAAAAAAGAAATCAAATATGATAACATTTTTATGCCCAAAAATACTGGATTAGGTTTTTTTATTAGTTTTTTTTCATTATTATTTGGTTTTTCAGCAGTTTGGAGAATTACTTGGCTATTAATATTTAGTTTATTCGCAATTATAATTTCTCTAATTAATTTTAGTTTAGACGAAAAAGATGAATATATGATTTCCAAAGAAGATGTTACAGATATAGAAAACAAACATTTAGATAATCTTCGAAAAGCAGGTTTAAAATGATAGAAAGAAAAATTAAAGAGGAAACTTTTGACGTTCATTTAAATGATAAAAAATATTATTTAAATAGTAAAAAATTATTTGGTTTATGGATATACTTGATGAGTGATTGTATTTTTTTTGCTGTTTTATTTTCTGTATATGCCATAAATACTTTTCACTTTCCAAAATATTTATTAATTGATAATTTTTTTAATTTGCCTTCTGTATTTTTAGAAACTTTTATTTTGTTATTAAGTTCATTATCTTGCGGAATGATTATAATAGAAAAAAATAAAAAAAATATAAAAATGATTTATTTGTATTTAATAATAACTTTTTTATTAGGTCTTGTTTTTCTGTCAATAGAAATTAATGAATTTTATGAACTTATTAAACAAAATTATGGTCCTACTAAACATGCTTTCTTTTCTTCTTTTTTTGCTTTAATAGGAATGCATGGTATTCATATTAGTATTGGTTTGGTTTGGATAGTATCAATGATTTATCAATTATTACGATTAGGACTAACGAATAATATTCAAACTAGATTGCTGTGTTTTAGCTTATTTTGGCATTTTTTGGATATTATATGGATTTGTATTTTTACTTTTGTTTATTTAAATGGAGTTATTTAATGAATTTTTGTAACTATAAAAATAAAAATTATAACAAAGAAACTAAATCTTATATAGTTGCTTTTTTATTATCTTTAATATTAACTATTATTCCATTTTTATCTGTTAAGATTCATTTTTTTGATATAAAAATAAATTATTTTATAATTATTTTTTCAGCATTAATTCAAATTATAGTTCATTTTCTATATTTTTTACATCTACCTGATTCATCCAATGACTACTGGAATTTAATGTCATTATTATTTTCATTGATTATAATTTTTATTATCGTATTTGGGTCTATATGGGTTATGTATAATTTAAATCATCATGTTGTATTTTCTTAAAAATATTTCACCATGTATATTTTAAAGTATTTTTTTGAAATAATTAAGCCTCGTATTGTTATTGGCAATTTAATTTCATTAATAGGTTCATTTTTATTTGCTTCTCGCAATTTCTTTGATATTTTTTTATTTTTATGGACTGTTCTAGGTGTTTTTTTAATCATTTCTTCAAGTTGTATTTTTAATAATATAATTGATATTGATATAGATAAAAAAATGAATAGAACAAAAAGTAGATTATTAATTCGGAAAACATTCAATCCTATATTAATATCGATTCTAGGGTTATTGATGGGATGTTTAGGAGTTTTAATTTTAGGTTGTTTAGTTAATTTTTTATCGATGTTTTTATCTATTTTAGGTTTTATTATTTATGTGTTTTTATATACTCTATTATCTAAAAAATATACTATGTATTCAACGTTTATCGGAAGTTTTTCTGGTTCTATTCCTTCGGTAATTGGGTATACTGCAGTTAACAACACTTTTGATGTATTTTGTTTTTTATTATTTATTATCTTTATTTTTTGGCAAATGTCTCATTTTTATGCTATTGCAATTTATCATATTCATGATTATAAAAAAGCTAATATACCTTTATTTCCAATAGTTAAAGGTATTTTAGTAGCGAAAAAGCATATTTTTTTCTATATAATTGGTTTTATTTTTTTTATTATAATAGCAACTTTTTTAGGTTACTTTAGTTACTTATTTCTTTTTTTATCTTCAATTATTAATTTTTATTGGTTATATATTTCGTATTTAAGTATTAAAGAAAAAAATGATAGGAAGTTTTCTAGAGAGTTATTTCTTTTATCTATTATTGTAATAATGTTATTTAATATTTTAATGTCAATAAATTTTATTTTTTAGAAAAATATCATAAGCATTGTGAAGGTTTTGGGATTCCAGCTATTTTGCTTGCCTGTTCTGCTGGTCCTTTAGGAAATAGTTTAAATAAATAAATACTGTTAATTTTTTTTCCCTCTATTTCTTTTTCAATGCTTTTAAGAAGCATTCTCATAGATGGTGCAATTTTGAATTTTAAATAAAAATTTCGTATAAAGATTATTATTTTCCAATGATCATTTTTTAGGCAAATATTTTCTTTTTTTGCGATTTTTTTTGCTACCATTATATTCCAATCTTGAATATTTTTTAGATATCCTTCTGAAGTTATTTCAATTGTATTAG
Organism: Buchnera aphidicola (Melanaphis sacchari); assembly: GCF_003096055.1. Lineage (NCBI taxonomy): Bacteria > Pseudomonadati > Pseudomonadota > Gammaproteobacteria > Enterobacterales > Erwiniaceae > Buchnera > Buchnera aphidicola. The sequence continues at coordinate 123,846 of NZ_CP029161.1, forward strand.
ATAATTTATAAAAGTTTTTATTGAAATTTTTTTTCGTAATCATAAATATTATTAGCATTTAAAAAAATTAATAAAATAGAATAAAATATGAAAAATTATAAAATGAATTTTATGGAATTGCAAGTTACAACAAGTTTATGCTTAGTTTTTTTATTGCGTATGTTAGGAGTTTTTTCTGTTCTTCCTATTTTAAGCAAATACGCTTTATTATTGAATGATAGTAATAAGTTTTTAGTAGGTATATCCATTGGTATTTATGGATTTTCTCAAGTAATATTTCAGATTCCATTTGGATTTTTATCTGATAAATTTAGTAAAAAAAAAATAATTATTTTAGGTCTTTTAATGTTTTTTATTGGAAGTATTATATCTTCTGTTACTTATTCAATTTGGGGTTTAATAATTGGAAGAGCTATACAAGGTTCTGCAGCAATATCTGGTGTTTCTATGGCATTGCTTTCCGATTTAATTCGCAAAAAAAATCACGTCAAAGCTATTTCAGCTATAGGAGTAAGTTTTGCAATATCTTTTCTCATCTCTATTGTTTGTGGGCCATTAGTTGTACAGGTTTTTAATTTTTCTTCAATTTTTTGGTTTGCCTCTATTTTTTGTATTTTTTGTATTTTTATTATTTTTAAAATGATTCCAAATTATAGTAAAAAAATATCTACAAACGATTTATCGTTTTTCTGTAAAAAAAGAATTAAATATATCTTTTCTGCGAAATTTTTTAAATTTTATTTAAATATTTTTTTTCTTCATTTTATTTTAACAATGAATTTTTTATTTATACCGCGTTTTTTTGAATTATTTGGTCTTGCATTTGACTATCATTGGATAGTTTATTTAATAAATATATTAATTTCATTTTTCGTTTTATTTTTGATGTTTTTTTGCGTAAGAAATCAATTTTTTTTAAAATATGTTGTTGAAATATCTATTTTTTTTATTTTCTTTTCATCAATAACTTTTTTATTATCAATATTTTTTAAAAATCACTTATTTTTTTTAATATTAGCTTTACAAATTTTTTTTATTTCTTTTAATTTTTTAGAAGTTATTTTGCCTGCAAACTTAAGTCAAAAAGCTTGTCTTGATTATAAAGGAAGTATCATGAGCATCTATTCAACAAGTCAATTTTTAGGTATATTTTTTGGAGGTGTATTAAATGGCTTTTTATCTAACTTTCTAAATATTTTTGGTATTTTCATATTTCAAATATTTTTCGTTTTTTTATGGTTAATTTTTAATCTTTTTTATAGAAAATAGTTTTTTTATAGTATAATGATTAGTAAAATAATTTTTTCAAAATACATTATATATTAGGAATAATAAATGAAATTTTCTAATTTATACGATTCTTATCAAAATCGTATAAATGTAAAGTTATTTAGACTATTAAATGCGCTTCCTTTTAGAAATTCTATTCTTTTAAAAGCTATGAAATATAGTACTCTTTCAGGTGGCAAGAGATTACGTGCATGTTTAATATATGTTGTTGGAAAAATTTTTAACGTTAATATTATTACCTTGGATGTTATTGCTTCAGTAATTGAGTTAATTCATTCGTATTCTTTAATTCATGATGATCTACCATGCATTGATAATGATTATTTTCGAAGAGGTAAGATTGCTTGTCATGTAAAATATGGTCAAAATTTTTCTTTATTAGCTGGCGACGCTCTTCAAAGTTTAGCTTTTAATATCTTATCAAGCTATATTATGCCAGGCATAAAAAATTGTGTACGATTAAAAATGATTTCTGAACTTTCTAATGCTATAGGATCGTCAGGAATGTGTTTTGGTCAAACCTTGGATTTGGAAAAAAAGAAAAATGAAATAAATTTATTAGAGTTAGAAAAAATTAATTTATATAAAACAGCATTTTTAATTAGGTCTTCGGTGCGTTTAGTACTGTTAGCTTCTAATTTTTTTTCTAAAAATATTTTGTTTATTCTAGATCGCTTCTCTATTTCTATTGGTTTAGCTTTTCAAATTCAAGATGACATTTTTGATATAAAAAATGATATAAAAAAAATAAAGAAAAAAAATAAAAAAAAAAATACATATCCATTATTAATAGGATTAAAAAATTCTGAGAAAAAAGTAGAAAAATTATATAAAGAAGCATTTTCTATATTATTTCTTTTAAAAGAAAAATCTTTTAATATTGATACATTAGAGTTATTTTTAGAATTTATAATTAAACGCTGTGAATAAGTTTAATAATGAGTTACTAATGAATTTTAATACTAAAAAATATCCAATTTTATCTTTTGCTAATTCGGTAAAGAATTTGCGATTATTACCAACTACAAAATTACCTCAACTGTGCAAGGAATTAAGAAAATACTTATTAGACGTTATTTCTATTTCTCATGGTCATCTTGCATCTGGATTAGGCGTTGTTGAAATTACAGTAGCTTTGCATTACATTTATAATACACCATTTGATAATTTATTATGGGATATAGGACATCAATCTTATCCACATAAAATATTAACCGGAAGAGCAAAAAAAATAATAAGCATTAGAAAAAAAAATGGTTTACATCCATTTCCGCATCGAGAAGAGAGTCAATATGATATTTTAAGCGTTGGGCACGCTTCAACTTCAATTAGTGCAGGATTAGGACTTTCAGTTGGAGCTAAAAAAGAAGGAAAAAATAGAAAAACTATTTGTATTATTGGGGATGGAGCTATAACTGCTGGTATGGCTTTTGAAGCTATGAATCATGCTGGTCAAATACAACCTGACTTATTAGTTATATTAAATGATAATCAAATGTCTATTTCTAAAAATACAGGAGCTTTAAATAAACATTTAAAATTTTTAAGAAAATTTAAAAAAAATAATTTTTTTTTAACTCAATCAATATTTGAAAATTTAGGATTTGAATATTTAGGTCCCTTTGATGGACATAACGTTTTAAATTTAATTAATATTTTTAAAAAAATAAAAGTTAACAAAGGTATTTTTTTATTACATTTAGTTACTAAAAAGGGCAAAGGTTATCTTCCTGCAGAATTAGATCCAATTAAGTGGCATTCTGTTCCTCAGTCACTCTGCTTGTCTTCGAAAAATGTTAGTTATTCAGATGTTTTTGGTTCTTGGCTTTGCGAAGTAGCGAGATATGATAAAAAATTAATAGCTATTACACCTGCTATGTGCGAAGGCTCTGGTATGTTAAATTTTTCTCGTCTTTTTCCAAATCAATATTTTGATGTTGCGATTGCAGAGCAGCATGCAGTTACTTTCGCAGCTGGATTAGCTATTGCAGGATATAAACCAGTTGTTTCGATTTATTCTACGTTTTTACAACGTGCTTATGATCAAATAATACACGATGTAGCTTTTCAAAAGTTATCTATTTTATTTGCTATTGATAGAGCAGGTGTAGTTGGTAATGATGGTCCAACACATCAAGGTATTTTTGATTTAGCTTATTTAAGATGTATTCCTGGAATTATTATTATGACTCCAAGCAATGAAAATGAGTGTAGACAAATGTTATACACTGGTTATATGTACAAAGGTGGTCCTAGTTTTGTACGGTACCCTAAGGGTAATGGTATTGGTGTTTCTTTAGCGCCAATGAATTTAATTCCATTAGGAAAGTCTGTTATAAAACGAATTGGTTATAAAATTGCTATTTTAAACTTTGGAGTTTTATTGAAAGAGGCTTTAAAAGTAGCGAATAATTTAAATACAACATTAGTCGATATGCGTTTTGTAAAACCATTAGATACAAGTATACTTTTAAAAGTATCATCTGAATATGAGTTTTTAGTAACTGTTGAAGAAGGTGTTATTTCAGGTGGTGCCGGAAGTTCTGTGAACGAATTTATTATGATGAATAAAATTTTAGTTCCAGTATTAAATATTGGACTACCAGATGTATTCCTCGCGCAGGGCAGCCAAAAAGAAATTAGACATGATTATCAATTAGATGCAGAAGGGATGGAAAAAAAAATATTTTCTTGGTTATCAGATTTTTGAAATACCAGTAAATAATTTTATTAATTATTAAAAAAATATTTTAATAGTCTGTTTATTTTTTCATTTTAAATGCAGCTTTATCTAAAACACCGTTAACAAACTTATGACTATCTTTAGAGCCAAATAATTTTGCTAATTCTATGCCTTCATTAATTGATACTTTATAAGGTATGTCTTTTCTTTTGTATAATTCATAGAATGCTATTCTAAGAATAGCTCGTTCAATATGTCCTAGTTCTTTTAATGAACGAGATAAATACGGTTTCATTAACTTATCTATATTTTTGCAATCATAAGTTATATTCATAATTAGTTCGTAAAAATATGCAATATCAATATTTTTCTTGTTTTTTTCTTTTAAAAATTCTATCGCACTACTTTTTATATTGTTATGAGAAATTTCCCAAGAATATAACATCTGAACAGCACAAGCTCGGGCTTTTCTCCGAAAATATGGTTTGATTATAGTCATTAAAATGAACTCCTATTTATTTTTAGTATACTGGTTCCAGTATAATCTTGATATCAGGACCTATTTTTTTAATATTTTTAAAATTTCCTTTGAAACACTCAAGTAATTTTAATTGGTTTTTAAGTATAAATAATGGTTTTGCTTCGTGCCCCAGTATTTTAGGAGCTATATATATAATAATTTCATCTATTAATTTCATCTTTAATAAAGATCCTGAAAGAGTACTTCCAGCTTCTACCCATAAATTATTTACTTCTAAACTTCCTAAGAAGTTTAAAATAGAAATTATATCAATTGTTTTATTATTTTCTTTTAAGATAATTTGTTCAACATTTTTAGGCCATAGTTCTTGGTCTGATTTTAATCTTATTAAAAGAATTTTTCCTTCTGTATGTATTATCTTATGTGTTTTTTTTATTCTATTTTTACTATCTATAATTACTCTAATGGGATGACGAAAATTTTCTTTAGAAAAAATAGTTTTAAAATTTCTATAACGTACATTTAAACGAGGATTGTCTTTTAGAATAGTTTCACTAGTACTTAGTATAGCAGAACTTTTTGCACGAAACATTTGAACATCTTGACGTGCATATTTAGAAGTAATCCATTTGCTTTCTCCATTTTTTAGCGCTGTTTTTCCATCTATTGACATGGCTAATTTAAGTTGTATTCATGGAAAACCAGTTTGCATTCTTTTAAAAAATCCTTTATTACAATTTCTCGATTCTTTTGACATTACACCTATTGTAACAATGATACCATTTTTTCTTAAATATGATACTCCACGACCTGAAACAATCGGATTGGGATCTACGTTAGAAACTACGACACGTTTTATTCCAGATTGTATAATTGCTTTGCAACATGGCGGAGTTTTTCCAAAATGATTACAAGGCTCAAGGGTTATATAAGCAGTTGCTCCTTTTGCTTGATGGCCTGCCATTTTTAATGCATTAATTTCAGCATGGTTTTCGCCGTATTTTTCATGCCAACCTTGACCTACAATATTATCATTATTAACAATTAAGCATCCTACAATAGGATTGGGAGCTGTTGAAAATTCTCCTAATTTGCTAATTTCTATTGCTTTTTTCATGTATAACGAGTCTTTCATATTTTATTTATCTCTCTTTAAAAAGAAAAATGATCAAAACCTTTTTTTTGAAAAACTATTTCATATTTATTTTTTGTTAATGTAAAACCTTTTTCTACTGATGTAATATAACCGATACATGTGCATTTAATTAATTTTTCTTTTATAGCTGCATTTAATTTACTTATTTGATCTTTGGATATTGTGAAGCATAATTCATAATCTTCTCCTGAATGTAATGCCCAATTGAAATAGTCTTTACTTGTAAAGTTATTTTTTAATATTTTTGAAATAGGCATTTTATTTAAGTTAATATTTGCTCCGCATTGGCTACTTTTTAGTATGTGACCTAAATCTGATATTAATCCATCTGATATATCAATTGCCGCATTTGCAATTTTATTTAATATTGTTCCTTCATTCACTCTTGGTATAGGACGCAAGTGTTTTTTAATTAAAAAATTACGTATCTTAATATTTTTTACAGAGATTTTTTTTTGAAGCAAAAGAAGACCCGCTCCGCTTTCTCCTAAGCTTCCTGTAACATATATTAAATCATCTTTTTTTGCATTACTTCGTAGTAGTGTACTGTTTTTTTGAAGCAAGCCATACACACTTAATGTTACACTTAAATGCCCTCGGTTTGTATCTCCTCCAATTAAATTGATGTTGTATTTATTGAGGGTTTGAAAAAAACTCGTACTGAATAATTTTAACCATTTTTGATTTGCTTTTGGCATGGTGATAGATAATGTAGCCCATTTTGGCAACGCTCCCATAGCTGCTAAATCACTAAGATTTACCGCAATTGCTTTATATGCTAAATCTTGAGGATTAATATTTTTGAAAAAATGCGTATCTTCAGCTAAAGTATCTGTACTGATTGCAAGAATATTATTTTTTGGTACTTTTATTAAAGCACTATCATCGCCAATGCCTTTAATTTGATTTTTGTCTATTTTTTGATTTTTTTTAAAAAAATGAGAAATAATTTCAAATTCAGTATATTTCATAATTTAATTTTTTATTTTTTTAATTTTTTTAATGATATTAATCATTTCTAACGTAGTTAATGCAGCTTCATATCCTTTATTTCCCATTTTTGATCCTGCTCTTTCGATAGATTGTTCAATATTATCTGTTGTTAATATTCCTAAAGTAATTGGAATAAGATATTTTGTACTAATTTTAGATAAATTATTATACGTTTCATTTGCAATATGTCTAAAATGTTCAGTTTGTCCTTTAATTATTGTTCCTATTGTAATAATAGCATCGCATGTATTATTTTTTGCAATATATTTTGCCACTAAAGGTATTTCATAAGTTCCTGGAACATATATTTTTAAAATTTTTTCTTTTTTTATTTTTCCTATTCTTATTAATGCATCTAATGCTCCGGATAATAAATGATCATTAATAAATTTATTAAATCTAGATATAATTATTATAATTTTTGCGTTTTCTGCTGTAATTCCTGATTGAATTGTATTCATAATTTTTATTTTATTAAATTAATTTATTTTTTAAGTTTAATATCTATCCTATACATAATAATTATATAATTTTTTAACGTTGATTTTTTTGATAGATTTCTTTAGATTTTATACCAATATTAATTGGAACTATATTTTTCTATAAAAAAATCTTAATATTAATTAATAAAATTTTTTTTGCAGTACTTTTTTTGCTATTAATTTATTATTTTTATTAATGTTATAAAATAAATAATAATAAAATTTAAATTAATAAATTTTTTAGTTTTTTTGAAAAATACAAAAAGTTTTTTTTATTATCAATTAATATTTTTAATAAATTTTTATTTTTTATATAATATAGTAAAGTTTGATATTTAAGATAAATGAATTATTATTTTTGCATTAATGTATAATAACTCGTTATATTAATGTTTTATATTAATGTATTTTTTACTGAAAATAAGTTTATTTTTAATTAATATTCAGTTCGTATCTATTTCATATATTAAAAAATTTTTTAAATATAAATTTAAAGAAAATATTTTGTTTTTAACTACATAAGAAGTTTTTTTAAATAATTAAATAACTTATATTATATATAATATTTTTTACTTTTTTTAATCAACATATTTATTTAGGAAAAATATAAGTGATTTTTTTTAAAAATAATTGATTAAGAATGTAACATATATACTATAAATTAGTAATTTTATAAATTATTTATTTTATTAAATTTTTTTAAAAAATAATGTCTTAAAAAAGCTTGCATTTTTTTATTAAGGATTATATAATTTTATACTATAAAAAAGCGCGGGGTGGAGCAGTTTGGTAGCTCGTCGGGCTCATAACCCGAAGGTCATTGGTTCAAATCCAATCCCCGCAACCAATTAAAAATCTAAAATCCTATCTTAAAAAATCTTCTGAATTATTTAATAAAAATAATATTTATTATAACTTCTTTTTAATTTGGTTACTACCTAATTATTTTTAATTAATCTATTTTTATTTTAATTTTAAAAAAATATGTAATCAGAGACAAAATACAAGAGGATGTTTATGAAAGAGCGTACTACTGAACTGGTTCAGGGTTTTCGTCATAGCGTTCCTTATATCAACGCTCATCGAGGAAAAATTTTTGTAATAATGCTCAGCGGTGAAGCTATGAAATATGGAAATTTTTCTGGTATTATTAATGATATAGGATTATTACATAGTTTAGGTATTCGATTAGTAGTTATTTATGGCGCTTGTCCCCAAATAAATATTAATTTGAATGAAAAAAATATTAATATACTTTACCATAAATATATACGCGTTACTGATTCTGCATCTTTAGAGCAGGTAAAACAAGCAGCAGGAAGATTGCAGCTTGATATTACTGCCCGTCTTTCAATGAGTTTAAGCAATACTCCTTTACAAGGTGCTAATATTAATGTTGTAAGTGGTAATTTTATTATTGCTCAACCTTTAGGAGTAGATGAAGGTGTAGACTACTGTCATAGTGGTCGTATAAGAAGGATTGATAAAAAAGCAATTAATTATCAATTAGAAAATGGATCTATAGTTTTAATTGGTCCTGTGGGTGTGTCCGTTACAGGAGAAAGCTTTAATTTAACTTCTGAAGAAATTGCGACTCAAGTAAGTATTAAGTTGAAAGCTAAGAAAATGATAGGTTTTTGCAGTAAACAGGGAGTAATTGATCAAGAAGAAAAAATTATATCTGAATTACTACCTAATGATATACGTAATAAAATTAAAGAATTAGAAAAAAGTGGTGATCATATGTCATCAACAGTTCGTTTTTTAAGAGGAGCAATAAAAGCGTGTAAAAGTGGAGTAAATCGTAGTCATTTGATTAGTTATCATGAAAATGGAGCGTTGTTACAAGAATTATTTTCTCGTGACGGTATTGGTACTCAAATGGTTATGGAATCTGCAGAAAAAATTAGAAAAGCAAATATTGATGATATCGGGGGTATTTTAGAACTTATTCGTCCTTTAGAAAAAAAAGGCATCTTAGTTCGAAGATCCAGAGAACAGTTAGAAATAGAAATAGATAAATTTACTATAATTCAGCATGATAATTTAACTATTGCTTGTGCTGCTTTATATCCTTTTTTTCCAGAAGCTATAGGTGAAATGGCTTGCGTAGCTGTTCATCCCGATTATCGGAATTCTTCAAGAGGAGATTTATTATTAAAGAAAATTAAATTAAATGCAAAAAAAATGAATTTAAAAAAAATTTTTGTATTAACTACTCAAAGTATTCATTGGTTTCAAGAGAGAGGTTTTATTTTATCAAATGTTGATGTTCTTCCAGATAGTAAAAAAAGAATTTATAACTATGAACGTTGTTCTAAAATTTTAGTAATTGATCTATTTTAATATTTTTTCATTTGTATTTGATAATATTTTCATAAATATTTTTTTAGTAGAAAAAATGTTTATTATTTTTTTAGATCTCGTGATAGCTGTGTATATGATATTTTTATCTAAGATTGATAGATTTTTATCTGGAAGTATCAATGTAGTATAATTAAATTCAGAACCTTGTGCTTTATGAACAGTAATAGCCCAGGCAGTATCATAGTTTTTTAAGAAATTTATAGGAATGTTTTTGATTTCTCTATTGTACCCCAAAAAGGATACTTGAAAAAATTTTTCTTTATTAATATTAACAATGCCTATATCACCATTTGATATGTTTAATAATTTATTATTTTTAGTGGCTATAATAGGCTTTCCTACATACCATATATCATTATCTATAAAAATGTATTTTCTAATCATTTTTTTTTTATACATTTTCTCTTCTAAAATTTTATTAATAAATTTGACACCAAATATACTATTTTTTATCGCACATAAAACTTGATGTTCTTGAAATTTTTTTATTATGTTTATTATTGTATCTTTATTAGATATTATTTCCCAATATTTTTGAGTTTTCTTAATAATTTTATTAATCATATTTTCATATTTTTTGATTGAATTATGTTCCTGAAAAAAAACGTTTTCTAATGAATTGTTAAATAACTTTTTAAAAATTTCTTTTTTATTTTCGTGTATTTTATTTGATAATATATATATTCCCGATGTTTTTTTGAATCTATAATTTTTTTTCAGTGTGCATATCCTATTACTTATATAATAATATTCTTTATTAGTATTTTTTTTTAATTCAGAATATTTAATTATTTTTTCTAATATTTCTTTTACAGTAGAACTGTATTTATTATTAGAATGGTGACAAATATTTTTAAAAATAGAACCTAATTCTACTGGTTTTAATTGATCTTGGTCTCCTATAAAAATTACTTTAGTACTATTAGAAATTGAAGATAAAATATTATACATCATTAAAATATCTATCATAGAAGCTTCATCAATGATTAAAACATCAAGAAGTATAATTTTTTTATCGCAAAAAATATCTACGTTAGGCATTTTTGAAATTTTTAATAACTTATGTATAGTAACTGGATTAAAAGAAATTTGTTCTTTTTCTATTTCTGATAAATTATCTCTCAAAAATTTATTATTTAAAATTTCTTTAAGTCGCGCTACAGCTTTTCCTGTAGGTGCAGATAATTTAATTTTTATTTTTTTTTTCGAAGTTTTTATTATTGCGATAATTATTTTTATTATTAAGCTAGTTTTTCCTGTTCCAGGACCGCCAGTAATAAAAATAATATTATATATTAAGGTTAATGCTACTGATATTTTTTGGAGATGACATGTTTTTTTAGGAAATAATACATTAAGTATTTTAGAAAATACTTCTATATCAATATTTTTATTCATTGTATCTTTATTTAAATATTTAAAAATTTTTTGTTCAGCATTCCATATTTTGTAAAGGTATAATTTTTTTTTGAATAACACTAATGGGGTTATTTGAGATCCGTTGCTACATGCTTTGTGATTTAATAATTCTAATGACCAGTCTATCTTTTTTTTATTTAAAATATTTATTATTTTTTGAATAATCGATTTTTTTTTAATAGAAAAAAAATTTTTTTTTTCAAAATATTCTATTGGTAAGAAAATATGATTATTACTACTTTCAAAGCTTATACAAGCAGCAGCAAGCATAATAATATTATTACCATGTGATATTAGTTTTGAAAAATAAAAATCAATAGGTCGAATTAGTTCCTTTTTTTCCAGTATTTTTAAAAAGTTAATCATTTTTTTGTATATGTTTAATGTTCAATTGAAAATAAACGAGTTAATTTTTTGATTAATAAATAATTAGGATAAGTATAAAAAATACTATTTTTATTTTTTATACCTCTTAAAAAAATATAAAAAACTCCACCGAAATGTGTTTTATAATGATATTCATTTATTTTTTTACTTAAGTATGTATTTATGGCAACAGTATAAAATTGATATTGTAAATCATATCTATTTTTAATTATTTCTTTTTTTATATTTTTTGATGAGTAAGATTCGTTATTTTCTCCTAAATAATTAGACTTATAATCTAATATATAATATTTTTTATCTACTATAAAAATTAAATCTATAACACCTTTTAAAATTCCTTGTAATGGATTAAAAGATACTTGGGAAGCCGAAGCAGATATAATATCAAATTTTTTTATAATTTTATTTAATTTTTGGCTATACAAAACATTTTTTATAGGTAAGAAAAACTCAAATTCTTTCATATATTTCTTTTTGTTTAATAAAGACAATTTAATATTAATAGGTTCTAACTTTAAATGAATAATTTTTTTTATCCAATTTTTTAATATATCATTCCATTTTTGAGGTAAATTATATTTTTTTAATGCAATGTTAAATAAATCATATTTTAGAGGTTCAGAAAAATTTATTTTTTTTAAAATATTATGTATTAATAATCCTGTATTTATACCTTTTGGAAAATTATGTATCGTTAATTTTTTATTATTCTTTTTAATGGAACTTTTTAAAAGATTTGTATCTAATTTAGAAGGAAGATAAATACTACTTTTTTTTATTTTGGTAAAACTTGTTATTTGAAAAATATTATTTCTTTCTTTAAATAAAAATGGAGATTGAGATAGAAAATATATTTTTTTTGTAAAATTAAAAAAACTAGTATTAAAATTAATTTCTTGATTTTTTACTTTTATATTTGGTTGTGAATCTAATAAAATTAATTTTTTTAACAAATTTTCGTAATTTATTTTTTTTCCATTTTGTATAATATATCCTAAAGCACTTTTATGAATATCACTGTAGTCTTTATTTTTCTTTTTTTGGTTAATTGTATATCCTATACCCATACTAATGTGATAAATAGCTCTTGTAAGAGATACATATAAAAAACGTATATCTTCTGCTAATCTTTCTTTATCTGATTTTATAAGAGATTTTTTGTCTTGGTCTATATCAAAAAATAGTTTAAAATTTTTTTCATTGTGATATAATGGTGTTTGAGAAGAGCTATAGTTTATACCAAAAGGTATCCATACAATGGGATATTCAAGTCCTTTAGATTTATGTATGGTATTTATTTTTATCACGTCAGATGTTTTAAAATATTTGATGCATTCTGAATTTTTAGGAATTTGTGTATCTAATATTTTTTCTTCGAACCAACGAATTAATGTATTTTTTTGATAGAATTTTTGAGATTTTTTTTCTAATAATTCAGCTATATGTAAAAAATTTATGTTTTTTTGATTATTTTGATAAATTTCATAATCGTTAGAACTGTTTTGATATTCCATTACCATTTTCTTAATAGTATATGATATTCCTATATTTTTCCATATTTTTTGATATTTGTATATTTCTTCTATTACTTTATAAAATTTTTCTTTTTGTGATATTTCTTTTTTTTGATTTTTTAGTAAAATCTTGCTAAAAATATGTGTTGTGATAGATTTTCTAAGTAAGTAAATATTAGTTGGATCTAAAATATTTTGAAGTATCCAAAGAAGTTCATGAGCATCTAGCGTATGAAAAACACTCTTATTGAGAGAAGAAAATTGTGACATAATATTTACTCTATTTAATGCTTTTTCAATAATTTTTGCTTCTGTTTTATTTCTAACCAATACAACGATGTCATCAGCTGTTAACTCTCTTGTTTTATTTTCTTTTTCAAAAATTGCATTTCCCCTTTGAGCGCTAATCAACCAATAATTAATTTGATTTGCACATTGTCTTGCAATCCAATGTTGATGATTTTCTCGCGATGTTTTTTCTTCTTTAAAAAAAAATTCCATTGCAATTTGAGTAATATTATTAATTTTAAATTTTAAATTTAAATTTTTTTTGCAAGATAAAACAGGTTTAAACGAAATATTTTTAAGAAGAAATGGGTTTTTAGGTATTGAGAATAAATAATTAATTGCGCTGCATATTTCTTTTGAAGAGCGCCAATTAGTATTAAGATAATAATATTTTTTTATTTTAGACTTGGCATATAAGTAAGAAAAAATATCTGCGCCTCTAAAACTGTATATTGCTTGTTTTGGATCGCCAATAAGAAATAACGTTTTTTTATTATTTTTATTATCATATAAAGTATTAAAAATTTGATATTGCTCGATATCTGTATCTTGAAATTCATCAATGAATGTTATTGGATATTTTTTTAGCATTAATTTTTTTAAATATTTTTCTTTTTTTATTTTTTTAGATAATTTTTTTAATAAATCATTAAATCCTAATAGTGATTTTTTTCTTTTTTCTTTTTGAAAAAAAAATTTTATCTTTTTTATTGCATTAAATAAAATAATATTTTTTAAAGAAAAATTCTTTTTCAAAAAATTATTAATTTTTTCAAAAAAAATATTATTTAAGAAAATTTTATCTTGATTTCTTTTTTCTACGTTTTGATTTATAAAATTTTTTGAAAAATATTTTAAACAATCTGGAATGTCATAATTTTTAGTTTCAAATTTAGCCCAACATTCTATTTTTTTAAACCATCTAAAAATATTAGATTTATTATATATTCTTTTATTAAGTTTTAATTGATTAATATTTTCTAATAAATTTAATTTATTGTTTAACCATTCCTTTTTAAAAAAATTAATTTCATTTATATTTTTTTTATGAATTTCTATTATTGTTTCTTTTTTAGAAAATTTTTTTTTTAAATTAATTGAATCTATAAAAAATATACTTTTTAATTTAGCTAAAAGAGATTCTGGGGTTTTATAATATTGATAAATTATATTTATAATATCCTTAGGCAAATGGTAAAAATAATATCTCCAAAAATCTTGTACTGCTTTTAATTGTAAGGAACTTTCATTTTCTATTATTTTTTTATTAAAAAAAAAGGTATTGGATTTTATTATATCTTGACAAAATCCATGTATTGTATAAATACAAGCGTTATTTATATTTTTTTTAGCTTTTTCTAATTTTTTAATAGCTTCGTCTATATTATTTATATTGTCCAGAAATAACTTAAATATGGAATTTGTACTTTTTTTATTTATACAAGATAAGTGTAATTCTTCAATGCTTTTTTTTATTCTTATATATAATTCTTCTTTTGCAGCATTCGTAAAGGTTACCACTAATATGTTTTTTACCGACACATTTTGAAAGTGTTTTGTATTATTTAGTCCTAGTAATGCACGTAGATATAAAAATGCAATTGTACTTGTTTTCCCTGTTCCCGCAGAAGCTTCAATTAGATTTACACCACCAAATGGTATTTTCAATATATTTAATTTTTGTTTCATTTTTTATTAAAATTATTTATTTTTATATTTTTAAGTATTGGAATAAACCATTTTTGAGCAATTTTACATATTGTTTTTATATCTATTTTTGATGTTATTTTTTGAATATAAAAATTTTTTTTTTCTCCTTCTATATATTGATTGCCTATCCATATATTATATAATTTTTCATACGCTTTTTTTTTAAATATATTATCTTTATGAATACACTGATTTTTTTTGTCATATATTTTATCGCACCAAGTCATTCCTGAAGTTGTTAATAGTAAGGGACGTTTTGTTCCTTGAATATATCCTTTAATATATTTTAAAAGATAGTTATATGCAACAGAATATGGTAATGCGTAAAATGAAAATTTTTGATTTTGACCTATAAACAAACTATCTTCTTTCCCTCCTAAAACACAATATATTAAATGTTCTATCCATAATGAAATTTGATCATAATAATAAATTTTACCTGTTTTCCATCGAAGTAGTCCTATATTTTTTTTATTTTCTAAAGAACCTGTAATGTGGTATTTTTCTATTTTATAATTAAAAATTTTTTTTTCATTATTTAATTTTTTATTATTAACAATAATATTAGCTATTTTTTTTATTTCTTTTATTTTTTTTTCTAAAAATATATCACCAAAATAATGATGAGGTAATATTCCGGAGCTTTTAATACAATGAAGTGTATCTCGTATATCTTTATATTTCATTATTTTTTTTAGAATTATATTATTTACTTGATAATTGTGTAAATTATTTACGAAAAAAGGCTCTGTTGAAATATTTTTTTCTCTATTTTCAAACTTTATATATAATATTTCATTAAAAAAATAGCGTATTGGATTTTTCCAAAAATTTTTTAATTTTTTTAGTTCAATTATAAAAGATTTTTTTATTAATTTTGTTCTAGAAAAAAATTCATTATATGTTTTTATATTTAATTTTTCTATTTTATTTTTGTTTTGGATGATTTTTTTTTTATCTATATTTTTTATTGTATATAGATTAGTTATTGGGTGTTTTTTATAAAAAAATTGAAATAATTTTTTCAATTGTTCTTTTTTATTTAAAGTTGCTGTTTTTGGTAATGAAAAGTGCGATGTTATATAATTAGATATTTGATCAATTAGTATTGATGGATATATTGTTTTATTGTCTTTAATAGATGTTCCAACATAACTAATATAAAAATATTCTTGACAAGAAATAAAATTATGTATAAAAAGATAGCAACTTTGATGAGATAGATCAACGTCACTTTCAGATGGATATTTATTTAATAGATCGAAATTATTCAAATATTTTTTTTGAGGTAATTCGTTGTGGTCGAGTCCAATTATACATTTTATTTTGAATGGAATATAACATATTAGAGAGGGATGGCAGAAGTTTACTACTCCTGGTAAAAATTTTTTATTTTTAAAAAATTTTGTATATTCTATAAATTGTTTGTACAAAATACTAATAGGAATATTTTTTGTATAATTAACAGATAAAATATCGTTAATCATATTAATCCAACTTTCATTCATGATATTTAAGTGTTGTTTTATTTTCGTATTTTCATCTATAAAATCGTTTATAAAATGTTGAAATAATAGTTTCCAAGATTTAATTTTTTTTGGTTTAGATAATTTTTTATGCCATTTGTTAAGTATGTTAATTAAATTGCATAATTTTCCTATTAATCCAGATTGAGAATTATCAATGAAAAACATTGATAAAATGTTATCCCAAACTTTTCTTTCTTTATTTATTGAGTAACTTAATAATAATTTATTTAATCCATAAAACCAGGTATTTTGATTATTTTTTGTAGAAAAAAATTTATTTTTATGTTTTATGTTAATTCCCCATCGAATATTTGTTTTTTTAACCCAAGAGTACAAAATATTGACTTCATCTTCTGAAATGTCAAATTTTTCTGAAATATAAGTAATATCTAACAATTCTAATATCTCTTTATTTTCAAAGCGACTTTGAGAAGTATTTAAGATTTTTTCGAAAAGAAATAATATTTTATTTGTTTTTGTATTTTTTTTTTCAAAAATATAATATGGTATGTTTTCTTTTTTATTTTCTGATTTAAATATACTATTAATATGTGTAATATACTTTTCTAAAGAAAAAGAAGTTACAACAATATCGCTAACTTGAATATGTGTATTTTCATTTAAAAAGTTCAATAAATTTTTATATAAAATTTCAATTTCTTGTTTTTTGCTACAGCAAACATTGATAGTAATTGAATTGTCTCTTTCTTTTAAAATTTTTCTTGTGTTTTCCTTTTTATTATTTAGAAACAATATATTGTTTTGGATATCACTTAATAAATTTTTAATATTGTTTTTTTTAAAATAACTTTTAATTATTGTTTTTTTGCATTTTGTAATATTTAATGAATAATATTTTTCATATTTTTTCCATATATTTTTTAATGAATTTTTTAGAAAATTTTTTCTTGTCAAATCACAATCGCAATTTTCTTTTACATAAGAAGTGATATATAAAAAATGTATATCAGTATATAAACTAATTTTTTTAAATATTTTCATATACGATGGATTTAAAGATAAAGAACAGATGATAAACAAACGTTTTGGTAATTTTTTTTTGATTAAATCAAATAAAGATTCAAATTTATAAAATAAATTAGAAAAATTCCAATTAAATTCATTTTTTTCTCGATCGTCATCTTTTATTTTTTTCCATATTTTTATTTGCCATTGTTCATTTTTTTTAAAATTTAATATATTATTTTCATTTTTTTCCCATTGATTAATCCAGTTTGGTCGGTATAAAATATATTTTTCAAATAAATTAGTGACTAATCTCGAAAATTCAAATTTTTTTATTATTGCATCTTTTTTACTAATATTTTTTAAAAAATCATTTTTTTCTATGATTTTCATAATTTTCCAAAGAAAAATTGATTTTTTAAATATTTTTTCTTTTTTTATTTCCGGATAAATTTTTTTAAATATAGACCAGATAAAATTATTAGGATGAATTGATTGAAAATTAGCAGAAATTCCAATATTATTAGCAATAAATATATTTAAATATTGGAATAATATTTCATTATCATTAATAATCACTTCTTTTTTAAAAATACATGATAGTGGTTTTTTTTTGATAATGTGACACATTTTTAAAAGAAGAACATCAATTTGGTTTGATTTATAAATAAAAAACATGAGAGCCTAATTTTTATTTTTTTGATAAATATGTACATCAACTTGTGGATAAGGAATATTAATATTATTTTTATCTAACTCTTTTTTAAATTGAGACATTAAATCCCAATATACTGCATTTAATTCATCAGTATTGCTCCAACATCGAACAATAAAATTTAACGATGACGGTCCTAATTCTTTTAATCCGACAATTATGTCCTTATCTTTTATAACTCTTTTTTCATTTTCAACAACTTTTCTCAATACTGTTATTACTAAATCAATATTTGAATCATATGAAACGCTAATAGAAAATTCGTTTCGACGAGCTGATTCTCTAGAATAGTTAATAATATTTCCAGAAATAATTTTATTATTAGGTACTACTACAATTTTTCCATCTAAAGTACGTAACGTTGTATAAAAAATATGAATATTTAGAACAGTTCCAGCTACATTACCTAAATTAACATATTCTCCTGATTTTAAAGGTCTTAAAGTAACTAATAAAACACCTGCTGCAAAATTAGATAACGAACCTTGTAATGCTAATCCAATAGCCATTCCTGCAGCTCCCAATATTGCAATTACTGATGTTGTTTGTACACCAATCCTACCTAGTGAAGCAATTAATGTGAAAGTAATGATGATATATCGCATCAGAGTAGATAAAAATCCAGCAATTGTTGCATCAATATGACGAGTTATTAATATTTGATTAACTCCATTAGATATTATTTTAGATGCAAACATGCCTGAAATTAAAATAATTATTGCAGATGTTAAATTAATAATATAGCTAAATAGTAATTCTTGATTACGTATTAACCAATTTCCTGCGTGGTTAATATCTTTTACTACGTTTAATTGATCCATTTTTATCTCTATTTTATTAATATAAATTTTAAACAATTCGGAGAATATTATTTTTTTATTCCCCGGAATAAGCTCTGAATTTTATTAAATAAATTTTAGTATATTAAAAGCATTTAATTCTTTAAATGTTTTTTCT
Source organism: Buchnera aphidicola (Melanaphis sacchari) (assembly GCF_003096055.1). Classification (NCBI taxonomy): domain Bacteria; kingdom Pseudomonadati; phylum Pseudomonadota; class Gammaproteobacteria; order Enterobacterales; family Erwiniaceae; genus Buchnera; species Buchnera aphidicola. Next base: position 142,783 of record NZ_CP029161.1, read on the forward strand.
AATCTTTTTGACATTGATTCTTGACCTGCTCTTATCCACGATCGTGGATCGTAGTATTTTTTATTAGGTTTGTCATCGCCATATTTATTTCCTAGTTGGTGACGTAGATAGTTTTTATTTTTTTTATAAAAATTTAAAACACCCTTCCATGTAGCCCATTGTATATCAGTATCTATGTTCATCTTTACCACGCCGTACTTGATAGATTTTTTTATTTCTTGAAGATTTGATCCTGATCCTCCATGAAACACTAAATTGAGCGGCATATCAGTTAGATTATTTTGTAAGCTAACATATTTTTGAGAATTTTTTAAAATATTAGGTTCAAGTTTAATATTACCAGGTTGATACACTCCATGAACGTTTCCAAAAGAAGCAGCGATGCTAATATTTTTACTAATTTTAATAAGTTTTTGATAAGCATAATTCACATCTTCTGGTTTTGTATAGAGTAATTCTTTTTTAATGTTACTATTATCTATACCATCTTCTTCTCCACCAGTGCATCCAAGTTCAATTTCTAAAAGCATTTGTATTTCTTTGATTTTTTTTAAATAATTTTTGCAAATAGAAATATTTTCTTCAAGTTTTTCTTTTGATAAATCAATCATATGAGATGTAAACAGAGGTCTTCTATATTTTTGATAATGTTGTTTTCCTTTTTTTAATAATTTATCAATCCAGGGCAAATGTTCTCGAGGACAATGATCTGTATGTAATATCACCGGAATATTATAGTATTTTGCTATTGAATGAACATGTTTAGCTCCTGATATAGCTCCCTGAACCGATTGATCTAAATTACTTTTAAATCTGCTTTCGTAGCCAGCAATAAATCCTGATCCTCCGAAAGAAAACTGTATAATAACAGGTGATTTAACCCGAGCAGCTGTTTCTAATACAGCATTTATAGAATCAGTGCCTATGCAGTTTACTGCTGGTATTGCAAATTTTTTTTTCTTAGCTAATTCAAATATTATTTGACATTCGTCACCTGTTATAACTCCAGGCTTAATAGAATTTAAAATATTCAATTTTTTTCCTAGTATATAATTTAGTATTTAAATCGTTTAATAACGTTCTTCTAACATTTTTATCGCAGGTAGTTTTTTTCCTTCTATGAATTCTAGAAAAGCCCCTCCTCCCGTTGAAATATAGGATATTTTGTCTTTTATACACAGCATATCAATAATAGATAATGTATCTCCTCCTCCTGCTATTGAAAATGCATTGCTTTGTGCAATTTGTTTTGCAATTATTTCAGTACCTTTTCTAAAATTAGAAAATTCAAATACACCTACAGGACCATTCCAAATAATAGTTTTTGCTTTTTTAATAATTTTGATAATTTTATTTATTGTTTTATCACCAAAATCCATAATTTCTTCATTTTTTTTAATTTCGAAGGGCATTTTAATTATATCTTTTTCTATAGGAGAAAAGTTTTTACCTACTCTAGAATCAATAGGTATAATAATATTATTTCGTTTATCACGTAATTTTTTTGCTTGATTAATGTATTTTTCTTCGTGAAGCGATTTGCCAACATTATGATCAATAGCTAAAAAAGTATTTGCTATACCCCCCCCAACAATAACAGTATCTGCAATTTTAGACAATGTGTTTAAAACATTAAATTTAGTTGATACTTTAGCGCCTCCAACAATTGCTACCATAGGACGTTCTGGTTTTTTTAAAGCTTTTTTCAGAGTATTTATTTCTGAAAGTAAAAGAGGTCCGGCGCATGAAATTTTTGAAAATTTTCCAACTCCATATGTTGATGATTGCTTTCTGTGAGCACTCCCAAACGCATCCATAACAAATATATCACATAAATTAGAATATTTTTTAGATAATAATCTATCGTTTTTTAATTCTCCTATATTAAAGCGAACATTTTCTAAAACTAATATTTCTCCAGGGTGAATTTTTATTTTTTCTGGATATTTTGTAGAAAAATAAATTTTAATATTTTTTAATTTTTTTCGTAAGTATTCAACTATTGGTAATAATGAATATTTTTCTGTATAACATCCCTCTTTTGGTCGTCCTAAATGCGACATAATAATTACTTTGGCTTTTTTTTGAAGTGCTAGTTGAATTGTTGGCAAAGCCGCGATTATCCTTGCATCAGATTGTATAATTCCATTCTGAATAGGTACATTTAAATCAGTTCTTATTAAGATTTTTTTTTCTGTTATATTTAATTCAGTCATTTTTTTTATTTTCATCGTAATGCCTTTTAAATTTATATTATTCTAGGAATATATTAAATAATTAATTAAATTATTTTTTTAAAAATTTTACCTGCTATTATTTTTTTAATAACAGGTCATGTATTTGTATATATTTTATTAAAAAATAATGTTTAAAAAGAGATTGTATTTTTTTTTAATTATAAAACCATGCTCTGACTCCATCGAGAAACATTTGTGTAGATAGCATTATTAATATTAAACCCATTAACCGTTCTAGCGCATTTACTCCTTTAGCTCCAAATATTTTTAGAAATGTACTTGATAGTAATAGTATTATAATTGTTACAAACCAAGCAATAAATAATGATCCGACTAAATAGCTAATATTTTGTGAATATTGATGTGATAATAACATTAAAGTTGCTAATAAAGATGGTCCTGCAACTAAAGGAATAGCTAACGGAACTAAAAAGGGTTCTTCGTTAGAAGTTTTTCCATTATTGTCTTCTGAAGGAAAAATCATTTTAATTGCTATTAAAAATAAAATAATTCCTCCAGATATTGAAACAGTTTCAGTTTTTAAATTAAGAATGTTAAGTATTTTTTCCCCAAGAAATAAAAAAATTAGCATAACAAATAAAGCAATAATCATTTCTCGTATGACAATTACTCTTCTTCTTTTTGCATTTAAATTTTTCAAAATGGTCATAAAAATAGGAAGATTTCCTAATGGATCCATTATTAAAATTAATAATATAGTTGTAGAAATTATTTCAGTCATTTTAATTTATTATGTCCTTTTATAAATGTAAAGTTTTTCAATAAATATACTTTTTTTAAAAAATTTTTAAAATTTTTTGATAAAATAGATATTTTAATATTATTTTTTTAATATACATAAAAATTTTTTTTTAATTACGTTATTAATTTATTAATATAATAAAATTTTATACTTTTATTGCACTGATTTTTATAAAATATATATAATATTTATATTTAATACTTGGAGACGGAAAATTTTTACTTTAATTTAATTTTTTATTGATATTAATAAAAATTATTTTGTTTTAAAAATCCGTGCATTTATAAATGATCAAATCTGTTGGTTTTATTGGTTGGCGTGGGATGGTAGGTTCTGTTCTAATAAATAGAATGATAATTAAAAATGATTTTTCGAAAATTATTCCTACTTTTTTTTCAACTTCTCAAGTAGGAAATGATGGTCCCATTATTAATAACGTAATATTTAGAAACTTAAAAAATGCTTATGATATTAATTTATTAAGTGAAATGGATATTATCATAACTTGTCAAGGCAGTATGTATACTGAATTAACTTATTCTAAATTACGTCAAAATGGTTGGTCAGGATATTGGATAGATGCATCCTCTTCTTTAAGAATGAATAAAGATGCTTTGATTGTATTAGATCCAGTAAACTCGAGTTTAATAAACAATTCTTTAAATAAGGGTATTAAAACTTTTGTAGGTGGTAATTGTACAGTTAGTTTAATGTTAATGGCTTTGGGGGGTTTATTTGAGAAAAAATTAATAGAATGGATCTCTGTTTCTACTTATCAAGCAGCGTCTGGAGCAGGTGCTAATTATATTATGGAATTATTAAAGCAAATGGGTTTTTTATATAACTCTGTATCTAAATATTTATCTAATCAATCATTTTCAATTCTAGATATAGATAAAAAAATTACTGAAAGTATTAATAAAAAAAATTTTCCATTAAAAAATTTTTCTGTACCCTTAGCTGCTAGTGTAATACCCTGGATTGATGCAAAAATGGAAAATGGTCAAACTCGTGAAGAATGGAAAGGACAAAAAGAAACAAATAAAATTCTAGGATTAGATAAAGAATCGCATCAAATAATAATTGACGGTATATGTGTTCGCATAAGTTCTATTCGATGTCATAGTCAAGTTTTTACTATTAAATTAAAAAGAAATATTTCTTTAGAAAATATTGAAGAAATTATTTCTCATCATAATAAATGGGTCAAAGTAATACCTAATGATATCGAAGCAACATTACTTAAATTAACTCCATCTTCTGTTACAGGAACTTTGAATATTCCAATAGGTCGCTTGAGAAAATTAAATATTGGAAGTAAATATCTTTCAGCTTTTACTGTTGGCGATCAATTATTATGGGGTGCTGCAGAGCCCTTGAGAAGAATGCTAAATTTTCTAATTGATCTTTAATAAGTATTTAAAAAATTTTATTTAATATTTTTATTAATATACACACTTAATGTGTGTATATTAAAAAATTTTAAGATATTTATTATAAAAAATTTTAATTTAAATTTTTTTAAGAAAAGATTTTTTTTTTAACAAATAACGATATGGTTTTATATAAATAGAAGATTCTATCAATTCATGTTTCATGAAATAACAAAAATTTGGAATATCTCTTTTAGTTGCTGGATCGTCTGTAAGTATTAATATTTTTTCATTTTTCTTCATATTTCTAAATGTTTTTCTAATGATCATAATAGGTTCGGGACATCTCAGTCCGGTTAAATCAAGTATATTATTTTTTTTCATTTTTTAATGCTTGTTTATTTTTATGAAATAGATTAATATTTTTTGTATAATTTTTTTAATAAAATATATTTTTCTACATCTTTAGGAACTAAATCGTATGCATTTTTTCCTTTGTAATAATTGTTTCTTATTTTAGTTGAAGAAATATTAAAAATAGGAATTTTTGAAAAAAAAATATATCCTGAGGGCTTTTTGTATAAAAAATTAGGATCATTAATAGAATGTAAAAAAATCCATTTTTTTAAATCAGGACTAATTTTAATTTTATTTATTCTAGGACATACCAGTAAATGTGTATATAATAATATTTCTTTCCAATTTTTCCATTGATCAAAATTTCGTAGATTATCTTCTCCTATTATAAAACATAAAGGCTGTAAAAAACCAATTTTTATTCTTATTTTTTTTAATGTTTCTACAGTATGAAAAATTTTTTCTCCCTTTGTTTCTAAATGACTTATTTCAAATAATTTTTTATTAATAGTTGCAAGTTTAATCATTTGTAATCTATCTATGATAGGTGTTTTTGATTCACAACGATGAGGTGGGTTTTTATTTGGTAATAGTATTATTTTCGTTATTAAAATTTCTTGAGCTAAATTTTCAGCGGAATAAATATGCCCATAATGAATTGGATCAAAATTACCTCCAAATATTGCGTATATTTTTTTCATATTAATTTTAGAAAATATTATAGAAAAAGTAATAAAGTAATTGTTTTTAATTCCATCCATACAGAGTAATTATATTCTTTTTTAATATCAATTTCTATTTTTAACAAAATACGAATAACTTTTAAAAGATTATTAAAATTGATGAATTTTAAGGCATTAATAAAAATACTCGAGCGATTTGTCCAAATATTATTTTTTTTTAGCGATTCATTTATGCTTATTTTTGTTTCACGCTTAATGTTAATTAATTTTATCAAATCTTTTTGCAAAGATCTTATTAGAATTATAGGATTATATTTTTTTTTGTATAAAGAATCTAATATATAAAGAGCTCTTTTTTGATCGTTTCTAAAAATAGCATCAATCCAGATTGAAGGAGAAAAAATAGAAAATTGATTAATTATTTTTTTTATTTTTTTGCTTGTTATTATTTCGTTTTTCCATATTGACGATATTATATTTAGTGTTTGATGTAAAAATAAAGTATTTCCTTCATAATTTTTTTTTAGTAAATGAAAAGAATTTTCTGTTACTTTTAACTTTTTTTCCTTTATTTCATATTTAATCCAATTTTCAAAATTTAAGTTTCGTGGTGTAAAACAATATATAATATTTTTTTTTGATTCAAATATTTTTAATTTTTTATTTTTTTTGAGAGTATTAGATAATTCATTAAATTTTAATATTATTAAAATTTCTAATTTTTTAGAAAAATATATTTTATTTATTTCTTGAATTAAAAATATAGTTAATTTTTTTATTGAAAAGTTAATTATTAATATTTTTTTATTAAAAAATAAATGTTTTGTTTTATAAAATTGATTAACTTGATTCCAATCTGTATTTTTTTTAATCTTAATTATAATTTTTTCTAAAAAATTTTTTTTATATGCATATTTTAAAATAATATCTTGACTTTGATTTAATAAAAAAACATCTTCTCCTAAAAGTACATAACAATGATGTAATTGGTTCATTAAATTATTTTTAAGATTTTCTGGGTATATAATATTCATTTTAATCGGTATATTATTTTTTATATTATTTGATTTGCTACGTTATAAAATTAATTATTTTTTTAGGAATGTAAATGGTTTTATTTACTTTTATATTTTTTATCTTTTTTTGCACAATTTCGTTTTCTTTGACATAAGATAATATTTCTTTCTTATTTAAATTGTTTTTAATTTTTATTGTGCATATTGTTTTAGCATTAATTTGAATGATGTATATATTATATTCTTTTAGCAAAAATCTTTTTTCAAAAGTCGGCCATTTTTCATGATCAATATTACAATTATTATTTAATGTCTCCCAAAGTGTAAAGCAAAAATGTGGTGTGAAGGGATAAAGCATTTTAATAATGACAACTAAAGATATTCTCATAATGCATTTATCTTCTTCTCTAATTAGACTTAATTTAGTTAATTTATTTACTAGTTCCATAATTTTAGAAATAGCCGTATTAAATGTTTTTCTGCGATGAATATCATCAGACACTTTGGCTATAGTAGAATGTAATAAACAATAAATTTCTTTTTGTTTTGTATCTAATAGGTCAATATTTATATTTTTATATTTGTGCTTTGTTCCAACATAGTTAAATGTTAATTTCCAAAATTTCTTTAAAAATCGATAAATTCCTTTTACGCCAGACTCATTCCATTCTAACGATGATTCTATTGGTGCTGCAAACATTACAAATAAACGAATAGTATCAGCTCCATAGCGATTAATCATTAATTCTGGTTCAATACCATTTTTTTTAGATTTAGACATTTTTATCATTCCTGCATATGTCACTTGATTTCCATTGGTATCGTAAGCTTTAATAATTTTTCCATTAGAATCTTTTTTGGTCTTAATAGAGGATGGTTCAATCCATTTATGTTGATTATTTTTTTGATCAATTTGATAAAAAGCGGGTGATAGTACCATGCCTTGACAGATTAGATTTTTTGCTGGTTCATTAGAATGCACTAGATTAAATTCTTTAAGCAATTTATGATAAAATCTAAAATATATTAAATGCATTGTTGCATGTTCTATACCTCCAATATATTGATCGATAGGCAACCAATATTTTGATGATTTAGGGTCAATCATGCCATCATTAAAATGAGCGCAGGTATATCTTGCATAATACCAAGAAGATTCCATGAATGTATCAAATGTATCTTGTTCTCTAATCAAATCTTCGTTGTGAATTTTTATTTTCAGCCATTTTAGATGCGATTTAAAAAAATTTTGAGATGATAAATTTAAACAGTTTTTTATTTCAGGAAGAGTTACTGGCAATTCATTTTCTGGTATGGGTATAGTTTCTCCATTTTTTTTTATTGCCATGGGAATAGGAGTGCCCCAATATCGTTGTCTCGATATACACCAATCTTGAAGTCTATATATAATTTTCTTTTTTATTATTTTTTTTTCTGATAATTTCTTTTTTATTTCTAAAACATTTTCTGGATAGTCAAAATTATTAAATAATCCAGAATTAAATAATATCCCTTTTTCGGTTATGAAAAAATCAGATATGTTTTTATTATTCTCTTTTTTAATTACGTACTTTATTTTTAATTTATTTTGTTTAGCAAAATACCAATCATTTTCATTATGCCCTGGTGTTGAAATAACAGCATCAGTTCCATATGTTTGAGTAATAAAATCAGATATCCAAATGGGTATTTTTTTTTTTGTAATGGGATGAATAGCGAAAATATTTGTATTAAAACCATTAAATTTTGTTTTTTTTATCTCTTCTTGAGAAATATTTTTATAATTTTGGTTATTGATAAAATTTTTTAAAAATTTTGTTTTTTTTAATATATTATTAGATAATTTATGCGAAGAAGATATGCAAATATATGTTGCTGCCATAATGAGATCTAATCTATTTGTAAATACTTTTATTTTTTCAGAAGATCCTAAGATTTTTAAAGTAATTTCAAATCCTTTTGATCTGCCAATCCAATTTTTTTGCATATTTTTTACTTTTTCAGGCCAATGTTTTAAATTTTTTAAATCTTGATACAAATTTTCTGCATATTTTCTAATTTTTATAAACCATTGTGGAATTTTTTTTATTTTTATCGTGCTTTGACATCTCCAACAAAGACCGTTTATAACTTGTTCATTTGCTAAAACAGTTTTGTCATATGGACACCAATTAACTAAACTATTTTTTTTATAAACTAAATTTTTTTTATATAATTCTATGAAAAACCATTGCTCCCAACGATAATATTCTGGTTTGCATGTAGTTAATTCTCTACTCCAATCATAACTAAAACCTAAAGATTGAAGTTGTTTCTTCATATATTTAATATTTTGATGCGTCCAAATAGACGGAACGGTATTGTTTTGAATTGCTGCTTCTTCTGCCGGCAATCCAAAAGCATCCCAGCCAATAGGTTGTAAAACATTTTTTCCTAACATTCTTTGATATCTTGAAATTACATCGCTTATGGTATAGTTTCTGACATGGCCCATATGTAGTTTTCCGGAAGGATATGGCAACATCGGAAGACAGTAGTATTTTTCTTTTTTAGTATCTTCAGATACTTCAAAAGTTTTATTTTTTCTCCAATATTCTTGGGCATAGCATTCAACTATTTTTGGTAAATATTCTTTTTGCATTATATTCTCGAATTATTATAAAATTTTTTTAAAAAAACACTATTCTAATAAAAATTTGATTAATTAAAACTATTATGAATAATACTTATCTTTTTAAAATCATTTAATGAATAATTTATTTTATTATGTTTTATAATTTTATATTATTAAAATAATGTAAAGTATTTCTAGAAGATATTTTTAAATTTTATATCTCAGAATTTTTAATATTTTTAAATATATATTAAAATCTTCTAAAAAATTTAAAAATAAAATTTTACATTTAGATATTTAGTAAATATGAAAAATATTATTTATTTAAAAATTTCAATAAATATTTTATTTTTTTTTGTTTACTATTTTTAATTTTTCTTCTGGAACAATGACATCTATTTGTATAACTTTACGACTATCTGCTGCAGTAATTTTAAACGTATATCCATTGATATTAATATTTTCTCCGCAGTTTGGTAAATGTCCGAATGCCTTCATTACTAACCCTCCAACGGTATCTACTTCGTTATCGCTAAAATTGGTATTAAACGTGCGATTAAATTCTTTAATTTCTGTAAGAGCTTGAATAGAAAATGTACATTTTTTTAATCTTCTGATATTAATTGTTTCTTCATTATCATATTCATCTTGAATTTCTCCAACAATTAATTCTAAGATATCTTCTATTGTTACTAATCCTGAAACAACTCCAAATTCATCTATGACTATAGCCATGTGATTTCTTTTTGAACGGAATTCTTTTAACATTCTATCTACGTATTTACTTTCAGGAACAACAACAGCAGGTCTTAATATCTTTTTAATACAAAATATATTCTTTGAATTTTTTATAAATGGAAGTAAATCTTTTGCAATTAAAAAACCTTCTACATAATTTTTATCATTATTCATTACAGGAAATCGAGAATGTGCAGATTCAAGAATAATATCAAGACATTTATCTAAATTATAGTGTAATTTTAATGTAATCATTTGTGTTCTTGGAATCATAATATCTTTTATTCTTTTTTTTGCTATATGCATTACTCCTTCCAGCATGTCACATGTATCTTGATCAATTAGTGCGTTTTGTTCTGAATCTCGAATTAATGATAATAGTTCTTCTCTGTTTTTTGGTTCATCATGAAAAATTTGATTTAATAGAATAGAAAAAAATCCTTTTCTATTAATTTTTTCGGAGTTTTCTACATCTTTTTCACTCATAGTGTTATAATTTTTTCTTTTTTAAAATATGTTTGTTATTTGATATGTAAAAATAATTTTTATCAAAATTATAAAATGTTAATACATATATGGTTCATCGTAGTCTAAAGATAACATAATTTTATTTTCTATACTTTCCATAATATTTTTTTCTTCATTATTTCTATGATCATATCCCAAAAGATGAAGTGTTCCATGTATGATCATGTGAGCCCAGTACGAATTTAATGGTTTGTTATATTTTAACGCTTCTTTTTCTATTATTTTTTTGCATAGTACTAAATCTCCTAGGATTTTTTTATTTTTTTTCAAAAAGAAATTTAATGGAAACGATAAAATATTTGTAGGTTTATTTTGTTTTCTATATTGCATATTTAATTGTTTGATTTCTATAATATTTACTATACGAATAGTAATTACATAAATATTTTTTTTTTATATAAAATTTTTTTTATCCATTTTTTAAAGTCTGATTTTTTAGGTATATTTTGAATATTTTTGCAATTAATTTGTATATTTAAAATAACATTTTCTTTTATTTTAATAATAATTTACCTTTTAAAGAATGAGTATGTACTTTATTAATCTCGAGATTTACAAACTTTCCAATTATTTTTGGTGATCCTTGAAAAGTTACAATTCTATTATTTTCAGTGCGACCATATAATTCCATAATATTTTTTTTAGACACACCTTCTACTAATACAGATTGTATCGTTCCTAGCATTTTTCTACTCCATGACATTGTTTGTTTATTTATACAATTTTGTAGTATATACAATCGCTTTTTTTTCTCGCTTAAACTAGTATTATCTTTCATTTCTGCAGCTGGTGTACCAGGTCGGCTAGAGTATATGAAGCTAAAACTCATATCAAAATTAATTTTTTTTATGAAATTTATAGTTTCTAAAAAGTTTTTTTCAGATTCCCCAGGAAAACCGACAATAAAATCAGAACTAATTTGTATATTTGGACGAGCTAATTTAATTTTTTTGACTATGTTTTCATAATCTTGTATTGTATACGATCGTTTCATTAATCTCAAAATTCTATTTGATCCGCTTTGTACGGGAAGATGCAAAAAACTAACTAATTTTTTAGTGTCTCGATATACATCGATAATATCATCAGTAAACTCGAGTGGATTGCTTGTGGTAAATCTGATTCTATCAATTCCATCTATTTCAGAAACCAATCTTAATAAATCAGAAAAATAACAAGTTTTTCCATTAAAAGCACGCGTTTCATATGCATTGACATTTTGTCCTAGTAAGTTAACTTCTCTAATACCTTTTTCAGCTAAAATTGATATTTCAAGTAAAATATCATCAGATGGTCGACTGATTTCATGTCCTCTTGTATATGGCACAACGCAAAATGAACAATATTTATTACAACCTTCCATTATAGAAACAAACGCTGTGTGTCCACTTACTTTTGGTTGTAGTGAATGATTAAATTTTTCTAAATTAGGAAAACTAATGTCAATCATTGATTTACGTTTTTTTTGAACTTCTTCAATCATGTACGGTAATTTATGTACAGTTTGAGTTCCAAATATAATATCTACATAATTAGCTCGTTTAAAAATTTCTTTACCTTCTTGTGTTGCAACACAACCTCCTACACTAATAATGATATCGGAATTTTTATTTTTTAGTTTTTTCCATCTTCCTAGTTGATGAAAAACTTTTTCTTGAGCTTTTTCTCTAATAGAGCATGTATTGAGAATTAAAATATCAGCGTTTTCAGCTTTTTCAGTTATTGAATATTTTTTTTCTTTTTTTAAAAACATAGCTATCATAGATGAATCGTATTCATTCATTTGACAGCCCCAAGTTTTAATATATACATATTTCATTATAATACATTCGTCCAAATAAAATAGTTATAGTTGATAAAGTTTGAATTTAAGTGACAAAAATTATACAGATATTGCTCCTTTTATCGTTGGATAAGGTGTATATCCAATAATTTTAAAATCTTCAAAAGAATATTTAAATAAAGATTTAGGCTTTTTTAAAAGAATTAATCTTGGTAATTTTCTTGGTATTCGAAGAATTTGTTTTTTAGCTAATTTAATGTGGTTTTGGTATAGGTGAACATCTCCTCCTGTCCATAGTAATTCTCCCACTACTAGATTACATTGTTGCGCTATCATATGAATTAAAGTAGCATAACTAGCAAGATTAAAAGGTAAACCAAGAAATACATCACAAGAACGTTGATATATTTGACAACTTAATGTTTTCTTAAATACATAAAATTGAAATAATATATGACAAGGAGGTAGAGACATTTTTGGTATTTCCGCGACATTCCAAGTTGATACTATTATTCTTCGAGAATCTGGATTTTCTTGGATTTCTTTTAATATATTTTTTATTTGATCAATTTTTTTTCCACTTGATGCCTTCCAACTTCTCCACTGTGCTCCATAAATTGGTCCTAAATTACCTGATTTATCAGCCCAATTATTCCAAATAGATACTTTATTTTCATTAAGATATTTAATATTAGTGTCTCCATTTAAGAACCATAGCAATTCATGTATAATAGATGGTACATGACATTTTTTTGTCGTAATTAATGGAAACCCTTTTTTTAAGTCACATTTTATATTATGACCAAAAATAGATAAAGTTCCTGTTCCTGTACGGTCTTTTTTTAGATTTCCATTGTTAATAATTTTTTTAATTAAGTGCAAATATTGTTTCATAAATTCTCAAAATATAATTATTTTTTGTACATTGATTTAAACATAATAACTAGTCCAAAAAAAACCATTGGTATAGATATTATTTGACCCATAGTAATCATTTTTCCTATCAACCCAATTTGAGGATCTGGTTCACGAAAAAATTCAACAAATATTCTTAATATTCCATAGCTTAAAAGAAAAAAACCGCTAGTACTCCCAGTAGGTCTTTTTTTTCTGTTAAATATATGAATTATAAAAAATAAAAAAACGCCTTCTAGAAAAAATTCGTATAATTGAGATGGATGTCGAGGTAAAGCTCCATACTGATCTATAATTGATTTTAATTGGGGGTATTTAGATACTACTTTTAAATCTTCTTGATAGGTATGAGGAAAAATAAAAGCATAGGGAAATTTTATGGTGATACGCCCCCATAATTCGCCATTAATAAAATTACCTAATCTGCCTACTCCCAATCCAAAAGGGACTGACGGCACTATAAAATCAGATATATATAATATATTAATTCGATATTTTAAAGAAAAATAATACATAGCTATTATTGCGCCTATTAATCCTCCGTGAAATGACATTCCTCCATTCCAAACATATAATGCATGTAATATATTTTGAGAAAAATATGATAGATTATAAAAAATTATATATCCTATTCGACCGCCAATACACGAACTAATAAAAACTATATACAATAATTTCTCTACTTTAATTTTATATGTATTTTTTTTTTTCCGTACCATATTGAAAAAATAAAACCTATTAGATACATAAAACCATACCAATAAGCTTTAAATGGTCCAATAGAAAAAATAATAGGATTTAGTTTCGGAAAATAAATATACACGTTTTATCCTCTTAAAATATATAGTTTATAAATTTTAAATTTAAACATTTTTTATATTTCTAAATTTAATATTTCATTAATTGTTTGTCGTCTCCGAATGATTCGAAAACTATCTTTTTCTAATAATATTTCCGGAATAAGAGGTCGTGTATTATAATTAGAAGACATAGAAGCTCCGTAAGCTCCTGTATCGTGAAAAATTAAATAATCTCCTATTTTTAAAAGTGGTAGTTGTCTAGTTTCTATAGTCCCCCCTTCTTTTTGTGTAAATATATCTCCTGATTCACATAGCGGACCTCCTACAATTGTATCTATTTTTTCTTTTTCATTTATGTATCTATTATCAAAAGGAATTACAGATATATAATGATAGCTTCCATACATAGTAGGTCTCATTAAATCATTAAAACCAGCATCAATTAGAACAAAATTTTTTTCTCCCATTTTTTTAATTGCTCTGACCTGAGTAATAAGCATACCAGATTCAGCTACTAAAAATCTTCCAGGTTCAATTTCTAATTTGATTGGAACATTTAAGAAATTGGATATTTTATTCCTAGCGTGATTCCATAAAATAAAATATTTTTTTACATTTATAGGTTGTTCACAAAATTTGTATGGTATAGGCAAACCACCACCTGCAGAGATAAATGATATTTTTTCATTTATTTTCAGTACATTTTCAATCATTGCTGTGCAAACTTTTTTTAAATGTTCATAGTTTACACCTGAACCGATATGCATGTGCAGACCTATTAATTTCAATTTATATTTTTTAATAATTGGAATTGCTAAATTAGGATTCCAAATACCATGTTTACTATTTTCTCCTCCAGTATTAGTTTTTTTACTGTGTCCATATCCAAAACCTGGATTAATTCGTAACCAAACATGATGACCTGGCGATATTTGACCCAATTGTTCTAACATATCTAAAGATCCGGCATTGACAGGAATTTGACAGTCAACTACTTTTGATAATGTTTCTTCATCAAAAAGATCTGCAGTAAAAACAATTTCATTTGTATTTTTTTGAAATCCTGATACTAAAGCGCGTTCTATTTCTCCGCATGAAACAGCATCTATTTTTAAATTATTTTTTTTCATTAAACGCAAGATGTGAATATTAGAGCAAGCTTTTTGAGCAAACCTAATAATATCAAATTCTTTTAATAATTTTATTTTTTGACAAATTATATCAGCGTCATAAATCCAAAATGGAGATTGATATTTTTTTGTTAATAATTGAATATTTTTAATATTAAGATTATTTTGTGCTTTATCAATTAATTGAGGCATATTTTTTCTCGTTTGAATATTTATTACTTTATGAGTAAATTTTTTTATTACAATATATAAATTATTTAATTAAATGGACGGAGTGTTGGAAATAAAATGACATCTCGAATACTTTTTTGATTTGTTAGTATCATTACTAGCCGATCGATTCCAATTCCTAAACCTGAAGTAGGAGGTAATCCATATTTTAATGCTTCTATATAATCTTTATCATAAAATATTTCTTTATTTTTTTTCTTTTCTGTTTTTTCTATTTGTTTTAGAAATCTTTCTTTTTGATCTTCTGCATCATTTAATTCTGAAAATCCATTTCCAATTTCACATCCTGCAATAAATAATTCAAATCTATCAGTAATATTATGATCATAATCATTTCTTCTAGCTAGCTGAGAGACTTCTACTGGGTATTCAGTAATAAATGTAGGTTGAATTAATCTTTTTTCTACTGTTTTTTCAAAAATTTCATTTTCTATATGACCAATTTTCCAGTTTTTTTCTATTTTTATACCGAGAGAACATGCTATATTTTTTATTTTTTTTATATCTTTTAAATCAGAAAGACGAATATTTGAATTATATTTAAGAATAGCTTCCTTCATTGTAAATTTAAAAAATGGAACACTAAAATTTAAATAACTTTCTTTATATTTTATTTTTTGGTTTAAAGATAAGCTTTGAATAATATTTTTTAATAAATTTTCTGTGAACTTCATCATATCTTGATAATTTGAATAAGCAATATATGCTTCCATCATGGTAAATTCTGGATTATGTTTTGTAGACACACCTTCGTTTCTAAAATTTCTATTTAATTCAAAAATGCGTTCAAATCCACCAATAATTAATTGTTTTAAATATAATTCTGGGGCTATTCTCAAGTACATGGACTTTTTTATTTCGTTATGATGCGTGATGAAAGGTTGAGCATTGGCGCCTCCAGGAATACTATGTAGCATGGGAGTTTCTACTTCTAAAAATTTATTTTTTATCATAAATGTTCGTATTGCATGAATAATATTAAAACGATGTTTAAAAGTATTATATGATTTTTTATTGCTAATTAAGTCTAAATAACGTTGTCTATAACGCATTTCTTGGTTAGATAATCCATGAAATTTATCTGGAAGCGGTCTTAAGGATTTAGTCAGTATTTCTAACTTTTTTGCGTGGATAGATAATTCTCCTGTTTTTGTCTTAAATAGTATACCTATTACTGCTAAGATATCACCAATATCCCATTTTTTAAAAAAATTATTATAAAATTCAGGAGTAATCTCATTTTCTTTTACATAGACTTGAATTTTTCCTTCTATGTCCTGTAACATAAAAAAAGATGCTTTTCCCATAATTCTTCTTTGTATCATACGACCAGCAAGAGATACTTTTATATTCATTTTTTTTAATTCATCAATTGTTTTTTTTTCGTAAATACAATAAATTTTTTTAGAATCAGTGTTTTTTTTGAAATCATTTGGAAAAGAAAACCCATTTTTTTTCATGTCAATAAGTTTTTGTTTTCTAATTTCTTTTTCATTAGTTAATCTATCAATAGTATTATTATCTATATTTTTTTTAAACATTATATTTTATAATCCCATTATTAAACTTGTTTTAATAAAATCGTCTAATTCGCCATTTAATACAGATTGTATATTATATTTTTCTATACCTGTTCGAAGATCTTTAATTACTGATTGGTCTAATATATAGGAGCGAATTTGATTACCCCAGCTTATATTTAGTTTGCTATTTTCTATATTTTTTTCTTTTTCTTTTTTCTTTCTTAATTTTATTTCATATAATTTTGATTTCATTTGTTTCATAGCTTCTTCTTTATTTTTGTGTTGAGAACGATTACTTTGGCACTGAGTTACAGTACCTGTGGGTAAATGTGTGATACGAACAGCAGATTCCGTTTTATTTACATGCTGTCCTCCCGCTCCAGAAGATTTATATACATCTATTCTAAGATCAGATGAACAAATTTTAATACTGATTTCATTTTCTATATCAGGATATATAAAGATTGAGCTAAATGAAGTATGTCGTCTTTTACCTGTATCAAAAGGGCTTTTTCGAATTAAACGATGAATTCCTGTTTCTGTCCTTAACCATCCAAAAGCATATTCTCCGAATACTTTAATAGTACAAGATTTTATACCAACTATTTCGCCCATAGATTGCTCAATAATTTCTTTTTTAAATTTCTTTTTATCTATCCATTTTAAATACATTTTAAAAAGCATATATGCCCAGTCTTGGGCTTCTGTTCCTCCTGAACCAGATTGTATATCAATATAACAATTACAATTATCGTATTTTCTTGAAAACATTCGATAAAATTCAAGTTTTTTTATTTGTTCTTCTATTTTTTTAATTTCTTTAAAAATATATTGAAATGTTTTAAAATCTTTAGTTTCTATAGCTAATTCTAAAAAAATATTTATTTCTTGAATTACGTTTTCAATTTGATCAAATTTTTCAACTACATTATTTAATAAATTTTTTTCTTTATTAAATTTATATATAGATTTTTTGATATTCAATATTTCGCGTGATGACAACAATAAATCAATTTCAGAGATGCGTAATTTTTTTGCATCATAGTCAAAGATACCTCTTTAAATTATTTTTTCTTTGTACTATTTTTTTTATTTTTTTTACAATTATATTTATATCTATCATTTTTTATTTTTTTAACTTTATTATTTTTTAATGTTATCATTTTTTAATGTTATCATTTTTTGTCAAATTAACTATGCAATTATATTGCAAGGTGATTTTATTTAGATAACAAAAAATTATATGTATTTCTTAATTTTTAGGAAAATTAATGAATTTATTTAAATTTCAAAAACAATACTCTTACTCTTTATCTGATTCGTCTTTAACATTAATTTCTTTAGAAAAATGGGCTTTTGTTTATGTACGGGGAATAGATAGCAAAAAACATCTTCAAAATCAATTGACAATTGATATAAACTTACTTCAAAAAAACCATCATAAACTATGTGCTCATTGCAATATAGATGGAAAAGTATGGGCTACTATGCTTTTATTTCATTATAAAGATGGATACGCGTATATTACGCGTCGAAGTATTGTTAAAAAACAAGTGCTTGAATTAAAAAAATATGCTATTTTTTTTGACATAGAAATAAAAGAATTAAGTAATATTTTTTTATTAGGATTATTTGGTACTGACGCTCGTTTTTTTTTATTAAAATATTTTTTAGATGCATTGGATAAAAATTCTTCAATTTTATCTATGAATGTCGGAAATATACTTTGTTTCTCCAAACCTTATGAAAGATTTTTATTGATTTTGGATTTAAAAGATTTTTTATCTTTTAGAAATCAAATAGATGAAAAAGTTGTATTAACTGATAGTAATCAATGGTCACTATTAGATATAGAAGCTGGTTTTCCCATTATTGATAAAGAAGTTTCTCAAAAATTTTTACCACAATCTCTCAATTTAGATCAACTTCAGGCTATTAGTTTAGAAAAAGGATGTTATTATGGACAAGAAATAATAGCAAAAGTTTTTTATAAAAATTTAAATAAAAATTCATTATATACTTTAATTGGTCAATCTGATATTTTTCCACGTGTTGGTCAAACTATTGAAGCTCAGGTTGGAGAACAATGGTATAGAGTGGGTTTTTTATTAGCAGCGGTTTCTATTAAATCAAAAAAATTTTTAATACAGGTTGTTTTAAAAAAAACTATAAATATTGAAAATATATTTAGAATTCATGGTGTTAAAAGCATTTTTTTAATAAAAAGTTAGCATATTTTATTTTTTATACAATATAAAAAAATTATTTTTATAAAATTTAAACAAGAATTTTAAAATATCATGTCTCAAGGTATTCTTTTTATTATTTCAGCTCCAAGTGGAACAGGAAAATCCAGTTTAATTGAAGGATTGTTAAAAACACAGTGTTTATGTAATATTCAAGTATCTATATCTCATACAACTAGATTAATGAGACCTGGTGAATCTCATGGAAAACATTATTATTTTATTTCTAAAAAACAATTTTTAGTAATGATTAAGCAAGAGTCTTTTTTAGAATACGCTAAAGTTTTTAATAATTATTATGGAACTTCACGAAAATTTATTGAAGATATGTTGTACTCTGGTATTGATGTTTTTCTTGATATTGACTGGCAAGGCGCTAATCAGATTCGGTATAAAATGCCAAAATCAAAAAGTATTTTTTTATTACCTCCTTCTAAAGATGTTTTATATAAAAGACTTCAAAAAAGAGGACAGGATAGCGATATAGTAATTTCAAAAAGAATGGAAAAAGCTGTGGATGAAATGAATCATTACGAGGATTATGATTATTTAATTATTAATGACGATTTTCAAAAAGCTATAAATGATTTAAAAACAATTATCATTTCAGAGCATTTATGTTTATTTCGTCAACAAAAAAAATATAATTCTTTAATTAATCAGCTATTAAAAAATTAATTTTTAAAAATTATTTCCATTAATAATTTTATTAAAAATTTTTATTTTTTAAATTATTTATATAATTCTATTGCTCAAATAGAATTATATAATTAATATATGTATGAAAATATTTTTAATTAAGTACTTTTTTTTTACTTCTATTATCTTTTTTTCGTTCATTTTCTTTTAAATAACGTTTTCTTAAACGTATTGATTTAGGTGTTATTTCTACTAATTCGTCATCGTTAATAAAAGATAATGCTTCTTCTAACGTAAATTTTTTAAATTTTGTTAGAACTATTGCTTCGTCCGTTCCTGAAGCTCTCATATTAGTAAGCTTTTTCCCCGTTAAGCAATTAACAGTTAAGTCATTAGAGCGATTATGTAATCCAATGATCTGTCCTTCGTAAACCTGCATTCCATGTCCTAAAAATAATTTTCCTCTTTCTTGTAAATTAAAAAGCGCAAAACCAACTGTCGTTCCTGTGCTATTTGATATTAAAACTCCATTTTTTCTTTGTCCGATCTCATTATTTTGACATTTTTTATAATTCATAAATGTTGAATGACAAATTCCTGTTCCCGAAGTAATGCTCATAAACTCTATTCGAAAACCAATTAATGCTCTAGTAGATATGATATATTCAAGTCGAACTCTTTTATTTTTATCTACAATCATATTTTTTAGTTCACCTTTTCTTTCTCCTAAAAATTGCATAATCTTACCTTGGTGTTTTTCTTCAATATCTAAAATAAGAGTTTCAAATGGTTCTTTTTTGATACCATTAATTTCTCGAAAAATTATTTTAGGTCGAGATACTTGTAATTCAAATCCTTCACGGCGCATGTTTTCTATTAATATAGATAAGTGTAATTCTCCTCTCCCAGAAACAGAAAACGTATTTGTGTCTTGTGTTTGTTTTACTTCTAATGCTATATTATTCATAGTTTCTTTTTTCAGTCTTTCTAATATCTGACGCGATGTAATATATTTACCTTCTTTTCCTGCAAACGGGGAAGTATTGACTGAGAAAAACATATTTATTGTTGGTTTATCTATATTTAATACAGGTAAAGGTTCTAAATGATCTGGATGACAAATGGTTTCAGATATATTTAATACGTCAAGTCCTGTAATTGCTATTATGTCGCCAGCTATTCCTTTTTCTATTTCTAATCGTTTTAAACCGAAATAATTCAATACTTTATTAATTTTTCCATTTCTATAATTACCTTTAGAATCTATAATCGTTACTGTATCGTTAGGTTTAACACAACCTTGTTTAATTCGACCTATTCCTATCGAACCTAAATAATTACTATAATCAAGTTGTGAAATCTGCATTTGAAATTTTTTTTCAGGATTTACTTCAGGTGCTGGAACGTATTTAATAATAGCTTCATATAGTGGAACCATATTATTTTTCATGTCAAAATAATTTATTCCAGATTTCCCTAGAATTGCAGAAGTATATATAACAGGAAAATCAAGTTGCGTTTCATTAGCATCAAGATTAATAAACAAGTCAAATATTTGATCTACAACCCAATTAGGTCGTGCATTTGATCGGTCAATTTTATTAATTACTACAATAGGATTTAAACCATATTTAAATGCTTTTTGCGTTACAAATCTTGTTTGAGGCATAGGTCCATCTGATGCATCTACTACTAATAGCACCGAATCTACCATCGACATTACTCTTTCTACTTCACCTCCAAAATCAGAATGACCCGGGGTATCAACTATATTAATTTTATATTTATTCCATTGAATAGAAGTATTTTTAGATAATATTGTAATTCCTCGTTCTTTTTCTAAATCATTAGAATCCATAATCCGTTCTTTTTTTTCTTCGTGTTTTTTAAAAGTACCTGATTGTTGCAATAATTGGTCAAGCAATGTAGTTTTTCCGTGATCGACGTGCGCTATAATCGCAATGTTTCTTATTTTTTGATGCATTTTATTTCCTTGAAAATTTTATTTTAAAAAATTTTTTATTTTCTATGTATTGCGTATACTACAATAAAAATACTTTTATGGTATAATAAAAAGTATAATAAAATTTATTATTTTGAATAAATTAATATTCTAAAATTTTTTTATTGATATAAATTAAGGTAAAATTTTGATAGTTTTGAACTATAAAAAAACATTTTTTTTGAAGAGTGTATCTAAAATATCTGACATAAAAATGTCATATGGCATTGAAGTTGCATTTATTGGATATTCTAATTCAGGGAAGTCCAGCGCTATTAATGCATTGACTAATCAAAAAAAAATAGCGCGTTTTAGTAAAATGCCCGGTCGTACTCAATTAATTAATTTTTTTAAGATAACTTCTGATTTTAGAATTGTGGATTTACCAGGATATGGGTATTCTCAAGCTCCAATATCAATAAAATTAAAATGGGAAAAAATATTATTTAATTATTTAGAGAAAAGAAAAAACTTAAAAGCTTTAGTTTTACTTATGGATATCAGACATCCCTTGAAAGTTTTTGACTATGATATAATTAACATTTCAATTAATTTAAAAATTCCAATTTTATTATTACTTACCAAATGCGATAAGCTTACAACATCTAAGCAAAAAATTCAATTTAACTCAGTGTGTAAAAAAGTCAAACAATTTTCTAATATTAACCGTGTTATATTATTTTCATCGTTAAAAAAAATCGGTGTTCAAAAACTTCGATTAACTTTAGATAATTGGTATAATCAATATTGTGAGTAAATACCCAATTTTTAATTAGTATTAAAAGAAGTTTTTTTAAAAATATTTTTTTTTAATTTCATATTTTTTGATAAAATCAGATAATTTTTTTGAAAAATACAGTTTTTCTAATTTTATTTCCGAAGAATTTATAGAAATAGGAAGATTTAATTGTATTTTAGCCAGTTTATAGGAAAGAAAAGCTATTTTTTTATATTTTTTTAATTGAATTTCTACATTTTTTGAATTTCTAAAAGTTAGAAACTTTATTTTTTCAATATTATTATAAATGTTCTTAATATTAGAAAATTTTTTCAGCAAAAATAAGGCAGTTTTAATTCCAATTTTTGGAATTCCCGGAATATTATCAGAAACATCTCCCATAAGTGCTAACAAGTCAATAAATTCTTTTGGTTGAATACCATATTCTTCCTTTATTTTTTTTGCATCAATTATCATAGATTTACCTGTATGAAATATGTGAATATTATTTGTTACAAGTTGTAACATGTCTTTATCATGACTAATAATTAAGACTTTTTCTCCTTCTTTTTCTAGTTTATGAGCAAAACTGCCAATAAGATCATCTGCTTCTATACCTGGAGTATTCAAAGTTTTAATCCCAATAGTTTTGAGTATTTTAAAAAGAGGTAAAATTTGTACGTGAAGACTTGGAGGCATAGGTAATCTGTTATTTTTATATTCTTTGAATATTTTATTTCTAGAAGTTTTTTTAGATGAATCAAATATAACAATTATTTTTTCAGTATTAGGATATTTTTTTAAGATATTTTCTATCATTTTTAACATTCCATATATCGCTCCAAATGAATTTTCTTCTTTGGTGTTGAGTTTTTGGAATGTAAAATATGAACGATAAAGATACAAATTTCCATCTATTATAATGGTGGGGTTTTTTTTAATAAAATACATTTTATTTTTAATAGAAATTTAATGAGTTTAATAGAGTAACTTAATTTTTTTAAAACTATTATTTTAAATAGATACTAAAAAATAGTATCTAAATATACAAATTAATATTTAAGTATATAAATTTTTAATTTTTAAGATCAATTTTTATCTTTTAATAGTAAAAAGTAAATTAATTTTAAAAAATTTTTAGAAAATTCTTTTTTAAAATAAAATTCTAATTTATAGTAATCAATTAAATATTTATTATTTATTAATATCACAGGAATGCGATTTATATTCATTTTTTTAATTTTATTATTGTTTTTATTTGTTAGTATTTGAATTGAAAAACTATTTAAAAATTTATTATATTGATTTTCGCTAATTTTAGATTTTTCTAAAAATATTTTTTTAATATCATTAATATTTTTTATTGTATGACTTTTATGAATTCCTTCAAAAATTGGCATTAAGATTTTTTCTTCTATCTTCATTTGTTGCGCCATTATCCAAGATTTTGTTAATTCTTCTCCAAATTTATCTCCTGAAAAGTTAATATGATAACTGTATTTTTTTAAATGTAGTATATATATATTTTTTATTAAATTTTTAATATAATGTATTTTTTCAAATTCATAACAATATGGGCAAAAAAAGGAAAAAAATTCTTCTAATTTAGGATGATTAGAGATGTTCTTATTTATGGTTTCGTATTCTTTATTATTAGAAAAATTATTTGCTTGTGCATTATAAAAAAATAGCATACTACTACATAAAATAATTAGTATTTTTTTCATTTTTATTTCAATTTATTCGTCACGTTTTATTTGTATTTTTTAATAATAATTTATTTAATTAAATATTTTTTAAAAATATAATTGTTAATATTTTATAAAGAAAATTATATTTATATGATATTAAGTGTAGCCTAAATAATTACTAAATTAGTAATGTATTTTATTAGATAATAAAATTTAAAATATTCATAATAAAAATTTTATTTTTTTAAGTTTTACAAATATTTTAATAATTAACATTATTAATAATATTATTTTTTATGGACATTATTAATAATAACAAAAAATTTTACCACATTTAATATTACTTTTTAATGAATTTTAAAAATAATATATTTGATGATTGATTTAGAACTTAATAGTTAATAAAAATTTATATTTTTTTAACTACAAAAATTAAATTTTCAGAGAGGAAAAAATTTAAGTTTTTTAATAATTTATATTTTATATAAAAGTATTGTTAAGTGTTTTAGATTCTTAATATTTTTAATTTTTTTAAATTTAGTTAATAATTTTTTAATATAAAAAATATTTTTTAGGTTATTTTTAATTTAATTTTTTTATTTTTAAGAAATTTTATCTATCAAAAAAAGATATTAGCGTTATTTAAAAAGATAAAAATCTTTATTTAATATTTAAATTTTTATAGTAGCTAAAAATTTATAATTTCTGTAAATTATACTAATTTAGTTATTTAATAATATAATTTGGATATTAAGCATAATGAAAAATAAAAATTCATTTAATTTTGAATTTCCTTTTGATTCAGAGAAAGTAGATATTTTAAAGACAATTGAAAAAAATTGTTCTGATATTCAATGCGCTTGGCTTTCAGGATATTTTTG
The DNA here is from genome assembly GCF_003096055.1 of Buchnera aphidicola (Melanaphis sacchari). Classification (NCBI taxonomy): domain Bacteria; kingdom Pseudomonadati; phylum Pseudomonadota; class Gammaproteobacteria; order Enterobacterales; family Erwiniaceae; genus Buchnera; species Buchnera aphidicola. Next base: position 167,651 of record NZ_CP029161.1, read on the forward strand.
GAATCTATCTAATCAAAAATCTACTTTATTGAAAAAAAAAAATAATTTGTTTGATCTTCAAGAAAATTCAAAAAAATCAATTACTATTATTTCTGCTTCTCAAACGGGCAACGCTAAATTACTTTCCGAACGTCTTAGTAAGTATTTAAATATTAATGATAAAAAAACTGTTTTAAAAAACGCATCTGATTATAATTTTAAAAAAATTAATCATGAAAGATTTTTAATATTAATTGTTTCTACTCATGGTGAAGGCGAACCTCCAGAAGAAGCGTTATCGTTATATAGATTTGTTATGTCAAAAAAATCTCCTAAATTAAATAATTTATATTATAGTGTATTTGGATTAGGTGATGTATCTTATAATTTATTTTGTCAAGCAGCAAAAGATTTTGATAAAAGATTAGAAGCATTAGGAGCCAAACGTTTATTAAAAAGAATAGATGCCGATATTGAATATGAAAAAAAATACCTTATATGGTCTAAAGAATTACTGATATCTTTAAATAAAAACCAAAAAAATTTATCTACTTCAATTAATTTTTCTCACAAAAATGCTCAAGAAAAGTCAAATATATATACAAAAAATAATCCTGTTCTTGCCATTCTGTCTGTCAATCAAAAAATTACTGGTCGTAATTCTATTAAAGATATTCGTCATATTGAATTAGATATAAAAGAAAAAAATTTTTATTATGAACCTGGCGATGCTATTGGAGTATGGTATCAAAATAGTGATGAATTAATAGAGAGATTATTAAAATCGTTGTCCATAAAAATGGATAATAAAGTAACATTTAATCATTCTTTGATTACCATTTTTGATGTTTTAAAAAAACATTTTGATATTACTACTAATACTAAAGATATTGTGAAAAAATATAGTAATATTACAAAAAATAAATTCTTAGAAAAGATGATATTAGATCCTAATAAATTAAAAAATTATGTAAAAAATATTCCTTTGGTTCAAATGATATATGATTTTCCTAAAGATTTATCTTGTGAGGAATTACTTAGTATTTTGAGACCTTTAACTCCAAGATTATATTCTATTGCTTCATCACAATCTGAAATATTTTACGAAGTTCATATTACCGTAGGAATTATAAAAAAGTTTATTGATAATTTTTTATATTTAGGAGGGGCTTCTGGTTATTTATCGCATTATTTAAAAATTGATGATTCATTAAAAATTTTTGTTAAAAAAAATAATAATTTTAGATTGCCTAAAGATAAAAGTGCGTCAATTATTATGATTGGATCAGGAACAGGAATTGCTCCATTTCGAGCGTTTATGCAACATAGAGATAACGATTGCTCAACAGGTAAAAATTGGATTTTTTTTGGAAATCCTAATTTTACTGAAGATTTTTTATATCAAATAGAATGGCAAAGGTACTTAAAAAATGGAGTTTTAAATAAAATGAGTTTAGCATGGTCACGAGATCAAAAAAATAAAATATACGTACAAGATAAGATGAAAGAAAATAGTCGAGAAATATGGGAATGGATAAAAAGTGGTGCTTATTTATATATTTGTGGTGATGCTTCTTATATGGCTAAAGATGTAGAAAATACATTATTAAATATATTTCAGAAAAATGGTAATATGGATTTAGAAAAATCTAATGAATTTTTAGATTATTTAAGAATAAATAAACGTTATCAAAGAGATGTGTATTGATGAAAACAATTAAACAATTATCAAAACAGTGTACTCCAGAAGAATATATTAAGAAAAATAGCAATTATCTTCGAGGAACTATCTCTGAGGATTTAAAAAACAATATTACTAATGGCTTTACTGGAGATAATTTTTCTCTTATTCGTTTTCATGGCATGTATCAACAAGATGATCGTGATTTAAGAAAAGAACGTAATATGCAAAAATTAGAACCTCGTTACGCAATGATGCTTCGTTGTCGCTTACCTGGGGGAGTGATTTCTGCTAAAAAATGGTCTAAAATTGATTTTTTTGCTAGCAAAAAAACGTTATATGGTACGATTAGATTAACAAATCGTCAAACTTTTCAATTTCATGGTATTTTAAAGAAACATCTAAAAAATGCTCATAAAATGTTACATGAAATTGAACTAGATTCCTTAGGGACAGCTAACGATGTAAATAGAAATGTTCTTTGCACATCTAATCCTAAACAGTCTTTAATACATCAGCAATGTTATTCTTTAGCTCAAGAAATTTCAAACTTTTTATTACCTCAAACGAAAGCATATGCTGAAATTTGGTTAGATAAAGAAAAAATAGCTACTACAGATAAAGAGCCAATTTTAGGAAAAACTTATTTGCCAAGAAAGTTTAAAACGACCATAGTTATACCACCATATAATGATGTAGATTTATATGCAAATGATATGAACTTTGTTGTTATTGTTGAAAATAATGAAATTATTGGATGTAATGTTTTGGTAGGTGGTGGTTTATCATTTACTCATGGAAATAAAAGAACATGGCCTTTTCTTGCAAGTGCATTAGGTTATATCAGCATTGATAAGATCATATCAGTTACTAAAGCTATAGTGACAACACAAAGAGATTGGGGCAATCGAACTGATCGAAAGAATGCAAAAACAAGATACACTATAGAAAAATTTGGATTTAATGCTTTTAAAGAAGAAGTAGAGAAAAGAGCAAATATTATTTTTGAACCTGTTCGTTCTTATCATTTTATAGAAAGAGGTGATTTGTTTGGTTGGAAAAAAAGTATCAATAATGATTGGAGTTTGACATTATTTATTCAAAATGGACGTATATATGATTATGGTGATCAATTTATTAAGTCAGGTTTGTCAAAAATAGCTAGTTTTCATACAGGTAATTTTAGATTGACATCAAATCAAAATATAATTATTTCTGAAGTATCTGATGATAATAAAAAAAAGATAGAAGAAATTGCTAAATCATATGGATTAGTAAAAAAAATTAGCAAATTACGAGAAAATTCAATGTCTTGCGTGTCTTTTCCAACTTGTCCATTAGCAATGGCAGAAGCTGAGCGTATGTTGCCTAATTTTATTACTCAAATAGAACAGATCATGTTAAAATATAATGTAGAAAACGAAGTAATTATTTTTCGAGTTTCTGGTTGTCCTAACGGCTGTGGGCGATCTTTATTATCTGAAATAGGTTTAATTGGAAAATCTATTGGAAGATATAATATGTATATAGGTGGCAATAGAATAGGAAGTCGTATCGCTGGTATGTATAAAGAGAATATTACAGAAAAAGAAATATTATCTCATTTAGACTTTTTAATCGATAATTGGGCAAGCGATCGAAATATACAAGAAGATTTTGGGGATTTTGTTATTAGAAAAAAATTTGTAAAAAAAATTATTAATCCTATTCACGATTTTTGGAGTTGATAGTAATAAAAGATGTTTAACTATAAAAATATAAATTTATTTAATAATCAAAAAAAAAGAAAAATTTTACTTGAATTAAATGAATTAATGTCTACTTTTTCTGCGAAAAAACGTATATCTTGGTCATTAAGGAATTTGCCAACTGTGCATGTGATGTCATCTAGCTTTGGAATTCAATCGATAGTTTTATTACATCTCATGATTACAGAAAAATCGGATATTCCTATCATATTAATTGATACTGGATATTTATTTCCTCAGACTTATCAGTTTATTGATATGCTTACGAGAAAGTGGCATTTGAATATAAAAATTTTTCGATCTAAAATATCTCCAGCATGGCAAGAAGCTCGATATGGAAAATTATGGGAAAAAGGAATTGAAGGAATTGATTTTTATAATACTTTAAATAAAGTAAAACCTATGAACGTAGCTTTAAAAAAATTGTCAGTTAATACTTGGTTTTCTGGATTACGCCATGAACAGTCTAAGAGTCGGAGTTTATTGCCTTATGTTTCAATTAATAGAGGAATTTTTAAAATTCTTCCCATATTAGATTGGTCGAATCATAAGATAAATACATATTTAAAAGATAATAATTTAGACTATCATCCTTTATTTCAAGAAGGTTATGTTTCTATAGGAGATGTTCATACTACCAAAAAGTATAAAAAAGGAATGCTAGAAGAAGAAACTCGTTTTTTTGGATTAAAGCGTGAATGTGGTTTGCATAATAATTAATTTTAAAGAGTTTTTTAAAAAATTGCAATTTTAAATCAATATTTTTAAATATTAATATAAATTTTATTTTTTACTTTTTAGTAGGTTAAATGTGGATTATTTTCCAGCTTTTTTAGATTTAAAATATAAAAATGTTTTAGTTGTTGGGGCTGGAGAAGTAGCGTTGAATAAAATCAAACTATTACTGCGCACAAAGGCTATAATTAATATTATTTCGGAATGTATTTGTCAAGAAATTCAATGTTTTGTACAAAGAAAGAAAGTTTATTGGATTTCTAAAAAGTTTAGTAAGATTTATTTAAAAAAAACTTATTTAGTTATTGCTGCTACGAATGATACTAAATTAAATCAAAAAATATTTCAAATGTGTAATAATGCTTGTATCTTCGTCAATGTAGTTGATGATCAATCTAAGTGTTCCTTTATTTTTCCTTCCATTATTGATCGTTCTCCAATTGTATTAGCTATTTCTTCAAGTGGAAAAGCACCTATTTTATTACGATTATTAAGACAAAAAATAGAATCTATTTTACCTTCTAGATTAGGAGAAATAGCTGTAATTGCTGGGCAATGGAGATCGGTTGTAAAAAATTATTTTACTAGATTTTTAGATAGACGACGTTTCTGGGAAAAACTTCTTAACGGTCCCTTTTCTCAAAATGTAATTAATGGAAATATTAAAAAAGCAATCTCTATATTGAAAAAAACGATTAAGCAGCCTAGCGTTTTAATGGGAGAGATTATTTTAGTTGGTGCAGGTCCTGGAAACAGTGATTTATTGACTTTACGAGCGCTACAAGTTTTACAGGAAGCTGATGTAGTATTATATGACTGTTTGATTTCTAAAGATATTTTAGATCGTATTCGTCGAGATGCAAAATGTATTTGTGTTGGAAAGCGTGCTGGAAAAATAATAATTAACCAAACCCAAATTATTAAAATGTTAATTGAATTCGCAAAAGAAGGGAAAAAAGTAGTTCGTTTAAAAGGAGGAGATCCTTTTATATTTGGTCGTGGTGGTGAAGAATTGGAAGCTGCTAAAAGTGCTGGAATTTTAGTACAAATTGTTCCAGGCATTACAGCTGGAATTGGTATTGCAGCTTATACTGGAATACCGTTAACGCATCGTAATTATGCAAAAGGATTAATATTTATTACAGGACATAAATGTATTGATAAATTCGAAAATAATTGGTCTATCTTATCCGATCCTAATTATACATTAGTAGTTTATATGGGTAGTTTACAAATTATAGAAATTTCTCAAAAACTTATTTTTTACGGTTGCAAAAAATCTACGCCAATAGCGTTAATTAGTCAAGGTACTACTATAAATCAAAGGGTAGTTATAGGAAAGTTAGGTGAGACTAGTAATATGATTAAGAACATTACTACTCCATCTTTATTAATAATAGGAAGAGTAGTTTTACTACATGAAAAATTAAAATGGTTTAATTTATCTAATAGATCAAACAATATTAAGAATATTTATTCTGTAATAGATTAGATCGAAGGAAAATAAATGTTTAACAAAAGCACTACTCATTTACGTCAATTAGAATCAGAAAGTATCTACATTTTTCGAGAAGTAATAGCTGATTTTAAAAATCCTGTTATGCTTTATTCCCTTGGAAAAGATTCTTCTGTAATGTTACATTTAGCTAAAAAATCTTTTTATCCAGGTAGTTTACCTTTTCCTTTATTGCATATTGATACTGGATGGAAATTTAAGGAAATGTATGATTTTAGAGATTATATAGTTAAAAATTTTAAAATTGAATTAATTGTTCATTTAAATAAGAAAGGAAAAGCGCTTGGTTTAGATCCTTTTAAGGATGGTGGTTCAAAATATACTGAAATAATGAAAACTGAAGCATTAAAAGAAGCAATAAATAAATATGAATTTGATGCTGCTTTTGGAGGAGCTAGGCGAGACGAGGAAAAATCACGATCTAAAGAACGCATTTATTCGTTTCGAGATTCATTTCATCAATGGGATCCCAAAAAACAACGCCCAGAATTGTGGTGGAATTATAATGGTGAAATTAATAAGGGAGAAAATATGCGTATTTTCCCTCTTTCAAATTGGACTGAATTAGATATCTGGCAGTATATTTTTTTAGAGAATATTAAAATTGTTCCGCTGTATTTTTCTGATATCCGTCCAGTTTTAAAAAGAAATGGATCGTTACTAGTAATTAATGATGAACGTATTAATATTAGTTCAAAAGAAAAAATAACCAAAAAAATGGTAAGGTTTAGAACCTTGGGTTGCTGGCCTTTAACAAATGCAATAGAATCAACAGCAAAAACTATACCTGATATCATTTTAGAAATGTTATCAGTTAAAACTAGTGAGCGAGTAGGTCGAACAATTGATCAAGATCAAAAAAATTCCATGGAATTTAAAAAAAGACAAGGTTATTTTTAAAAGGCCAAATATTAAATGAGTGATATTAAAAAAATTAATTCGTATAACAGTTTTAAAACTTGGTTAATTTTAAACGAAAAGAAAATTTTATTAAAATTTTTAACATGTGGTAGTGTAGATGATGGAAAAAGTACTTTAATTGGTCGTTTATTGCATGATACAAAACAGATTTATGAAGATCAGTTATTCTCTTTAAAGAATGATAGCAGACGTCATGGAACGCAAGGACAAGAGATAGATTTAGCACTTATAGTAGACGGACTTCAATCAGAAAGAGAGCAAGGTATTACAATTGATGTAGCATATCGTTATTTGTCTACTGATAAAAGAAAATTCATTATTGTAGACACGCCCGGTCATCAACAATATACACGCAATATGGTAACAGGAGCATCTACATGTGATCTTTCTATTTTATTAGTAGATGCAGAAAAGGGTTTGTCTGAACAAACTTATAGACATGCTTTTATTTCTGCATTGTTAGGAATTAAATATTTAATTGTTGCTGTAAATAAAATGGATTTAGTAAAATATAAAGAAAAAATATTTTTTGAAATACAGAAAAAATTTCTTCTTTTTTCAAAAAAAATTAATAAAAATTTAAAATTTTTTTTTATTCCTATATCTGCATTAACTGGAGAAAATATTGTTTTTAAAAGTAAAAATATGCTTTGGTACCAAGGTTCAACACTATTAAATTTTTTAGAAACGGTAGAAATTGATGATTTATCTAATTCTGAAAAAATTAGATTTTTAGTGCAGTATATCAATCGACCTAATTCAAATTTTCGAGGATATTCAGGTATTTTAGTATCTGGAAAAATGTACGTAGGGCAAAAAATTAAAATATTACCTGAAAATATTTTTTCATATATTTCTCGTATTTTAATATTTGATAAAGATGTAAAAAAAGCAGATTCTGGAGAATCTATTACAATTGTTTTAAAAGATGAAATTGATATTTCACGCGGAGATTTTTTTGTAAATACTGATTCCAAATTAAAACCTGTTCAAGAAGCTATTGTTGATATTGTTTGGATGGATAATAATCCTTTAAAAATAGGACAATCGTACAAAGTTAAAATATCAGGGAAAAAAACTCGTATTTATGTTAAAGAAATTTTATTTAAAATAGATGTCAATACGTTAGTTAAGGAAGAAACTAATATTCTTATGTTGAATAATATTGGAAGAATAAAAATTTTATTTACTGAACCAATGATTTTTGATGATTATATTAAAAATAAAGTAACAGGTAATTTAATTTTTATTGATTTCCTACAAAATACTACTGTAGCCGCTGGAATGATCAAAAAGTCTGTAAAAAATAAAGAAAGCAATGTTTATAATACAAAAAAAGATTTTGAATCAGATTTATATAATTTAATTGTAAAATATTTCCCACATTGGAATATAAAAAGATAGATAAGGTTTTATTTAAAATGAATAATATTTTAAAAAAAAATATTGTTTGGCATAATAGCTCTATAACACGTTCTATGCGTGAGAAAAGAAATGGTCATAAAGCAATAGTAATTTGGTTTACGGGATTATCGGGATCTGGAAAATCCAGCATTTCTAATTATTTAGAAGAGATTCTTTTTAAGAATAATATTCATACTTGCTTACTAGATGGAGATAATATTAGATTTGGTTTATCCTCTAATTTAGGATTTGATATTTTAGAGCGAGATGAGAATATCAGACGTATTGGAGAAGTAGCTAAATTAATGATAAATATAGGAATGATAGTCTTAATATCGGTAATTTCTCCGTATAAAAAACAACGATTTTCTATTTTAGAAATGTTAGGAAAAAAAAATTTTTTAGAAATATTTGTTAATACTCCTATTGAAGTTTGTAAACAACGAGACCCTAAAAAATTATATAAAAAATCTCTTTTAGGTAAAATATCAAATTTCACTGGTATTAATTCTATATATGAGGTTCCAGAAAATCCAGATCTTGTTTTAGATGGAACGATGCCATTAAAAAATAATGCAAAAAAAATAATTAAAATTTTATATAGAAATAATATTATATCTTTTTTGAATATAAATTAAATGTCTTTATTTTAAATAAAAACTATTTAGAGTGATGTATGAAAATATTAAAAATATTTCTATTTTTTTTATTGTTTTTATTGCAGTATTCTCTTTGGATTGGAAAAAATGGTATTTTAGAATATATCAGTATTTATAAAAAAATTATTATTCAAAAAAAAAAAAATAAAGAAATTGAAGAAAAAAATAATCAACTAATCTTAGAAATTCAACGCTTAAATGATAAAATTAAAAATTGTAAAGATAAATCTTGCATTCATTAAAATTTTTTTTAAGTAACCCTTTTATTAGATAAACAATGAGGTTAATTCATTCATTGAAATTAAATACTATAGCAATAGTACCGGCTGCAGGAATAGGAAGAAGAATGCTATTAAATTTTCCTAAGCAATATATAAAAATTAGAAATAAAACAATTATTGAATATACACTAGAAACTTTATTATCACATCCTAATATTACTCGCATTATTGTAAGTGTGCATCAAGAAGACATTTTTTTTCATAAATTGCCTATATCATCGCATTTTCGTGTTTTATCAGTAATTGGTGGACAAAAAAGAATAGATTCTGTTCTATCTGGATTAGCTATTGCAAAAGAAGTAGATTGGATTATGATTCATGACGCAGTACGTCCTTGTTTGACTTATAAAGATTTAGATAAATTAATTGATTTAGCTCAAAAAAATAAATTTGGCGGAATTTTAGCTAGACCTTTATATGACACTATTAAATATGTTTCTAAAAAAAACAAGAAAGTACTTTATACACTACCTCGAAAAAATTTGTGGCGTGCTTTAACTCCGCAACTATTTCCAATAGATTTATTACGATTTTGTTTACAAAAAATTATTAAAGACAAAGTAGATATAACAGATGAATCATCAGCATTAGAGTATTGTGGATATAGCCCTTTAATAATCATGGGAGGTGAAGAAAATATTAAAGTAACTTCTCCCGAAGATATTTTTTTTGTAGAATATTATCTCAAAAAATTATTTAATACTTAACAGAGATATATTAGTAATGAAAATTGGATACGGTTTTGATATTCATGCTTTTGGCGATGTAAAGCCTTTAATCATTGGAGGCGTTCAAATTCCACATCATCAAGGATTAATTGCTCATTCAAATGGTGATGTATTAGTTCATTCATTAATAGATGCATTATTAGGTGCTATGGCTATGGGTGATATAGGAACTTTTTTCCCTAGCAGCAATGAAATATATAAAAATATTGACAGCAGAGTTTTATTAAAAAATGTTTGGAAGATGATTCATGAAAAAAATTATTTTATATCTAATATTGATATTACAGTAATTGTTGAAACACCTAAACTTTCATCTCATATTTTTAATATGAGATCTAATATTGCATTAGATCTTAATACTAAAGTAGATAAAATTAGTATTAAAGCCACAACTTCTAAAATGATAGGTTCTATTGGCAGAAGAGAAGGTATAGCGTGTCATTCAATTGTGATGCTTTTAGAATTTTGAGCGCTTTTTCTAGGAATTTTTTGTATAAATTTTTAATAGTTAGTTATTAACTAATATACATTTAATTATATACAATATTTTATAAAAAATTTTTTCTATTTTTTTTAAAGGATCGATATCATGCAAGATATAAAAACTATTATTTTTAAAGATTTTCAATTTGAAGCTGCACATTACTTGCCGTTTGTTTCGAAAACACATAAGTGCAGACGATTACACGGTCATTCATTTTTTGTACGATTAGAAATTGAAAATATAATTGATAAAAAAACTGGTTGGATAATGGATTATTCGCATATTAAATTAGCTTTTAAACCTATTTATAAGCAACTTGATCATTATTTGTTAAATGATATACCTGGTCTAGAAAATCCTACAACTGAAGTTTTAGCACGTTGGATTTGGGTTCGTTTAAAACCAAATTTACCTTTTTTAAAAACTATTATCGTTAAAGAAACTTGTACTTCCGGATGTATTTATCAGGGTTTTTAAAATTCATTTTTTACCTTATTTGAAGATATTTATGTATTTGTATGGAAAGTCTCCAATTTTTTTCCGTACATTTTTTTATACATATTGCTAATGCTTTTTCATTTTGACTGATTGGTTGTAAAAAAATAAGATTATTTTTTCTTTTTTTTATCATATGCAAAATTTTTTTTAAATATAAAAAGTCTTGTTCGATTAAAATAGGAAATTTTATTTCGTTAGCACGCAATATTGAAGATTTTAACGTAGTTTTTTTTTGTTTAGGAGAAAGTGTAACCCAAGTATTTAATGAACATTCAATTAGTTCTGTACCACTAGTTTCTATTTGACAAAAGTATCCTTTTTCTTCAAGAAGTGTAGTTATATCTAACAAATTATACATACACGGCTCTCCTCCTGTAATAACAATGTGTTTGGCTGTCCATTTTAACTGTTTTATTATTAGAATAATATTTTGAGTTGTCATGTAACTCCATTTTTTATTTGATTTTTCTTTTTTAATTATTTCTTCATTAAGAATTTGGTTTTCATAAGAATTTTTCCATGTATATTTAGTATCGCACCATTCGCACGCTACTTTGCATCCTTGTAATCGAATAAAAATTGCAGGTGTTCCAATATAATAACCTTCACCTTGAATGGTTTGAAAAATTTCATTTACAGGGTATTTCATAATTTTACTCATTAATAAATTTTTTTAATGAAGAAACAGGTATATTTTTACAATACCTGATTCTTTATAAAGATATTTGTTTATTTTAAAAATGTAGTTTCATTTCCTTTAATCCATTAAAAGGAGCATTTTTTTCGCCTATTCTTTCTTCTATTCTAATAAGTTGATTATATTTTGAAGTTCTATCAGATCTACTCATAGAACCTGTTTTTATTTGTCCTGATGCAGTTCCAACAGCTAAATCTGCTATTGAAACGTCTTCTGTTTCACCCGAACGATGCGAGATAATAACATTATAGTTGAATTTTTTGGCCATTTGTATAGTTTTTATTGTTTCAGTTAATGTTCCGATTTGGTTTAGTTTAATTAAAATAGAATTTGCAATACCTTTTTTAATACCTTTTTTTAAAATATTGGTGTTAGTGACAAATAAATCATCTCCTACTAATTGTGTCTTTTTACCTAATATTTTAGTTTGATATAAAAATCCTTCCCAGTCAGACTCATGTTGTCCATCTTCTATAGAAAAAATAGGATATTTTTTACATAAACTTTCTAAATAATGTGTGAATTCTTTAGAAGTAAATTCTTGATTTTCTCCTTTTAAATAATACTTTTTTTTATTTTTATTGTATAGTTCTGAAGCAGCACAATCTATAGAAAATGTTATATCTTTTCCTAGTTTGTATTTAGTTTGATGTATTGCTTCTATGATCGTATCAAAAACTTCTCTATTAGAATTAAAATTGGGTGCATATCCTCCTTCATCACCTACAGTTGTGCTCATACCTTTATTTTTAAGAATTTTACCTAATGCATGAAATACTTCTGAACCGATGCGAATTGCTTGTTTAATTGATTTGGCATTAATTGGTTGAATCATAAATTCTTGTAAATCAATATTATTATTAGCATGTTTTCCCCCATTGATTATGTTAATCATTGGAAGAGGCATTGAAAATATGCCTGGTGTATTATTTAGCTCTGAAATATATTCATATAAAGGAATATTTTTAGAAGATGCAGCAGCTTTTGCAATTGCTAAAGATACTGATAGAATTGTGTTTGCACCTAATTTAGATTTATTACTAGTTCCATCTAAATCAATCATTATTTGATCAATATCGTTTTGATTTTGAGCATTTTTGTTTTTTAAAGCATGGTATATTTCATTATTAATAAATGAAATTGATTTTTTTACTCCTTTTCCCATAAATCTATTTTTGTCATTATCTCTTAATTCTAAGGCTTCTAATGTTCCTGTAGAAGCTCCAGAAGGAGATGACGCTATTCCAAAAAATCCTCCTTCAAGATGTACTTCAGACTCTATAGTTGGATTTCCGCGTGAATCTATTATTTCTCTACCTATTATTTTTAATATTTTAGCCATGTTCTATCCTATTTTTCAAAATTATTGTATTCTGATGTTTTTTCGCTGACTTTATAAAATCTATAAATAATGGATGTCCATCGCGTGGAGTAGATGTAAACTCTGGGTGAAATTGACAACCAATAAACCATGGATGATTTGAGATTTCTACTATTTCAACTGTATTATTATTTTCAGATATTCCAGCGATTTTTAAACCGTTTTTTTCTATTTTTTTTAATAAAAAATTATTTACTTCATAACGATGTCTATGTCTTTCTATGATAATATCTTTTGCGTATAATTTTCTAGATAAACTATTAATTAATAATTTACAAGGTTGATTTCCTAATTTCATAGTACCTTTTAACTTAGAAGTTTTTTTTGTTTTTTGATTAGTATAATTTTCTATATTATTTTTTTTGTTTTTAATTAAATGAATGACAGGAAATTTGCATTGAGGATCAAATTCTGTAGAATTTGCTTCTTTAATTCCTATAACATTTTGAGCAAATTCTATAATTGCTATTTGCATTCCTAAACAAATACCGAAGTATGGAATATTATTTTCTCGAGCATATTTTACAGATAGTAATTTTCCTTTTACTCCACGATCTCCAAAGCCACCTGGTATTAAAACGCCATTAAGATTTTTAAGTAATTTAAAATTTTTGTTTTCTATGTCTTGAGAGCTAATTAATTTTATATTAATTTTTACTTTATTTTTTAAACCTGCATGTTTTAAAGCTTCTACTACGGATTTATAAGCATCAGGTAATTTTACATATTTTCCAATTATACCAATAATAATTGTTTTTTTAGAGTTGTCTTCTTCATAAATTACTTTTTCCCATTCTTGTAAATTTGCTTCTGGGATTTTTAACTGAAAATATTCACAAATATAATCGTCTAACTTTTGGTCTTTAAGTAATTTTGGGATTTTATATATTGAATCAATGTCTTTTAAAGAAATTACAGCATTAACCGGAACATTACAAAACAATGCAATTTTTTCTCTTTCATTTATTGGAACAGTTTTTTGAGATCTGCAAATTAAAATATCTGGTTGTATTCCAATGGATAATAATTCTTTTACAGAATGTTGAGTTGGTTTAGTTTTAATTTCGCCAGCTGTTTTTATATAAGGAACCAGAGTTAAATGTATATAAATTACGTTCTTTCGACCAATATCAGACGCTAATTGTCGAATAGCTTCTAAAAAAGGTAAAGATTCAATGTCGCCGACAGTTCCTCCTATTTCTACAAGAATAATATTTTTATTTTGAGCACATCGAATAATTCTTTCTTTAATAGCATTTGTAATATGGGGTATAACTTGTATAGTTGCACCCAAATAGTCGCCTCTTCTTTCTTTTTTTAAAACTTCTGAGTAAATACTACCTGTAGTAAAATTATTTAAACAAGTCATTTTTGATCGAATAAATCGTTCATAGTGTCCCAAATCTAAATCAGTTTCAGCACCATCTTCAGTAACAAAAACTTCTCCATGTTGAATAGGGCTCATTGTTCCTGGATCGACATTAATGTAGGGATCTAATTTCATAATAGTTACTTTTAAATTTCGAGCTTCTAGTATGGCCCCCAATGAAGCCGCTGCAATTCCTTTTCCTAAAGACGATACTACACCACCAGTTATAAAAATATAGTTTGTAGTCATTCTAAGTATAAAATTTTTAGTTGAGATGAATAAATAATTTAAAGAAAATTTTTTCTTTAAATTGAATTTTTTAAAATGTGTATATTAAACATTAAATTTTTTACCAATATGTAAATAAAAAAATCATAATTTATTATGAATAGTTTTTTATATTTGAAGAATCTTTTAAACGAACTGTTTGATTAAATATCAAATGGTTTTTCTTTGAATCAATTTGATCAATACAAAAATAACCAATTCTTTCAAATTGAAAAAATAAGTTAGCAATATTATTTCCTATTTTGTTTTTTATTTTTTGAGCAATATTTATTTCAATAAAACCTTTTTTTATTATTAATGAATCAGGATTTAGAAAAGATAAAAAGTTTTCTTCTTGTTCAGGATTTTTTATATTAAATAATGAATTATATATTCTAAATTCTGCTGGGAATGAATGTTTTAATGAAATCCAGTGTATTACTGAAGGATTTTTTTTATTGCTTGGTTTTTTTCCTAATGTATTTAAATCACAAAAACATACTAAAGAAATAATATTTCCATTTTTATCTTTTTTTATTTTTTCTGCTTTTATTATGTATGAATATCGAAGACGAATTTCATGTCCAATTTTTAATCTTTTATATTTTTTATCGTATTTTTCTTTAAAATCTTTTCGTTCAATATATATAGTATTAGTAAAAAAAATTTCATGAGTACCTAAACTAGGATCATTTGGATGATTTGGGACAATAAGTTTCTTTACATAATTATCATCTATATTGTATAAAAATATTTTAATTGGATCTAGTACAGCCATTGTGCGCACAGATTTTTTATTTAATTCATTTCTGATACAATATTCTAACATAGAAAATTCTATTAAATTATTTTGTTTAGTAACGCCGATTTTTTTGCAAAACGTACGAATAGATGATGCTGTATATCCTCTTCTTCTCAAACCAGAAATAGTTTGTATTCTCGGATCATTCCATCCATTAATAATTTTTTTATCAATTAATATTGAAATTTTTCTTTTAGATAAAATAGAAAATTCTAAGTTTAATCTAGAAAATTCATATTGTTTCGGATAATGTGAAATGCTAGTATTTTTTAAAATCCAATTATATATTTTTTTATTATCTTGAAATTCTAATGTGCAAAAAGAATGTGTGATTTTTTCAATAGCATCAGAAAGGCAATGTGCAAAATCATACGTAGGATATATACACCATTTTTTTTTCGTTTGATGGTGCTCTTTAAAAATAATACGATATAAAACAGGATCTCTCATAATAATATAAGAAGATTGCATATTAATTTTAGCTCTTAAACATGCTTCTCCTTCACGGAAAAATCCTTTTTTCATTTTTTTAAATAGTTTTAAATTTTCTGAGATACTTCTATTTCTATAAGGACTATTTTTTCCTGGTTTTTTTAAAGTTCCCCTATATTCTTTAATTTCTTCTTTTGTAAGTTCATCGACATAAGCTAAGTTTTTTTTAATTAATTCTTTAGCATATTTATACAATATTAAAAAATGTTCTGAAGAATAGTGAATATTTCCATCCCATTTGTAACCCAGCCATTTTATATCGCGTTGAATAGATTTAATATATTGAGCATTTTCTTTAACTGGGTTTGTATCGTCGAAACGAAGATTGCAATATCCATTGTATAATTTTGCTATTTCAAAATTTAAGCATATTGATTTAGCATGTCCAATATGAAGATATCCATTAGGTTCTGGCGGAAAACGTGTACGCAATAATAAATTTTTATTTTTTTTAAGGTCTTTATTAATAATATTATGAAGAAAATTATTGCTATTGTTTTTTATATTCATTTTTTTCCTAAAATAATTTTTTTAAAGGGTTAATAATTTATAAAAAGTATTTTATTTTCAATTTGATTATTTTTAATAATTATTGATTATTTTGTTTTTATATTATAAAATAAAAAAATATTTAATTTATATATTTTTAAAAAATAATAATTTATTTTAGGCTACGTAGCTCAGATGGTTAGAGCACAGCACTCATAACGCTGGGGTCATGGGTTCAATTCCCATCGTAGCCACTATTTTTAAGCGGGAGTGGCGAAATTGGTAGACGCACCAGATTTAGGTTCTGGCGCCGTAAGGTGTGCGAGTTCAAATCTCGCCTCCCGTATTTTGAAAAATTCTTCCTTAATTTAAGTAATTTTATGGGGTATAGCCAAGTGGTTAAGGCACCGGTTTTTGATACCGGCATCCCTGGTTCGAATCCAGGTACCCCAGCCATTCTAACATGATCCAGTTCTAATTAATTTCTATTAAAAAATTAAAATTATTTTAATAAATATATTATTATTTTTTAGATTGAAATTAAAATCTATTATTTTTCTATTTTAGAGTAGAATGAGATTTTATATCATGAATCTAAACGAATACAAAAAAAAAGCAGCATGGGCTGCATTAAACTATATTCATCCTGGAACTGTAATTGGAATTGGTACAGGAAGTACAGTATTTTATTTTATTGAAGCATTAAGTACTATAAAAAATATAATATCTGGCGCTGTTTCTAGTTCAAATGCTTCTACTGTACTATTAATTAAAAATGGAATAAAAGTACTAAATTTAAAAAAATTTGATCAATTAGAAGTGTATGTTGATAGCGCCGATGAAATTAATAATAATATGCAAATGATTAAAGGTGGTGGAGCAGCTCTTACTAAAGAAAAAATTATTGCAGCTATGTCAAAAAAATTTATTTGCATTATTGATAAATCAAAAAAAGTAGAATTTTTAGGTTCTTTTCCATTGCCAATTGAAATTATTCCGATAGCTTTTTCTTATATATCTAAAGAGATAATTAAGATAGGTGGTACACCTAAGTTAAGAAAAAACGTTGTGACAGATAATGGTAATATAATTATAGATATATATAACTTAAATATAAAAAATCCTATATCTATGGAGAAAAAAATTAATTCTCTACCTGGTGTAGTTACTGTAGGATTATTTGCTGAAAGAGGCGCAGACATTGTTTTAGTAGGAGATAAAAAAGGGGTAAAGATTTTAAAAAAATAAGTTTTTTTCAATATGAATTAATTTTAGGTTAAAATAAATATATGAAAAAAATACTACAAAGCCGTAAAAAAATTAGATCTGATATACGTATTCTTAGAAGATCATTAAGTTTTTTTGAAAAAATCAATGCAGCAAACAAAATTGTTCAGACATCGTGGGATTTTAAAATTTTTCACATAGCTAAAAATATTGGTTGCTTTTTATCATTTGATAGTGAAATTGATACATATCCATTAATTAAAAAATTGTGGTTAAATAAAAAAAATGTATTCGTTCCTGTTATACGTTCCTTTTCTAAAAAAAAAATATTTTTTGTCCCATTTACTTCACAATCTATTTTACATCCTAACAAATATAATATATTAGAGCCTTATTTTGATGATAAAGATATTATTTCAGAATTATATTTAGACATAGTAATCGTCCCCTTAGTAGGATTTGATCTAAAAGGATTTCGATTAGGAATGGGAGGAGGTTTTTATGACAATTTTTTAAGAAATTGGAAATTAAAAAAAATTATCCCAATAGGTTATGCATATGATTTTCAATTAATTAAATCTTATATGATTGAAGAAAGTTGGGATATTTCATTGCCAATTGTTTTAACACCTAAAAAAATATATTTTTTTAGTAAATTTTAAGATAAATCTCCGAATTTTATTTGTAATGCTGTAATTGAAGCAATTACTGCAGTTTCCGCTCTCAAAATTCTAGGTCCTAATTGCAGTACAATAAATTCGTATTGAATAATTTTTTTTATTTCTGAAGATGAGAATCCGCGTTCAGAGCCAATTAATAAAAAAATATTTTTTATATTTTTTTTTAAATTATTAATAGTCAATGTAGATTGTGGATGAAAAACAATTTTTGTAGATTTTTTATCTATTTTTTTACACCAAGAAAAAATATTTTCTAGATCATTAATTTTTGGAATAATATTTCTACGGCACTGCTGACAAGCAGCAATAGCTATATTTTTCCAACGTTTATCTTTTTTTAAACTATATCTTGTTTTTTTATTAAAATTATCATTTTCGAAGCATAGCGGAGTAATAGAATTTACACCTAATTCAACAGATTTTTGAATAGAAAAATTCATTTTTTCAGATTTTGAAATTATTTGTCCTAAATGTATTATTAATGATGATTCAATGTTTTTTACTTCTTTTTTTAAAATTTTTAGCTCAATAATTTTTTTTTCAATTTTAGTTATTTTAGATAAAAATATACTATTAGTATTATTAAATATTTCTAATTTTTCTTCAATGTTCATGCGAAGTACTTTTTTAATATAATGTAAATGATTACAATGAGATAACAAAACTTTTTGATGTACTTTTAAAGACTGAGAAATATAAATTCTTGGAATATTTTTTTTCATTATTAATTTTTTAAATTTTTATAAGGCAATCTTAGATTAAGACATTTTTTATAAACATAATTATTATGATTGCCCTGTTTATGAAATATTAAATTTTCTCTAATACATTCCCATTTAGTTACAGGAAATTTTATGTCCCATTTTTTAAATAACAATTTTTCATTCATGGATAATTTTATATTATATCTTTTAAGCATATAAAAATAAGTTCTAGCTATAGCTCCCTTTGATCGTTCAGGTGGTTCTGCTAATTTTTTTTTAAAATCTATTTTCATTGTGCACTTTCCATATTCTTGGAAATTATTGTTTAATTCGCTATATATAAAATTTGATCGATCACTATTAATTTCTCCAATAACAGGCTGTAAATTGTGAAGATCAAACTCTATTTTTTGATATAATTTATTTTTTAAACATTTTTTCCGACCTCCTTTCTTCCAACATTGTTTTTCATGTCCAAATTGCCATGAAGGAACTACGTGTTCCCATTCAATTCTTGTTGCTCTATTTTTATTTTTGCGTATTTTGTATCCACATGATGATAAATCAGGTATTCCCTTTTTTCCATGCCAAATAATTTTACAACCACAATAAAAAGAACCAGGTGCATTTTTGTGTATTTTAATAGCTACAAGTTTATATTTTTGAAAACTTTTTATGTTTTCTTTTTTAAAATTATTTTTTTTAATTGAGAATAAAAAAAATATAATACTTATAACAAAAAAAATTTTCTTTATCATATTTTCTACTTATTAGTATGTTTTAAAAAAGATATTCTTTATTATTTAAACAAACTCTAATAAAGTATCATTTTTAATGATATTTTAAAAATAAAAATTTTGATATTTTTTATATTAAATTATTTTTTTAATTTATAAAAATTAAATTTATCTTTTGTTAAGTATTTTAAAAAAAGGAAAATAAAATGACTGAATATTTTTTTACATCAGAATCAGTTTCAGAAGGGCATCCTGATAAAATTGCAGATCAAATTTCTGACGCATTATTAGATGAAATTATCAAACAAGATATTAAGGCGCGAGTAGCTTGCGAAACTTATGTAAAGACAGGAATGGTTTTAGTTGGAGGTGAAATTACGACTACTGCGTGGGTTGATGTTGAAGAAATTACTAGAAATACTATTAATAATATTGGTTATATTAATTCCGAGACAGGATTTGATGCAAATTCTTGTGCAGTTCTTAGTACTATCGGGAAACAATCTTTAGACATTAATAGAGGAATAGATCGCTCCAATCCCTTAGAACAAGGAGCGGGTGATCAAGGAATTATTTTTGGTTATGCAACTAATGAAACAGATGTTTTTATGCCTGCGCCAATTACGTATGCTCATTTACTAGTAAAAAAACAATCTGAAATAAGAAAAAATAATACTTTATCTTGGCTCCAACCAGATGCTAAAAGTCAGGTAACATTTAAATATAAGGATGGTGTCATTTTAGGTATAGATACAATTGTTTTTTCTACTCAACATAAAGAAAGTATTTCTCAAAAGATTTTAAAGGAAGCCGTAATGGAAGAAATTATAAAACCTGTTTTACCGAAGAAATGGTTAACAAAAAATACTAAATTTTTTATTAATCCCACTGGTAGATTTGTTGTAGGTGGTCCTATGGGTGATTGCGGTCTTACTGGTCGTAAAATTATTGTAGATACTTATGGAGGTATGTCAAGACATGGTGGAGGTGCTTTTTCTGGAAAGGACCCATCTAAAGTAGATAGATCTGCAGCGTATGCAGCTAGATATGTTGCTAAAAATATTGTTGCTGCTGGTTTGGCTGATCGCTGTGAAATTCAATTATCTTATGCCATTGGAATAGCTAAACCCATTTCTATTATGATAGAAACATTTCAAACTGGCAAAATTAGTACTTCTTCTTTAATTAATTTAGTGCGTGATACTTTTGATCTGCGTCCTTATGGATTAATTAAAATGCTTAATTTGCTTCAGCCTATCTATCTTAATACTGCAGTGTATGGGCATTTTGGGAGAGAAGAATTTCCATGGGAAAAATTAGATAAGGTAGATGCGTTATCTCAGTGGTAGTGATTTAATTGCCATACTTTTAAATTAAAAAAATTTTGTCTATAATTTTTTATTATTCACAATAAATATATTATTTTTTTAAAATATCCCATGTTGATTAGCATGGGGAAATAAATTTACATTTGAAATAATCTTCAAATTTAATTTTTTCATTTTTTTCTATTTGAGATTTTTTTTCAATTGAACATATAGTTTCTTTTTCTAACATATTTTTATGATGATTAAATGGAAAATAATTGATTAATTTATTATGATATTTGTTTGCTAAGTTTAATCCTGTTTTTTCGATGCCCTTTTCAATAAAAAATTTTAAAAACTGTCCAGAATATGTTAATTCTGGATTATAAAATAATGGCATTATTTTTTTGCACACTTGCTGATATTGAGTATTTTGAGATTGCTTATCTAAAATAATAGCAATTTTTTTTAGATCTCGAAAAATTTTTGTTGCTATTTCTATTATTGTTTTTTTTTCGTATTTTTCATTAACGTAAATTTTTTGATTAGGTTTTCTGCCTTCAAAAATGATTTTTTTCCAATTTTTCATAACTAATGAAAATTTTTTTTTATTCATTTTGGGTGCTTTAACAAGCGCACACCAAATTAAAAATAAATCTAATAAAAGTATTTGATTTTTATTGATACCAATAGGTGAAAATGGATTAATATCTAAAGAACGTATTTCGACGTATTCTATACCTTTTTTTTGAAGTTTATCTAATAAGTGTTCTCCATTTTTAATGTTTCTTTTGGGTCTTATTTGGGTATATAGCTCACTTTCCATCTGTAATATATTAGTATTAATTTGTTGTAGTACTCCATTTTTGTCTCTTAATCCTATATTTAAAAATTTATCTGATGGTGTATGAATTGCTTCATGTAAAGTTTTTACATAAGATTCTAAATCGTTGAACATAATATTAAGGTCTATAATTGAAGTACTAGTATAACCTATATCGCTTAGTCTTAATGAAGTAGACCAAGGTAAATATAGTATGTTTTCTTTATTTTTTTTAAAGCAAGGTACCTTATTTTTTAAAAAATGTTTTGATATTGCAGGTGATGATCCAAATAAAAAAGGAATAATCCATCCAAATCGATAATAATTTCTAATTAAGTTTAAATATCCAGATGATACATAATCTTTATTATTATAAATTTTTTGGCTTTTCCAAAATATTTTAGGTAATGAAAAATTATAATGCACACCTGAAATAGTATTTACTAAATCTCCATATCGACTTTTTAAACCTTGTCTATAAAGTGTTTTTATTTTTGCAATATTTGATGTACCATATTCGGCTATTTTAATATTCGTAGATCGATTATAAAGATATGGTATGCTGAATGGCCATATTCGTTCTGAATTTATTTTATAAGCTACAAAAGAATGAAGATCTGTTAAAAATTTTAATAAGTAGTTTACGCTATTGCTAGTAGGTGTGATAAATTCTAATAAGTTTTCTGAAAAATCGGTAGTAATCCATTGATGAGTTAAGGGCGCGCCAAGTGATTTCGGATGCGAAATGTCAGAAAAGCTTCCATTTTTTTTGATTCTTAAAGCTTCTCGTTCAATGCCTCTATTGATATTCTTTAAAACTATTGGATTATTTTCTAACCAAGCAATTTTTTTTGAGATATCCTCTATCAATTTTTTCTCCTAGTTTATTGTTGATTTTTTGTTTTTTAATGCTTGGTGAAATGATTAATAACGTAGATAATATTATTTGCATCCGGAAGGATTCGAACCTTCGACCTCTCGGTTCGTAGCCGAGTACTCTATCCAACTGAGCTACGGATGCAATAAAAAATTACGGTGAGAGAGGGATTCGAACCCTCGATGCAGATTTTTTCTACACACTCCCTTAGCAGGGGAGCGCCTTCATCCTCTCGGCCATCTCACCTGAGATAATAAATTTTTATTATATAATTTTACTTTTTTTTAAATATAAGTCAATTTTTTTTTAAATAATTATAAATTTTGAAAAAATAGAAATATATATTTTATTGAAGTGCATCTTGCCAAATCTTAGCAAGATGCGGTATTTTTATTTTTTTTTAATTTTTTTTTCAGCCTGAATTCGTTGATATATTTCTTCACGATGCACTGAAACTTCTTTAGGCGCATTTACACCAACACGAACTTGATTACCTTTTACCCCTAGTACCGTAACAGTAATTTCATCTCCAATTATTAATGTTTCGCCAACTCGACGAGTGAGAATAAGCATTCTTTGTTCCTTGAAAATAAAAGAATTCGGCCGATTTGATTTCTGGTTTAATAAATATGATAGAGGGCTAAATGTAAATTATAAAATATTTTAATGATGTGTAATTAGATAAACATTTTTTATTATAAGTCATTTAGTTTAAATATTTTATAATTATTTTATTTAAATAAAATTTATTTTAATTATTTAAGCGCTTATTGTTTAAAATATATTATTTTTTAATTTTTCAGTGATCCATTGTTTAATATTTTTTACAATAATGGGTAATTTAGCATTATTCATTCCTCCTCCTTCAGCAATTTCTTTTTTTCCTCCTCCTTTCCCTTGGGTTTCTTTAATAAAAATGTTAACAATATCTATTGCGGTTATAGAATGAGTTAAATTTTTTGTAACTCCACAATTAATAGTATAACTATTATTAATTTTATTTATGAGTATAATAATTGCATTTTTTAGTTCTTTTTTCAATTGATCTACTATTATTCTTACTGATTTTTGATCATATTTATGTAATATATGAGTTAACAATTTTATGTTTTTTATATTATCCACTTTTTTTAGTAATTTTTTAATTTGGTTGGTATTTTCTTTATTTTGTAGTTGATCTGCTTTTTTTTCTAAATTTTTAACTTTTAGTATTAAATTTTTTATTTTTTCTTGTATGTCAGAATTATTAGATTTTAAAATTAAAGATATATCTTTTATCAAAGTATCTTGATAATGTAAATAATTTATTGCGTACTGTCCAGTTAATGCTTCAATTCTTTTAATTCCTGATGATACATTAGATTGCCCTATAATTTTAAAAATACCAATTTTCCCTGTCCTATTGGTATGTGTTCCTCCGCAAAGTTCTATGGAAAAATCTTTTATAAATACAACGCGAACTATATTATTGTACTTATGATCAAATAATGCTATTGCTTTGTTCCGTTTAGCTTCTTCTATGTTTAAATTTTTAGTTTTAATTAAATGATTATTACGAATTTCTTCATTTATAACATTTTCAATTTTATGTATTTGTGAGAAATTTATATTTTTTGTATAGGAAAAGTCAAATCTTAAATGTGTATTGCTTACTAAAGATCCTTTTTGTAAAGCGTTATTTCCTAATATTTTTTGCAGCGCAGCATGTAATAAATGTGTAGCTGAATGATTTAATTGAATTGAATTTCTATGAATTTTATCAATTTTACAATATATTGTACTTTTTTCTTTTATCGTTCCTGATATTACTTTTCCAATATGTCCAATCATATTTCCAAAATTTTGTGTATTTTCTACTAAAAAACACGTTTTTTTAAAATATAATTTTCCTATGTCTCCTATTTGACCGCCGGATTCCGGATAAAAACATGTTTTATCAAGAAAAATAATACCTAATTGATTTTCTGAAATTGACGAAACTGCTTTATTTTCAACAAAAATATACTTTATTAATGATTTTATTCTATTTTTTTTATAACCACAAAAAACAGATCTGTCATTAATTATAATATCTTGATTGTAGTTTTTATAAAATTTTTTTCTAATATTTGATTGTTTTTTTTGTTCATTTTTGTATTTATTATAATCATCGAGGTCTATTTTTATACCCCTTTCACGGCATATATCTTTTGTTAAATCAATAGGAAATCCAAATGTATCATAAAGATAAAATGCAGTTTTTCCAGATATAATATTATTAGAAATTTTTTTAACTTCTTGATTTAGTATTTTTAACCCTTTATTCAATGTTTGAGAAAATTGAAGTTCTTCTTTTTTTAATATTTTTTGTATTATTTTTTCTTTTTCTTTTAGAATTCCAGAAGGAATATTTATTAATTTAATTAATTTAGGTATGATTTTATAAAAAAAATTTTGATTGATTCCAATTTTATAAGCGTGTCTAAGTGTTCTTCTAATTATTCTTCTTAAAATATATCCACGATGTTCATTTGATGGAGTAATATCTTCTGAAATAAGAAAGAAAATTGCTCTGATATGATCAGCCACTATTTTTAAAGAGATATTATTTAAATTTTCTATATTACTAAAATAAGATATTTTTTTAATTAATTCTTGAAATATATCAATTTTATAATTTGAATTTACATTTTGTAAAACAGAGGCTATTCTTTCTAAACCCATTCCTGTATCTATAGATTTTTTTGCTAAGGGTATAATTTCTGTATTAGAAATTCTATTAAATTCTATAAAAACAATATTCCAAATTTCGAGTAGGCAGTTGTTATTATTAAATAGTTCTTGAGTTGTTTGAGTATAATCGATTTTAAATTGATAAAATATTTCTGTAGAAGGTCCGCAAGGACCAGTATTGCCCATTTGCCAAAAATTATCAGAATTATATTTAATATTGTTTTTGTCACCAATTTTAATAATTTTTTCGATGGGTACTTTAATAATATTTTTCCATATTTTATAAGTTTCTATATCATTTTCATATACTGATATCCATAGTTTATTTTTGTCTAAATTAAACCATTTTTTTGATGTTAATAACTCCCATGCATACATTATTGCTTCTTTTTTAAAATAATCATCAAAGCTAAAGTTGCCAAGCATTTCAAAAAATGTATGATGTCTTTCTGTATATCCTACATTTTCTAAATCATTATGCTTCCCTCCAGTTCTCAAGCAATTTTGAACAGTCGCTATTCTTGAATAATTTTTTTGTTTCTTGCCTAAAAAAAAATCTTTAAATTGATTCATTCCTGCATTAGTAAATAGCAAAGTTGAATCATTTTTTGGAATTAATGAATCACCTGGTAAAATAGAATGTCCTTTTTCTTTGAAAAAATCTAAAAATTTTTGACGTATTTCATGTGTTGTATTTTTCATTTTTTTGATTTTTTTAAAATATATATTAATTAAATTAATATTTTTTGAAGTAAAATTTATTTGTTTTAAAATTACGATTTATTATAAATATGTTTTTATATCTAAAGTAACTTAAAAATTTAATAGTAACAGATAAAGAAAGAGAAACTCTGAAAAAATTTAATTACTATTTAATGAAATAATTCTGGATATTTTTTCGGAAGTATTAAATATTTTTAATGCAAAAAAAGATTTTTTTATATATTCAAGTGTATTAATTACTTCTGGAATTTCCGGATATTTTTGGAGTATTTTTTCTCCACGATTAATTACTGCTATATATTGATTATGTAAAAAATAATATTTCATTATTTTAAAATCATATGTCATTAGTCTTTTTTTTAAATAAAATAATTCTTTTTTTGCATTTCTAACATAAATACTTCTAGGATAATGATTTATCAAATTTTTTAATTGAAAAAACGCTATTTTAGCGTGAATAGGATTTATTTTATAATGTTTAATAGAAAAATTATTAAAATATATATTTTTATCTAAAGATATATTGATTAAACTTTGTATATATAAGACATAATCTATATTGGGATGTTTAGGATATAATTTAATAAATTGTATTATTTGTTTTTGTGCTTGGATAAAGTTTGAAACTTTATAATAAGAGTAAATTAAATAAATTTTAATTTTTGCAGAATTTAAATAATTAGTATTTTTTTTATTCAATAGTTCTAAATGATTTATTACATTAAAGAAATTTTTATTTTTTAATTGTTTTCTGCATTCTTGATCAAAAAATTTATTTTGTACGATTATATCTTGTACTATGTTTTTTGAATAAACTTTAAAAGTTAAAAATAATATTGTACATATGATCATAATATTTCTTTTTTTTTTCATTGGAATCGTCTTTTAATAAAAAATATTTTTGAATAATATTTATCTTTAATTATACATAGAATATCATGTCCGTTTGGAATTAAAGATGTAAATTTATAGATATATTTAAAAAAATTTTTTAATGATAAAAGGATTATTGTATTGAAGAAAGAATTATACGCATTTGTACCTTATATTATATTATCACAAAAAAGGTTAGATAAAATATTATCAAATCTTTTTACTATATATTCTCGTTCTTGTTTAAAAAAGTGGATTTTAATGAATCGTGTATATGTTGATGAAAAAATTTGCAATCAGCCCGATAAAAAACTACTTGGAGGTGAAAAAATTACCATTTATCCCATTATTGAAGAAACGATTTCTAATTTGCCTGAAAAAATTTATTTAAATATCATTTATGAAGACAATCATCTAATGATTATTAATAAACCTGATGGTTTAGTTGTTCACCCAGGAGCTGGTAATAAGAAGGGAACTTTATTAAATGGTTTACTATATCATAATAGTAATGCTAAAAATCTTCCTCGTTCTGGAGTTGTTCATCGTTTAGATAAAAATACAAGTGGTTTAATGGTTGTTGCAAAAACAATTTTTTCATATAATAAACTAGTTCGGTTATTTAAAAAAAAAAGAATTATTAGAAGGTATCAAGCTATTGTTAAAGGACATCTGCTTTCTGGTGGCACTATTAATTATCCTATAATGCGTCATTCGTCTAAAAGAACGTGCATGATGACTCATTTATTAGGAAAAAAAGCAATAACACATTATAATATTATTAATCGTTTAAAATATCATACGCATATTTCTTTACAATTACAAACAGGTCGTACGCATCAAATTCGTGTGCATATGTTACATATTGGATATCCGTTAGTAGGTGATCCTTTATATGGTGGAATTAATTACAAATTTAATCAAATTGTAAAAAATAAAAAATTTTTTATAGATGATACATTTAAACGTCAAGCATTGCATGCTAATTATATTGAGTTCCTTCATCCTGTGACTAAAAAATTAATGCATTGGGAAATTTCTTTACCTGAAGATATAAAAAATCTTCTATTACGTTTAAATCAGTAAATATATTAATTTTTTAAAAAATTTAAAGTTTTCTCTAAAATTATTTATATTATAAAAAACTAAAGAGTTGATAATTCTATGTTAGAAGAATTAATAAATAAAAAGTATTCAATAATAGATAATGGAAAAAATTACAAAGATAAAATTATTAAAAGACCTTTGTGTGTAGCTATCAAAAAATTTTTAGAGAATTATTTATTGCATATAAATAAAAACGAATATCAAAATAATTTATATCAATTATTGTTATCTGAATTAGAGCGCCCATTATTAGACACAGTCATGCAATATACGCGAGGAAATCAAACACGAGCGGCTT
This sequence comes from Buchnera aphidicola (Melanaphis sacchari), assembly GCF_003096055.1. Lineage (NCBI taxonomy): Bacteria > Pseudomonadati > Pseudomonadota > Gammaproteobacteria > Enterobacterales > Erwiniaceae > Buchnera > Buchnera aphidicola. Next base: position 195,850 of record NZ_CP029161.1, read on the forward strand.
TAATAATGGGTATCAACCGAAGTACTTTGCGAAAGAAGTTAAAAAAGTATGGTATGAGTTAAAATTTAAGAAAATATTTTATTTTTAAATTAAATAAAATTTTCTATATCTTTTTCTTTATAAAAAATTTAATCAACTTTTAAACATCTTTTATATATTGTTTCTAATGCCCAATAATAACCATCTAAACCTAAACCAGTGATAACACCTTTGGAAATATCTGATAACCATGAATGAGAACGAAAGTTTTCTCGGCCGTAAATATTAGAAATATGAACTTCAATAAACGGAATATCTATAGCGATTAGTGCATCACGTATGGCTATACTGGTATGTGTAAAAGCGCCTGGATTAATGATAATATAATTAATTTTATCGTTTTTACAGGCGTGTATTTTTTCAATTAAAATATGTTCGGCATTAGATTGAATATGATTTAATGATATATTTAACTGTTTTGATCGTTTTTTTAAACCACTTATTAAATTAAAAAGATTTTCATTGCCATAAATTTTTGTCTCTCGAGTTCCTAGGAGGTTTAAATTAGGTCCATTAATTAATAAAATTTTTATGTTTTTTTTCACTATTTTCTCAATTTTTGTAAATTTAATTTAAATAATTTTTTAAAAGATATTATATTATATAATATGTTTTTTAAAAAATATTTTTTATTTTTATATTTTATCATTTTCATTAAAACTATTTCATAATAAGTGAGATCAAATGACATTAGAACTAGTTAGTGAACATTTATTAACTTCAAATAATATAAAGCATCAGGACATTTTATCTTCTCTAGAAGATCTTCGTATACGTAATTCAGACTACGGTGATTTATACTTTCAATCCCGTCTCTGCGAATCTTGGGTATTAGAAAAAAGTATTATTAAGGAAGGTAATTATCATTTAGATCAAGGCTTAGGAGTACGAGTAGTTTCTGGAGAAACAACAGGCTTTTCATATGCTGATCAAATTTCTATTCATGCAATAAGACAAAGCTCTGATATGGCTAAAAGTCTTTTTAATCAAAAAAATAGAAAAAAAATTCAAATTAAATCTTTATCAGAGAAAAAAAATAATTTGTTTTATTCTTCTATAAATCCATTAGAAACGTTAACTTCTAAGGAAAAAGTTGATCTACTCTATCAAGTAGACCATATAGCAAGAAATATCGATCATCGTGTTATTGAGGTAAATGCAACACTAAGCGGAACTTATGAACAAATTTTAATTGCTTCAACAGAAGAAAATTTAGCAGCAGACATTAGACCATTAGTAGAATTTTCAATTAGCATTTTAGTTGAAAGTAAAGGAAGAATAGAGCAGGGTCGCAGTGGTGGCGGAAGTCGTACTGATTATAAATTTTTTATCAATAAAGACGATGTTTCGAAAGAAATAAGAATTGATTTTTGGACAAGAGAAGCAGTTAGGATAGCACTTTTAAATTTATCTTCAAAAGAAGCTCCTTCAGGAAGTTTTCCAGTGGTTTTAGGTTCTGGATGGCCTGGTGTATTGCTTCATGAAGCAGTTGGTCACGGCTTAGAAAGTGATTTTAATAGAAAAGGAACCTCCGTATTTACAAATATGATTGAAAAAAAAGTTACCTCAGAATTATGCACTATAATTGATGATGGAACGGTACCAAATCAGCGAGGTTCTTTAAATATTGATGATGAAGGTACTTCTGGTCAATACAATGTACTTATTGAAAATGGAATTTTAAAAAAATATATGCAAGATAAAATTAATGCACGTTTAATGGGTGTAACGCCAACAGGCAATGGACGTCGTGAATCTTATTCTCATTTACCTATGCCTCGTATGACCAATACGTATATGTTACCTGGTGAATCAAAATTAAAAGACATTCTTCAAAGTATCGATTATGGTATATATGCCGTAAATTTTTCTGGTGGTCAAGTAGATATTACTTCTGGGCAATTTGTATTTTCTACTTCGGAAGCTTATTTAATAGAGAACGGAAATATTTCTATACCACTTAAAAATACAACTCTTATAGGATCTGGAATGGAGGTTATGCAAAAAATATCTATGGTTGGTAATGATTTAAAAATGGATTATGGAACAGGAATGTGTGGTAAAGAAGGTCAAAATATTCCAGTAGGAATAGGGCAACCGTCTTTAAAAATAGATATTTTAACTATTGGTGGAACGATTTAATATTTTACTGTAAAAAATAATAAGAGTGCAGTCAAGAATAAAGTCATGACTGCATATTTATTTTTTTAATAAAAAATTACATTCTTTCTTTAATACGTGCAGATTTTCCAGTTCTGTTTCTTAAGTAGTATAGCTTTGCTTTTCTTACCAATCCTTTTCTTTTGATTAAAATATTATTAATGCTGTAAGAATGGGTTTGAAAAACACGTTCTATTCCTTCTCCATTAGAAACTTTTCTTATAGTAAAAGATGAATTTAGGGAGCGATTTTTAATGGCGATTACTATTCCCTCAAAAGATTGTAAACGTTTTTTTGTACCTTCCACTACCCATACTCTCACTTCAACTGTATCTCCTGGTCGAAAATAGGGTATATCTTTTTTTAATTGTTTTTTTTCTATTTCTTGAATAATATTTTTCATTTTTTCGCCTCGAAATAAAAAATATTTAAATTATTAATTATTTTTTATTGTTTTTTTTAATTTCATTTAATAAAATTTTTTCTTCTTTGCTTAAATTTTTATTTTTTAGCAAATCTGGTCTTTTTTTCCATGTGTTTTTTAATGATTTTTTTAAACGCCATAAACGAATTTCATTATGATTTCCTGAAATTAAAACGTCTGGAACTTTCATATTTTTTATTGTTCTAGGCCTAGTATAATGCGGATAATCAAGTAAATTATGATAAAAAGAATCTTCGTTCACTGATGTTTTTTTTATAAATCCAGGAATAAATCTTGAAATTGAATCTATAATTACCATAGCGGCTAATTCTCCACCAGTTAATACATAATCTCCTATTGACCATTCTTCATCTACTTGATCTTGAATAATTCTTTGATCAATTCCTTCGTATCGACCGCATATAAAAATAATTTTTTTATTTTGAATTAATTCATGTATTGTTTTATGATTTAATTTCTTTCCCTGAGGAGATAAATAAATTACTTTTGCTTGTTTTAGTAGAGATTTTATATATTGAATAGTTAAATATAGTGGTTGAAAGCACATCACCATTCCTGGTCCTCCTCCATAAGGACGATCATCTATAGTTCTGTGTTTATTATTCGTAAAATTTCTTGGATTAAAGCACTTGATTTCAATAATTTTTTTTTGAATAGCTTTTTTTATTACTCCGTAATTATTCAGTGCTTTAAAAATTTCAGGAAAAATAGTAATAATGTAAAATTTTGTCAAAATATTATACTTTTTTAAATTTATTGTTCATTTTCATTCCAGTTAACTATTATAGTTTTTGTTTTAATATTAACATTTTGAATAATTTTTTGGTCAATGAATGGAATTATAATTTTTTTATATTTTTTTTTTGAAAGATATTCAATAACGATAATATCGTTGTATTGTGTTCTTATTAAATTAATAACTTTTCCTAAGTATTTTTTTTGAGTATTAAATACGTTGCAAGAAATTATATCATTCCAATAGTATTCATCATGTGGTAATTTAGGTAATATATTCCTATTTATAAAAATGTTTAAATTAGTTAATTTTTTTGCTTCTGATGCATCAGAAATATTTTTTACACAAAAAATAAAATTATTTTTATAATTTTTCCATGCTTTTGGTTGAATTTTTTCCATTTTTTTTTCTTTTAGAATAAACCATGGTTTATAATCAAATATTTTTTCTTGATTTTCAGTAAAGGAAAAAATTTTCATCCAACCTAATATTCCATACGTTTTTCCAATTTTTCCCATTAAAATAAAATCTATTAATTTTTTGTTAATTTTTTTATCTCTTTTTATTTAAAACTTTAATAAGTTTTTTTGATCTTTCTGAAATTTGTGCTCCCTTGCTTTTCCAATACATAATTCTTTCTAAATTCAAATTAATTTTGAAAGCGTTTGGAGCAAGAGGATTAAAATAACCTAACTTTTCAATAAATCGACCGTCTCTAGAGCATCGACTGTCTGCTACTACCATTTTGTAAAATGGACGTTTTTTATTACCATATCGTGCTAATCTGATTTTAACCATATATTCCTCGGAAATGATTAATAAAAATTAATTTTTATACATTTAAAATAAACTCAAATTTTTTGCATACACAATTAAAAATTTCTTGGTAATATATTTTTTATATTGCGCATTATTTTTCTAAAACCTCCATTCTTTATTTTTTTCATTATTTTTTTAATACTGTCAAAGTTTTTTAATAGTTGATTTACATCTTGAATTTTTGTTCCGGAACCTAAAGCAATTCTACGTTTACGAGAACCCTTTATAACAGATGGATCAATTTTTTCTTTAGAAGTCATCGAACATATTATTGCTTCTATTTTTTTTAAAGTATTTTTATCTGCACCTAATAATGGATTATTAAGTAATTGTTGATTATTAGAAAATTTTTTTGCAAAATAATTTAAACCGCCAATTTTTTTAATTTCTTGAATTTGTATTAAAAAATCATTTAAATTAAAATTTTCTCCTTTTTTAAGTTTATTAGTTAATTTTTGCACTTCTGATTTATTTATTTTTTCTTCTATATCTTTTATTAAAGATAGAATTTGATTCATTCCTAAAATTCTTTCTGCGATTCTTTCTGGATAAAAAGGTTCTAATTTGTCTAATTTTTCTCCTGTTCCTATGAATTTAATAGGTTTACCTGTTATACAACGCATAGATAAGGCGACTCCACTTCTACAATCGCTGTCAGTTTTCGTTAAAATAATACCAGATATTTTCAAGTGATCATTAAATTTTGTTGCTACATTAACTGCGTCTTGTCCCATCATAGAATCTACTATTAATAATGTTTCAATAGGTTTAGCATAGTTTTGTATTTCAGAAATTTCATTCATCATATTTTGATCAATATGCAATCGTCCCGCTGTGTCTATTAATAAAACATCGTATAATTTTAATTGAGAAAACTCTATTGCTTTTTTGGTAATATCTATAGGTTTTTGATTTATATAAGATTGATAAAAGTCTATTGTAATTTGATCAGATAAAATTTTAAGTTGTTTTATTGCTGCTGGTCGATAGATATCAGTTGATGTAATCAATATTTTTTTTTTATTTTTTTCCTTAATTCTTTTCGCTACTTTTGCTAAAGTAGTTGTTTTTCCTGCGCCTTGCAAACCAATTACTAATATAATAGCTGGCGGTTGAACAGATAAATTTAAACTATTATTTTTTTCTCCCATGATTAAAATTAGTTCATTTTTTACAATTTTAATAAATTCTTGTCCAGGAGTTAAACTTTTATTAATTTTTTTTCCAATGGCTTTTTCTGTAATGTTGTGTATAAATGTTTTAATTACCGATAGCGTTACATCAGCTTCAAGTAGCGCTTTTCTTACCTCTCTTATACTATTTTTAATATTTTCTTCTGTTAATCTTCCTTTGTTAATAATTTTTTTTAAACTTTGAGAAAGACGTTCAGTTAAGCTATTAAACATATTAATCACTCATTTTAAAATTAATATTAAATAATTATTTCAGTGTTATTTGTTAATGATAAAAAAATTAAATTTTTATTTAATAAATGCATTAAAATAATTTATTTATTCTCTGTTATTATATTACCAGTTGCATAACAACCTAAAATTTTTAAAAAATTTGATATTTTATTAATTTCTATAATCGTATTTTGCGCTATATTTGATAATATATTGTCTTTAATATCAATAAAAAACGTTTTTTCTAATTTATTATTCATTTCGTAAATTTTTATTTTTTTTTCATTCAATTTATTAAAAATATTTTTTAAATTATACTTAGACTTGAATATTAAAGTGGTTTTAGTTGGTATTTTTAAAGAAAATTGGATAGGTTGTTTTGATAACACAATAAATCTTGTAGTATTGTTTTCTTTATTAGATAAATTTTTTAATAATATTTTTAATCCATATATTTTTGCACTAATTTCGTTTCCAATTGCAGCATTAGTATTGCTGTTGAGTCGGACTATTTTTTTCATTGCACTGGATGTGCTTTTAGAATATTGAATTTTCCACTGAGGGAAACGATTTATAAAATTACTACATTGTTTAAATGGTTGAGGATGACTGTATACGTTTTTAATATTATTTACTTTAGTATTTTTTGTTGCTACTAAACAGTGATTTATAGAAATTTTAATTTCTCCAATGATAAATAAATTTGTTTTTTCTAGTAAATTGACTGCTTCATCAATTAGTCCAGAACAACTGTTTTCTATTGGTAGAATAGCATAGTCTGATATATTATTTTCTACAGAAAACACTATTTCTTCAAAATTAAAAAATTCTTTTTCTGTATATTGAATTTTACTTTTTTTTATATACTGAAGCATAGCAATATGAGAATAAGAACCTTTTGGACCTAAAAAAGAAAAATTAGTATTAGGAGTATTTTTGCTTTCATAATGATAATTTTTTTGTAACATTTTTGTTTGTATTAATACAGATTCTTCAATAATTAATTCAAATAAATTTTTTATATAACTAGGATTTAAATGATTTTTTTTTCCTAGTTTAGTTAGCTCATTTAATAAGCTTTCTTCGCGTTTTTTATCTCGTATAGGTTTATTATTTTTTATTTTAGATTGCGCTATATTCAGTACTAATTTTTTTCTCTTTGCTAATAATTTAACTATATTAGTATCAATAGTATTGATTTCACTTCGAAAGTGTAATAAATCATTTTTAGACTGCATAATTTATTTACCTATTAAATATCTTAAATTTTTTATGCTAAGTATAATTTTTTAAATATATATTTTTTATAAAATTTCTTTTAGAATAAATTATAAAGATTATATAGTATAATTTTTAATTACATGAATTAAATATCGCTATTACTAAAATTTAAATTGTTTAAATTTTTCTAAAATATTTATATGCATATCTTTAATTACGTATATTTTATTGTTGGCAATATTATATAACTATGAAATTCTATAAAATAATTTTCTGTAATTATAAAAAGTTTTTAAGATATGTATATAGAAATATATTAATTTAGTAAAATATATTAACTATATCTTATTAACGAAGATCATAGTATTATTTTTTTTAAATGAATTTTATTTTAAAAGAGATGTAAATGAAAACTTTTTCTATTAAATTAAATAATATAAAAAAAAATTGGTTTTATGTAGATGCAACTAACAAGGTATTAGGTCGATTTGCAAGTGCTTTATCTTTACGTTTACGCGGAAAACATAAAGTTGAGTATACTCCTCATCTTGATACAGGAGATTATATTATAGTATTAAATGCTTCTAAGATATTAGTCACTGGACATAAGAAAATTAATAAAATTTACTACCATCATACAGGTTATATAGGTGGTATAAAAAAATTAAATTTTTCAGAGATGTTATCTAAAAATCCTAAAAATATAATTGAAATAGCTGTTAAAGGTATGTTACCAAAAGGTCCATTAGGTCGTTCTATGCTTAAGAAATTAAAAATTTTTTCTGATGAACATCATGATCACATTGCTCAGTGTCCTAAATTTTTAAATATTTAACAAAGGAATAAACAATGATAAAAAATCAAAATTATGGCACTGGACGCCGAAAAAGCTCTTCAGCTAGAGTTTTTCTTAAATCTGGAAATGGAGAAATAACTATAAATAAACGCTCTTTAAATGAGTATTTTGGCCGTGAAACTGCTTGTATGATTGTACGTCAACCACTAGAATTAGTGAATATGACTAATCATTTTAATATTTATATTACGGTCAAAGGAGGGGGTATTTCTGGTCAAGCTGGTGCTATTCGTCAAGGAATTACCCGTGCTTTAATTAAATATGATCAATCACTATACTCAGATTTAAGAAAGTCTGGTTTTGTTACACGTGATTCTAGAAAAGTGGAAAGAAAAAAAGTGGGTTTTCGTAAGGCAAGAAAGCGTACACAATTTTCTAAGCGTTAATTTTTATAATTATTTAAAGAACTTGGTTTTTTTAATGAACCGAGTTCTTCTTAATTTTATTTAAAATAAAGAAAATTTTTATTTTTTTAAATATGAAATTATATCAAGACATAATTGATTTATTCCTATTTTTTTAGTAGCAGAAATAAAGTAATATTTTTCTTTGAGTTCAAATTTTTTTTTAATTTCTTTAATTATTTTTTTTTGATCTAAAGACTTTATTAAGTCAATTTTATTAAAAATTAACCATCTTGGTTTTTCATATAAATTCTTACTATGTTTTTTTAATTCTTGTAAAACAGTTTCTATATTTTCTATAGGATTAGAATAATTTATGGGAAATAAATCAACTATATGCAATAGTATTTTGCATCTTTCTAAATGTTTTAGAAATTGTATACCTAAACCAGATCCGCTTGATGCTCGATATATTATTCCTGGAATATCAGCTATAATAAATTTCTTATTATTTCTCACAACACTGCCTAAGATAGGTTGTAATGTAGTAAAAGGATAGTCAGCAGTTTTTGTTTTAGCATTAGATATATTTTTTACTAAACTAGATTTTCCAGAATTCGGCATGCCTAACGTTCCTACATCTGCTATTAAGCACAATTCTAATTGTAAGTATCTTTTTTCTCCTGGTATCCCCATAGTTCTTTTTCGGGGAGTTCGATTGATTGCTGATTTGAACCGAGTATTTCCTAATCCATGCCAACCTCCTTTTGCAATGAGTATTTTTTGTTCTTTTTCGGTCAAATCTGCTATTATTTCTTGTGTTTGATAGTTAATTATTTTTGTTCCGATAGGAACGTTGATTGTGATATCTTTTCCTTTTTTTCCAGAGCAATTTTTTCCTGATCCGTTTTCTCCGTTAAAAGCTTTAAATATTTTTTTAAATCTTAGATCTATCAAAGTATTTAAATTTTTATCAGATTTAATCCAAACATTTCCACCGTCTCCACCGTCGCCTCCATCGGGGCCGCCTTTGGGTATGTATTTTTCTCTTCTAAAACTAATACATCCATGTCCACCATTTCCAGAAATAACTTGAATTATTGCTTGATCAATAAATTTCATTGAATATGCCTAAATACTAAATAAATTTTTTTTATAAATTTTTAAAAAAAAGAATAACCCCTTTTTAATAGGGGCTTATTTAGAGTTTTTAACTCTAAAATTATTGTTTAATTATATTAATATATGTTCTTTGTTTAATGCCTCTTTTTTTAAATTCCACTTTTCCTTTAATAGTAGCAAATATAGTATGGTCTTTTCCGCAGCCAACATTTTTTCCTGGATGAAATTTTGTTCCACGTTGTTTAACAATAATGCTTCCTGATGAAATTAATTGACCTCCAAAACATTTAACACCTAGTCGTTGTGCATTTGAATCCCTTCCGTTTCTTGTTGATCCACCAGCTTTTTTGTGTGCCATTTTTAATTTATTCCTCGTTATGATAATTTATTTTTATAATCTTTACGTTAGTAAAATTTTGACGATGACCTTGCTGTTTTTTATAATGTTTTCTTCTGTGAAATTTTATTATTTTTATTTTTTTGGATTTTACATGACTTTCGATATAACCTTCCACTGTGCTTTTTAATAAAAATGGATTTCCTATTTTTACTAAATTTTTGTCAGATATCATTAAAATATCATTGAATTCAATAGTTTCTCCAGGTAATTTTTTTAATTTTTCTAACTGAATGGTTTGATTTTTTCTTACTCGATATTGTTTTCCGCCACTGATAAAAACTGCATACATAAAATGCTCCATTTTATTTTTATTGAATATTAAAATTAGTAATTTATTTACAATTATAAATTATGATATTATGTATTTTGAATATTCGCTCCTAATTTATTTAATTTTCTAGAGAATGACTCATAACCTCTGTTAAGGTGATAGACATTACTAAGTTCAGTTTTACCAATAGCAATGCATCCTGCTAATACTAAAGTAGCTGATCCTCTTAGATCGCTGGATGATATATTATTTGAATATAGTTTACGAACTCCTGTGCAAATTATAGATTTTTTTTTAATTTTGATTTTTGCGCCCATTTTAATTAATTGATCGACATACAGAAAACGATTTTCGAATATATTTTCTTGAATAGTACTTTTCCCTTGTGCAATAGAATTTAACAAAGTAAATTGCGGTTGCATATCTGTTGGAAAACCAGGATATGGAGAAGTTGAAATATTTACAGATTTTGGTATTTTATTTCTCATGTCTAATTGAATCCAATTTTTTCCAGTTTTTATTTGTGCTCCAGATTGTATTAATTTTGTAAGCACTTTTTTCAAATGTTTTGGTTCAGTTTTCTTACACAGAATATATCCTTGCGATATTGCGGCTGCTATCAGAAAAGTCCCTGTTTCAATTCTATCAGGTATTATTTTATGGGACCCCCCAAAAAGCCTTGATACGCCTATAATAAATATTTTATTACTTCCGGCTCCTTTAATATTAGCTCCTAATTTATTTAAAAATTCTGAAAGATCAACAATTTCTGGTTCTTGCGCAGCATTTTCAATTATAGTTAGTCCTTTGGCTAATACTGCTGCGCTGATCATAGTAATAGTTGCTCCGACACTAACTTTCTCCATAAAAATCGATGTTCCTTTTAAAAAGTTATCAACAGAAGCCATAATACAATTGTTTCTAAGGATAATTTTAACACCTAATTTTGATAAATTTTTGAGGTGTAAATTAATCGGTCTAGATCCTATTTTGCATCCTCCCGGAAAGAATATTTTAGCTTTTCTAAAACGTACTAAAAGAGGTGCTAATATCCATATAGAGGCTCTTATTTTTTTCATTAAATAATACGGAGGACAAAAAATATTTATTGATTTAGTATTAATCCATAACGTTTTCTTCTTCTGTATTATTTTAGCTCCTAAATGTTTTAATAATTTAATTGCTATAGAAACATCTGTTAATTCAGGAATATTGCTTATTTTTATAGTTTCAGGAATGAGTATAGTCATAAATAAAATAGGTAAAGCTGCATTTTTAGAACCAGAAATTACTACTGTTCCTTGTAATTTTTTAGATCCTTCTATATATAATTTATTCATCTATTATTAAATCTCTATCCAATATTTTATTTTTTCATAATTTATAATGCAAATTATTTATTGTTTATTTTCCACTCATTTGAAGTATACGATACTATAGATACAGCATGAATTTTTTTATTTGTAATCATACTAATCAAGGGTTTATAAATCATTTTCTGTCTTTCAACTGGACTAATATTTTTAAATATATTACTAACGGCAATAATTTTAATATGATTGCTATCGCCTGTAACATATATTTGTTTTAGATTTAATTTTTTTTCTAATATTATTGTTATTTCTTTTTGGAGTGTTATTTCTTCATTGTTCATTTTTGGATGCGCTTTAAATGTGTTAGTAAAAAAATAAATTTTTAAATTGAATTTTTAAAATTTTGATAAATTTTATTTTTTACATTAAAATAAATATATTATTTATTTTTTAAAATTTATTTAAATATTTTCATTTTGATAAATAATTATTTAAAATTTTTTAACTCAATCTTATCAATGATAAAATTATATTACTATATTTCAGTGATATTTTTTAAAAAACTTATCATTTTCAAAAGAAATAAAATAAATTAACTTTTAATGAAATTAATTTAATTTTTTTATTTCTTTAATAGAAAGTAATGGGGTATATGATATGGTTAATTTAATTCCAATGACTATTAGAGGTGCTGAAAAACTTCGCCAAGAGCTTGAACAACTGAAAAATGTAAAACGTCCTCGTATTATTGTAGAAATAGCAGATGCTAGAAAGCACGGTGATTTAAAAGAAAACGCTGAATATCACTCTGCTCGCGAAGAACAAAGTTTTTGTGAAGGACGTATAAAAGAAATTGAATTAAAATTATCTCATTCCCAAATTATAGATATCACAAAAATATCTAATGATGGCCGAGTGGTATTTGGCGCGACAGTTACTATTTTAAACTTAAATAATAAAAAAGTATTTACTTATCAGATTGTTGGCGATGATGAATCAGATTTTAAAAAAAAATTAATTTCTATTAATTCTCCGATGTCTAGAGGTTTAATTGGAAAAACTATCAATAATATTGCAATTATACGTACTCCTTCTGGTGATGTTAAATATAAAATTTTAAAGATAGAATATATTTAGATCAATTTTTTCTTAAATTATACTATTAAATAGCCTATTTTACAAAGATATTAACGATATGAAAAAAAAATCAAATAGTTCTAATCGTTGGTTATTAGAGCATTTTCAAGATAAATATGTTAAGGAGGCTAAAGAAAATAAAATACGTTCTAGATCTTGGTTTAAACTAGAAGAAATAGATCGAATTAATAAATTATTTCGACCGGGAATGAATGTAATTGATTTAGGCTCTTCGCCGGGTGGATGGTCTCAGTATGCATCAAAAAAAATTAAAAAAAAAGGATATGTTGTAGCTTTTGATATATTGCCAATGAAAAAAATAGAAGGTGTAAGTTTTATTCAAGGAGATGTGCGTAATAAAAAAACATTAGATTTGATTTTAAATAATTTATTTAATATTAAGTTTGATTTGGTTATGTCTGATATGTCTCCTAATATAACTGGATGTTCCCTTGTTGACATGCCGCGTATCATTGAGGTATGTAAAATTGCTTGTAATATATCTAATCATTTGTTATTTCAAAATGGTATTCTTTTAGTAAAATCATTTCAAGGAGAGGGATTTAATGAATTTTTTACAGAAATTAAAAAGTTATTTTCAAAAATTAAAATTTGTAAACCTACAACTTCTCGATCTAGATCGCGAGAAATATTCATTTTAGCAAATAAATAACATAATAATCTAAATTATTTTTTTAAATATAGATGCAATGAGAGGTTCTTCCCTTGAGTGACATGGTTAAAAACCTGATTTTCTGGTTAGTTATCACAGTTATTTTAATGTCTATTTTTCAGAATTTTAATGCTAACGATACAAGTAATCAAAAAGTAGATTACTCTACTTTTTTATCAGAAGTCAACCAAGATCAAGTTCGAGAAGTTTATATTAATGGACGAATCATTAATGTTATTAAAAAAGATAACAGAAGGTATACTACTTATATTCCTATTAATGATTCTAAGTTATTAGATAATTTACTAGTAAAAAACGTTAAAATTATTGGTGAAGCCCCTGAAGAACCAAGTCTTTTGATTTCTATTTTTATCTCTTGGTTTCCAATGTTGTTATTGATTGGTGTTTGGATTTTTTTTATGCGCCAAATGCAGATGGGTGGCGGAAAAGGAGCGATGTCTTTTGGGAAAAGTAAGGCAAGAATGTTATCAGAGGATCAAATTCAAACAACATTTGATGATGTTGCTGGATGCGATGAAGCTAAAGAAGAGGTTAGTGAATTAGTTGAATATCTTAAAGAGCCCAGTCGTTTTCAAAAATTAGGTGGAAAAATCCCTAAGGGTATATTAATGGTTGGCCCTCCCGGTACTGGAAAAACGCTATTGGCAAAAGCAATAGCAGGAGAAGCAAAAGTACCTTTTTTTACTATATCTGGATCAGATTTTGTCGAAATGTTTGTCGGCGTTGGTGCATCGCGAGTTAGAGACATGTTCGAACATTCTCGAAAATCTGCCCCTTGCATTATTTTTATTGATGAAATTGATGCTGTAGGTCGCCAAAGAGGTGCCGGTTTAGGTGGGGGTCATGATGAAAGAGAGCAAACACTTAACCAAATGTTAGTAGAAATGGATGGTTTTGATGCTAATGAAGGAGTGATTTTAATAGCTGCTACTAATAGGCCAGATGTATTAGACCCTGCTTTGTTACGTCCTGGACGTTTTGATCGCCAAGTAATTGTGGCTCTTCCGGATATTCGCGGAAGAGAGCAAATTTTAAAAGTTCATATGCGTAAAGTTCCGTTATCTAAAGATGTAGATCCCATGATAATTGCAAGAGGAACGCCAGGTTTTTCAGGTGCAGATTTAGCTAATTTAGTTAATGAAGCTGCTCTTTTTGCTGCTCGTTTAAATCATAGAACAGTATCTATGATTGAATTTGAAAAAGCTAAAGATAAAATTATGATGGGATCTGAGAGAAGATCAATGGTTATGAGTGATTTGCAAAAAGAATCTACAGCATATCATGAAGCAGGTCATGTAATTATTGGAAGACTGGTTCCAGATCACGATCCTGCTCATAAAGTTACTATTATTCCGCGAGGCCAAGCTTTAGGGATTACATTTTTTTTACCGGAATCAGATATATTAAGTGTAAGTCGTCAAAAATTAGAAAGTCAAATATCTACTTTATATGGCGGTCGATTAGCTGAAGAGATTATTTACGGTGCAAAAAATGTTTCTACTGGAGCTTTTAATGATATTAAAGTAGCTACAAATTTAGCGCGAAATATGGTGACTCAATGGGGTTTTTCAGATAGATTAGGTCCGTTGTTATATACAGAAGAAGAAGGAGAAGTATTTTTAGGGCGTTCGGTTGCTAAGGCGAAACATATGTCTGATGAAACTGCTAGAATTATTGACGAAGAAGTAAAGTTGCTTATCGAGGTAAATTATAATCGAGCTAGAAGAATTTTAAATGATAATTTAGACATTTTGCACTCGATGAAAGATGCTTTAATTAAATATGAAACTATTGATTCTTTACAAATCGATGATTTAATGGCACGACGAGATGTTCGAAAACCAAAGGGATGGTCGAGTATTGATTCTAGTAATACCCTTTAATTTTAATAAATAATTTTGATAGAATTATTTTTTAAAATAAATTAAAAAAATAAGATGAAGTGATAAAATTATTATCACTTCATCTTATTTTAGAAAAAATTTTATATTTTTATAAAATTTAGATTTTTTGAAAATATAGGTTAAGAGAAATTTAATCATGACGTTGTTAAAGTATTTTGGAACAGATGGTATTCGTGGAATTGCAGGTAAAAGTCCAATGACCCCAAATTTTATGATAAAATTAGGTCAAATTATCACAGAGGTATTTAGAAGTAATAAAAAAAAAATTATCATTGGAAGAGATACACGTATTTCAGGATCTATGCTGCAATACTCTTTAGAATTTGGTATCCTTTCCAGGGGATTTTCTACTTTATTGGTAAATTGCATACCTACTCCTGCAATAGCTTACTTAGTTAGGTTTTTCAATGCTTCTGGGGGAATTGTTATTTCTGGTTCTCATAATATTTTTTATGACAACGGTGTAAAAATTTTTTCTGAAGATGGAGTAAAATTATCTAATAAAAAAGAATTATTTATTGAAAAAAAATTAAAAAATTTTACTTATAATTGTTCTTATCAAGAAAATTTTGGTTTTTCTCAAATAATTAAGGACGCTTCTGAAAAATATATTAATTTTTGTAAAAATATTTTTTCGAATAACATTAATTTGTCTAAATTTACTATTATTATCGATTGTGCAAATGGTTCTACTTATAAAATTGCTCCTAAAATTTTCCAAGATCTGGGGGGGAAAGTAATTATAATTTCTAATTATCCGAATGGAATTAATATTAATAAAAATTCTGGTTCTACTAATATCAATCAATTGAAAAAATTAGTTATCTTAAAAAAAGCAGATATTGGATTAGCGTTTGATGGTGATGGTGATCGTGTTATTATGGTAGATCACTTGGGTAATAAAATAAATGGTGATCAAATTATTTATGTTATTGCTAAGTATTATTTAAAAAATAATCAATTATACGGCGGTGTAGTAGGTACTTTAATGACTAATATGAACATTGTATTAGCACTAAAAAAACTTGGAATTCCTTTTTATGCATCAAAAATAGGAGATCGATATATATATCAAACGCTAAAGAAAAAAAAGTGGCTTCTTGGCGCAGAACAATCAGGTCATATAATTTTATTAGATAAACATTCTACTGGTGATGGAATTATAGCTAGTTTACAAGTATTATTAATCATGATAAGAAACAATAAGTCTTTGCATTGTTTATCTAATCAAGTAAAATTATTACCTCAAGTACTATTAAATGTTATTTTTGATCGAAATAAAGATTTTGAAAAAGACACTAAATTTCAATATGTTATTAATCAATCTAAAAAATTTTTAGGTTTAAACAGTCGTTTATTTATTAGAAAATCTGGTACAGAATCTTATGTTCGAATTATGGTTGAAGGTGAAAATTATAACCGGATAAAAAAAGTAGCTCGTAGTATTGCTGATGTTATTAAATCTATTTAATTTTTAAAGATAAAAAATATTAAAAATAATAATTTATAAATTATTATATTAATTTTAGTAAATATTTTCAAATTAATCTATGCTATATATAAACATTTTTTAAATATATATTAGTGAATATATTATTTAAAAAATACTTTATAAAGGAAAAATAATTTTTTATGTATTTATTTTTTTTAAGTTTTTTAATTATGATTTCTATTGTTTTAATTTTTTTGATTTTATTACATCCTGGAAAAGGAATAAATAATGCTGTACACTTAAATTCATCAGGTACTGTGAAATTATTTAATATTATTGGCAATAATAATTTTATAACTAATACTATTAGTTTATTTGTTTGTTTTTTTTTAATTATTAGCATTGTTTTATGCAACATTAATGATAAAAAGATACATGTAGACTATTTTGGGGAAAACGATAAAAATTATTTATTAGACAATACAAAAAAATCTTTAAATAAAGAAGAATCAAGAATATCAAATAAAAAATTTTAAATTAATCATTAATATTTCCATAATAAAGCTCAAATTTTTAATAAAATATTATGCCGAGGTGGTGAAATAGGTAGACACGCTATCTTGAGGGGATAGTGCCAAAAGGCATATGGGTTCAAATCCCATCCTCGGCAAATTAAAAATATTACTATTTTTTAATAATACGCACACCATAAAACAACATTTAATATTTAATATTTTTTATAAATAGGGTGATATTACCTAACCCCGAATTGTCGGGGTTTTTTATTACAATATTTATTTAAAGTTGTTAGTTTGAGGTTGACTGAGATGAATAAAGAAATCTTAGCCGTTGTAGAGGCAGTGTCTAATGAAAAATCATTACCACGTGAAAAAATTTTTGAGGCTTTAGAAATTGCATTAGCAACAGCAACTAAGAAAAAGCATGAACATGAAATTGATGTTAGAGTTAGTATAAATCGAAAAACTGGAAATTTTAGTACTTTTCGACGCTGGATGGTTGTAGATATAGTATCACATCCTACAAAAGAAATTACTTTGGCAGCTGCATGTTTTGAAGGAGATCAAGTTAAAATTAATGATTATATAGAAGATCAGATTGAATCTGTCAATTTTGATAGAATTACTACTCAGACTGCAAAGCAAGTAATTGTTCAAAAAGTTCGCGAAGCAGAGCGTGCAATGTTAGTTGATCAATTTCGAAAATATATAGGTCAAATAATTACCGGTGTAGTTAAAAAAATTAATCGAGATAATTTAACTCTAGATTTAGGTAATAATGCTGAAGCGCTCATTCTAAAGGAAGGTATGTTACCTCGAGAAAATTTTCGTCCTGGAGATCGTATTCGCGGGATTTTATATGGAGTATATCCTGAAGCTCGCGGTGCTCAATTGTTTATGAGCCGTTCAAAAACAGAAATGCTTATTGAATTGTTTCGAATAGAAGTTCCTGAAATTGGAGAAGAAATAATTGAAATTAAAGCAGCTGCACGCGATCCAGGATCACGTGCTAAAATTGCAGTTAAAACTAATGATAAACGAATTGATCCAATAGGAGCGTGTGTGGGCATGAGAGGTGCTCGAGTACAAGCTGTTTCTAGTGAATTATGTGGAGAACGAATTGATATTATTTTATGGGATGATAATCCTGCTCAATTTGTTATTAATGCTATGGCTCCAGCTGATGTAGTTTCTATTATAGTAGATGAGGATCATCATACAATGGATATTGCTGTCGATTCTAATAACTTGGCTCAGGCTATTGGAAGGAATGGTCAAAATGTTCGTTTAGCTTCTCAGATTAGTGGTTGGGAAATTAATGTAATGACTACAGAAGATTTGCGTTCTAAACACAAAGAAGAAGCATGTGCTGCTTTTAATATTTTCAAAAAGAATTTAAATGTTAGTGAAAAAATTATTAAAATCTTAGTAAAAGAGGGTTTTTCTTCTTTAGAAGAATTGGCTTACGTGCCATTTCATGAATTATCATCAATTAATCACTTAACAAAAGAAGAAGCTATGTCAGTACGTGAAGGAGCTAGAAATGGATTACGTTTTCTCGAAATAGATGAGAAAAATAAAAAAAATAATAAAAAAATAGAAAACAATTTACTAAATATCGATGGTATGAATGATTTCTTGGTTTCAAAATTAGCTGAAAAAAATATATTTACTTTAGAAGAATTAGCCGATCAAGGAATAGATGATTTAATTGATATTGAAAATTTAAATTCTGAAAAAGCGGGTTTATTAATTATGGCAGCTCGTAACATTTGTTGGTTTAGCAATAAAACTTGATTATAGGAAGATGATATGATTGAAATAAATTTAAAGTCTTTATCTAATGAAATAAATATGTCTATCGAAGAAATCATAAAGCATTTTTCTGAGATTGGTATTTTAAAAAATAAAAATAACTCTATTTCTCAATTAGAGAAAAATTTATTGTTTAAACACTTACGAAATATAAAAAAATTTTCAGAAAATACTTTTGTTTTTCAGAGAAAAACTCGAAGTACTTTAAATATGTCTACGATAGGAGGCAAAAGCAAGTCTATTCAAGTAGAAGTTAGAAAAAAGAGAACATATATTAAGAATAACAAATCAGATTTACGATCTATGGCAAAACATCAAACATCAGTGCAAAAAAAAGAAAAAATTATTTTAAATTCATTTAAAAAAATTACTCCAAAAGAAAAAGTTCTTAAAAAAAATTATGAGAATATTTTAGAAAAAAAACCTAATAAATCTTCTTTAAATTTAAACAAAATAAATTTGTTAAAACGTTTTAGTACTATTAATAAAAAAACAGCTCAAGAAAATACTGAGATTAGTATATCAAATAAAGAAAATAATAAGAGTTACAATTCAACTTTTCTTAGAACTTATGAAAATATTAAAAATAATCACGAAACAGAAAATCATAAAAAAAATTATACTCGTGGTATAAAAAATTATCGTCAAAAAAAATATGGTAAACAAAATAATAACATAAAAAATAAGAAAGACGAAATACGTGTTACAAAAAATAAAAAAAATATTCGTCAGAAGAATAAATCAACTTTATTAAGACAAGCTTTTCAAAAACCTGCTTCTACTGTTAATAGAGATATCATTATTAATGATACGATCAGCGTATCTGAGCTATCTAATAAAATGGCAATAAAAAGCTCTGAAGTAATTAAAGTGATGATGAATATGGGTATAATGGCGACAATTAATTATATCCTTGATCAAGAAACAGCTCAATTAATTGCTGAGGAAATGGGTCATAAAGTTTTTTTAAGAAAAGAAAATGCATTAGAAGAATTAATTATGAAAGATCGAGATACAGGTAATAATATTCCTGTAATACGTGCTCCAGTAGTAACGATTATGGGTCATGTAGATCATGGAAAAACATCGTTATTAGATTATATTAGATCTACAAAAGTTGCATTTCATGAAGCAGGAGGGATTACGCAAAATATCGGAGCGTATCATGTAATTAGTGAATTAGGTTCGATTACTTTTTTAGATACTCCTGGTCATTCAGCTTTTACTAAAATGAGAGCTAGAGGAGCAGAGATTACTGATATTGTTGTTTTAGTAGTAGCTATAGATGATGGGATTAAACCTCAAACTGTTGAAGCTATTCAACATGCTCAAGCTGCTAATGTTCCAATTATAGTAGCTATTAATAAAGTAGATAAAGTCGGCTTTGATATAAATCAAATTAAAAATGATTTAACAAAATATAATATTGTTTCTGAAGAATGGGGTGGTGAAAACATATTTGTTCCTGTATCTGCTAAAACTGGTGAAGGTACTGACGAATTATTAAATGCAATTTTGTTGCAATCAGAAATATTAGAGCTTAAATCTATTTCTACAGGTATGGCAGAAGGAGTTGTTATAGAGTCCTTTCTTGATAAAGGTCGAGGCCCTATAGCTACTGTATTAGTACAAAAAGGAAGTTTAAAAAAAGGCGATATAATACTTTGTGGATGTGAGTACGGTCGCGTTAAAGCTTTGCGTAATGAAATCGGAGAATTATTAAATAGTGCTGGACCATCTATACCAGTAGAAGTTTTAGGATTATCAAAAGTTCCTTTATCTGGAGATAAAGTTACAGTTGTACGAGATGAAAAAAAAGCAAAAGAAGTAGCTTTTTATCGAAAAGATAAATATCGTGAAATAAAATTAGCTAATCAAAATAGATCTAATTTAGAAAATATGTTTGAAAATATTAAAAAAAGTAATTTTTCTGAATTAAAAGTTATTATTAAATCTGATGTTCAAGGATCTTTAGAAGCTATTTCTGGGGCATTATTAAAATTATCTACTAATGAAGTCAAAGTAAAAATAATTGGTTTAGGTATTGGTGGCATTACTGAAACAGATGCTTCTTTAGCATTAGCATCGAATGCTATTATTTTGGGATTTAATGTTCGAGCTGATTCTGCAGCTAAAAAAATAATTAATTTAGAGCGTTTAGATCTTCGTTATTATTCTGTAATTTATAATTTAATTGACGAAGTAAAGTCCTTTATGGCAGGTTTATTAAAACCTGAACGCAAACAAAATATTATTGGTTTGGCAGAAGTAAGAAATATTTTTAAGTCTCCTCAGTTTGGATTAATTGCTGGTAGTATGGTAACAGAAGGTATTATTAAGAGAAATAATCCTATTCATGTATTAAGAAACAATGTAGTTATGTATGAAGGAGAACTAGAATCGTTACGTCGCTTTAAAGAAGATGTAAGTGAAGTTCGTAATGGAATGGAATGCGGAATTGGTATAAAAAATTATAGTGATGTACGCGTCGGAGATATTATAGAAGTATTTGAAGTGAAAGAGATAAAAAGAATATTATAAGCTAACTGATAAAAAATTTTATATTTTAAAAATATTATAGATCTGGTAATAACATTATGGAAAAATTATTTAGTCGGTCTTCTCGAATTGCTCCGGAACTGCAAAAAAATATTGCTATCATAATACATTCGTATCTTAAAGACCCTCGTATCAAAACAATTATCACGGTTTCTGAAGTGAGAGTATCTAAAGATTTGTCCTACGCTCAAGTATTTATTAGTTTTTTAGAAAAGGACGATAGTTTGAATGTCAAAAAAATATTATTTTTATTAAACAAAGCTTCTGGTTATATTCGAAAATTATTATGCAAAAAAATGAAATTAAGAATTATACCAAACATTTCTTTTTGTTATGATAATTCTTTTTTTTATGGAAAAAAAATATCTTCTTTATTAAATCAAATAAGAAAATAATATTAATTTATGAATAAGGATAAGTTAATGGTTATCCATAAAAAACGCAATGTTCATGGATTTTTATTATTAGACAAACCTAAAGGTGTCTCTTCTAATAATATTTTACAAAAAATTAAAAAAGTTTTTTATGCAAAGAAAGCAGGTTATATTGGAACATTAGATCCATTAGCTACTGGTATATTACCTATTTGTTTTGGAAAATGTACAAAATTATCTCATGATTTGAATCAATTTGATAAAAAATATAGTGTGATTGCTAAATTTGGAGAAACAACCTCTACAGCTGATTCAGAAGGAATTCTATTAAAAAAAAGATCAGTATTTTTTACTTTTTCTGATTTAGAAAATGCTTTACAAAAATTAACTGGGTCAATCAATCAAATACCACCAATGTACTCAGCGATTAAATACAATGGTATTCCTTTGTATAAATATGCAAGAAAAGGATTAAATATTTCCAGAAATTCAAGAAAAGTTTTTATACACAATTTCTATTTTATAGCTCAAAAAAAAAATTTAGTTAAATTGGAAGTGCATTGTTCTAAAGGAACTTATATTAGAACATTAATTGAAGACCTAGGAGAAATACTCAATTGTGGCGCTCATGTTATTGCATTGCGTCGATTACAAGTAGGACTATTTCCTTTTAATAGATTAGTAAGTGCTTCATATTTATTTAATATAATGTCTAAAAAAAAAATTTATGACTTAGATTTTTTTAAAAAAATAGATTCCTTTTTAATTTCTGCTAAGAATATAGTTTCTTTTTTTCCTAAGATATATCTTTCTACAAAAGAGTTATCTTTTTTTGTATCTGGAAAAAAAATTCATATTATATCTGAAATAAAAAATAGTTTAGTACAAGTATTTTCGAAAAAAAGCGGATATTTTATTAGTTTAGGAAAAATTATTTTTAATAAAAAAGTATTAATATTGCATCGTTTTATCTCTATAATAAACTGATTAAGTTAATATCTATTAAATTCAAGATTGCCATGATATTATTTTGAAATAATTTTATTGAATTTTAATTGGTTAAATATAATTTAAAATATATGGAGTATTAAATGTCTCTTAATGTAACTAATGTCAAAGAAACAATTAAAAAATATGGTAAAAATAATAAAGATAGTGGTAATACTGAAGTTCAAGTAGCATTATTAACATATCAAATTAATCATCTTCAATTGCACTTTTCTCAAAATAAGAAAGATCATTGTAGTCGCCGAGGTCTTTTAAATATGGTTTCCAAGCGTCGTAAATTATTAAATTATTTAAAGAAAAAAAATTTATCTCGTTATTCAATATTGATTAATAGTTTAAATTTAAGACGATAAGAAATTTTTAAAAAAATAAGATTTAAGAATTTAAATATTTTATATTAATTAATAAAAATATTTTTAAAGGGCTTCTTAGCCCTTTTTTTATAATTTTATTAAGATATTTTGTAAACGTAGTTAATAATTATTTTTTTAAATAAAAAATTTTATTTATAATTTATATATTAAAGATTTTGAATATTTTTTTTAAATAAAAAGATCACAATCATTAAAAATTAGTTTTATATTAAGGATATTATTTTGTTAAATCCCATTATACGTAAATTTCAATATGGACAGCATACAATTACTTTAGAAACTGGAACAATGGCGCGACAAGCAACAGCAGCTGTTATGGCGAGTATGGATGACACTGCAGTTTTTGTTACTGTTGTTGGAGAGAAAAAAGTTCGTTTAAATCAAAAATTTTTTCCATTAACAGTTAATTATCAAGAAAGAACTTATGCAGCAGGTCGAATACCTGGTGGTTTTTTTAGAAGAGAAGGTCGACCTAATGAAAATGAAATATTAACTGCTAGATTAATTGATAGACCAATTCGACCTTTATTTCCTAAAGGTTTTTTAAATGAAGTACAAATTATTGCTACAGTAGTATCAGTTAATCCACAAATTAATCCAGATATTGTTTCTATCATTGGTGCATCAGCTGCTTTAAGTTTATCAGGAATTCCATTTTATGGGCCAATTGGCGCTGCAAGAGTAGGTCTTATTGGCGATCAATATGTTTTAAATCCTTCTAGTGAGGATATGAAATCTAGTTTTTTAGATTTAGTAATATCTGGAACTCAAAATGCTGTTCTTATGGTAGAGGCAGAATCAAAAATATTGAGTGAAGAAAAAATTCTTGGCGCAATTATGTTTGGTCACCAACAACAACAAGTAGTAATTAATAACATTCGTTCTTTGTCTAATGAAGCAAGTAAGTTACCTTGGGTGATATCTTATTCTGAAATTAACTCTGCATTAGAGTCAAGAATTTCAAAATTAGTTTATAAAGATATCAATTCTGCATATTTAATTTTTAATAAACAGGAACGATTTGAAAGGCTAAGCTCTATTAGAGAAGAATTAATTAAATTTCTTTCAAATGAAAATTCAAATATTGAAATATTAGAAATTGAAGAAATTTTACAAAAAATAGAAAAAAGCATTGTTCGTAAACGTATATTAAATAATGAAAATCGCATTGATGGTCGAGAAAAAAATATGATTCGCGCATTAGATGTAAGAACTGGTATTTTGCCTCGTACACATGGTTCTGCATTATTTACTAGAGGAGAAACTCAATCTTTAGCAGCTGTTACTTTAGGAACCTCGAGAGATGCGCAAAACTTAGATGAATTATTAGGAGATAAAACCGATAACTTTTTATTTCATTATAATTTTCCTCCATATTCTGTTGGAGAAATTGGAATAGTAGGTTCTCCAAAAAGACGTGAAATTGGGCACGGTCGTCTTGCAAAAAGAAGTCTTTTAGCAATTATGCCTAAATTAGATGATTTTCCGTACACTATTAGAATTGTTTCTGAAATAACTGAATCTAATGGTTCTTCTTCTATGGCATCTGTGTGTAGTGCATCTTTAGCATTAATGGATGCTGGGGTTCCTATTAAATCTGCTGTAGCTGGCATTTCCATGGGTTTAGTGAAAGAAGGTGATAGATATGTATTACTTTCGGATATTTTAGGTGACGAAGATCATTTGGGAGATATGGATTTTAAAGTTGCTGGTACAGAAAAAGGAATTACTGCCTTGCAAATGGACATAAAAATTGAAGGCATAACTAATCGAATTATGAGATCAGCTCTGATTGAAGCAAAAGCTGCTCGATTACATATTTTGAGTGTTATGAAGCAAGCCTTAAGCAAGCCTAGAAATGAAATTTCTGAATTTGCACCTCGTATTCATACAATTAAAATTAATCCTGAAAAAATTAAAGATGTTATTGGAAAAGGAGGTTCAGTGATTCGAATGTTAACAGAAGAAACAGGGACTATAATTGAAATAGAAGATGATGGAACGGTAAAAATATCAGCTTCAATTAGAGAGAAAGCAAAAAATGCCATTCGAAGAATTCAAGAAATTACAGCTGAAATTGAAGTAGGTCAAATTTATTCCGGAAAGGTAACTCGTATAGTTGATTTTGGTGCTTTTATTTCAATAGGTGTCGGTAAAGAAGGTCTTGTTCATATTTCTCAGATTTCTCATAAAAGAGTAGAAAAAGTAACTGATTATTTAAAAATTAATCAAGTTATATCAGTAAAAGTTTTGGAAATTGATCGTCAAGGACGCTTACGGTTGAGTATTAAAGAAGTATAATTTTTTATTATTTTTTATAAATCTATAAATAATTTTTTTATTTGGTATAATTAATTTTATAATTTTTTTAAATATAAATTTTATAAATAAAAAATAGATTTATTTTGTCGCAAATAGTAAAATGTACTCATTACATAAAAATATAACTTATTTATAAAATTTAATGTAATTTTTATAATTTAATAAAAATTTCTAATTTATTTATTTTATAAATATTTTAATTAAATTTTAAAATATATTTTATGTAAAAAATTTTTAGTAATAATTAATAAATATTATTAATTTTTTAGTATATTTATTAGATCATTTAATTAGCGCCGGTTCACACCTTTCAATGAGAATAAATTCATATTTTCATAAATGAGCTATGTAGACTGGCCACTGTAACTATAAAGGCATATCTATTGCATGACTCATATTGAAAGCACGTTTTCTTTTCTTGGTTTAAATCCTTTTCTTATTAAATCTTTAAATGAAATGGGATATGTTAAACCATCTCCTATTCAATCATCTTGTATTCCTTTGCTATTAGCGGGAAAAGATGTATTAGGTATGGCACAAACAGGAAGCGGGAAAACAGCTGCCTTTTCATTGCCATTATTGCATAATATTAATGTTGATTTAAAATTTCCTCAAATTTTAGTTTTAGCTCCGACAAGAGAATTAGCGGTACAAGTTGCGGAAGCTTTTTCAGTTTTTTCTAAATATATGAAGGGTATAAATGTATTACCCTTATATGGAGGTCAACGATATGAATTACAATTGCGTGCATTGCGACAAGGCCCCCAAATTGTTGTAGGTACCCCAGGACGGTTATTAGACCATTTAAAAAGAGGTACTCTTAATCTTTCTAATTTACATTCATTGGTTTTAGATGAAGCTGATGAAATGTTACGCATGGGTTTTATAGAAGACGTAGAAACAATAATGTCAAAAATACCTAAAGAACATCAAACTGCATTATTTTCAGCTACCATGCCTGAAGCAATACGTCGAATTTCTAAAAGATTTATGAAACAAGCGCAAGAAGTCAAGATACAATCTAATATTACTACGCGTCCTGATATTAAGCAGAGTTATTGGATGGTGTATGGGAAAAAAACTGATGCATTAATTCGTTTTTTAGAAGTAGAAGATTTTTCCGCAACTATTATTTTTGTAAAAACAAAAAATGCTACTCTAGAAGTTTCTGAGGCATTAGAACGAAATGGTTATAATAGCGCTGCTTTAAATGGTGATATGAATCAAGCCCTACGTGAACAAACATTAGAGCGCTTGAAAAATGGTAGATTAGATATTTTAATTGCCACAGATGTTGCAGCACGTGGTTTAGATGTTGATCGCATTAGCTTTGTTATTAATTATGACATCCCAATGGATTCAGAATCTTATGTTCATCGTATAGGACGAACTGGTCGTGCAGGTCGTGCAGGTCGTGCATTATTATTCGTTGAATATCGTGAACGTCGGTTATTACGTAATATTGAGCGTACTATAAATCAATCTATTCCAGAAGTTCAATTACCTAATATTGAACTGTTATGCCAAAAGCGACTTGAGCAATTTTCTAAAAGAGTGCAGCAACAATTAGAAAGTAGAGATTTAAATGAATATATTGATTTATTAGATAAATTGTATTCTCCTAATGACGTAGATGTTAAAACTCTTGCTGCTGCTTTATTAAAAATGGCTCAAGGAGAACGTTCACTAATTATTAAAAAAGATTTGTTTAAACGACCATCTAAAGATTTTCGTCTTAAAAATGATCGTAGATATGAAGAAAATCGTAGTTATAGATTACGTCGTGATTATCGTAATGCAAAAGATATTGATTTATATCGTTTAGAAGTAGGTCGTAATGATGGTGTAGAAGTACGTCATATAGTTGGCGCTATTGCTAATGAAGCTAATATTAGTAGTCGTGATATTGGAAATATCAAACTTTTTTCTTCTTATACTCTTATTGAACTACCTAAATCTTTATCTCAAGATTTATTTAAAAGTTTAATAAGAACTAAAATATTAAATAAATCTATAAATATAAAATTGTTAAGAAATGTCAAAAGTTATGATAACAGAAAGAATAATCGCACAGTTTTAAGTAAAGAAAAAAATTATAAGCGTCGATTTTCTGAAATTAATTCAAATCAGTCTAACAATGTTAAAAATGAATTAAAAAAGTCATTTTTTAGACGAAAAAATATCTAGTTTTTTTATGCCGCTTTGCGGCATATTGAACGCATTTAAGTATTTATTTATTTTTTATTGCTATTGCTTCTATTTCTATCTTTACGTTTTTTGGTAATTCTCGGACTTCTACACAAGATCTTGCAGGGTAAAATGATTGATTATCTGTAAAAAATTTTTCATATATCTCATTAATTATTTGAATTTTTTTCAAATGAGTAGTAAAAATTGTTATTTTAACAATATCTTTCATTTGATAATTTGCTTTTAAAATAATTGATTTTATATTTGTTAATACAACATGTGTTTGTTCTGAGATATTATTTGGTATACAACCAGATCTTACATCTATCGGTATTTGTCCAGATATAAATAAAAAATTATTCTTCATTATTCCTTGAGAATAAGGACCAATAGGTTTTGGTGCTTTTTTAGTTGTAATTATACGACTCATACATCACCGTTTTAATGACTAAGTGTAAAATTAAGTGTTATAAATTTTAAATACTTAAGATTATAAAACTATATTTTTAGAAAATTCTTTTTCACAGTATTGACATTTTAAATTAATATTATTTTGTGCATCTTTTTTGAAAATAAAGCTAGAAGTCGTAAAATTATTATGACTAATACAGTTACTATTTGGGCAAACTAAAATACGATCAATTTTTTCAGGTAAAGAAGGAAATGCTTTTCCCACTAAATTATATTTATGAATATAATTAACTGTTGCACAAGGAGCATAAATAGCTAGCTGATTAATTTGGTCATTACTTAAAAAACTATTTTCGATTTTTATAATGTCTTTTTTTCCTAGTTTTTTTGATGGTAAATTTAAACCAATGGTAATACGTTTTTCTGTTTCTGTAAATCTAAATAAAGAAAGTAATTTAAAACCAATATGTGCGGGTATATGATCAATAACGCTTCCAGATTTGATAGCTTCTACTTGTAATTTATTTATTTGCATATTTTATTTTTTTAAAAAATATTTTTTATTAGTACTAATGATAAGATTGCTTGACGAGCATAAATTCCATTTTCAGCTTGTTTAAAATACCAAGCATAGGGAGTAGTATCAACATTTTTTTCGATTTCGTCTATTCGCGGAAGAGGATGTAATATTTTTAAATTACTACGAGCTTTTTTTAAAGTAGAAAGACAAAGTATAAATTTTGATTTAGCATTCGCGTATTCAGTTGAATCTAGTCTTTCTTTTTGTACTCGAGTCATATATAAAATATCAATTTTAGAAATTATTTCTTCTATACTTTTGCATCGTTTCCAAGTAATTTTTTTTTTATCAAGCATATCATTAATATGATTTGGCATAATTAAAGCATCAGGTGAAATAAAGAAAAATTGGTTATTTTTATACTTAGCCAACGCTTGCGTTAATGAATGCACTGTTCGTCCATATTTTAAGTCGCCAACCATAGCTATATTTAAATGATCTAGTCTAGTTTGCGTTTCTTGAATAGTAAAAAGATCTAAAAGCGTTTGTGTTGGATGTTGATTCGCACCATCTCCAGCATTAAATACTGGTGTATTATTAGAGAATTCTGCAGCTAATCGTGCAGCTCCTTCTTGTGGATGTCTAATGATAATAGCATCTGCGTATGCACTTATTACTGATATGGTATCTGCTAATGTTTCTCCTTTTTTTCCTAAGGAAAGGTTATTTCCATCAGAAAATCCTATTATAGATGCTCCTAGGCGATAAATAGCTGTTTCGAATGATAAACGAGTTCTTGTTGATGCTTCAAAAAAACAGCTTGCAATAATTTTATTTTTTAATAACGTAGGTTGTTGTTTTTTTTTAAGAATTGCAGATTTTTTTAATACTAATTCTAATTCATCTCGATTAAGATCATTTATTGAAATAATATTTTTTTTATATAAAGGATTGTTCAACTCTTTTTCCTTTTTTATCGTGAAAAAGATAGTTTAAATGAAATATTATCTGAAAAATGTGACAAATATAATTTTTTTTAATATTTTTTATATTATTAATTATATAATTATTAAAAATTAACTTTTTCTAAGAGACTTGATAAAATAATAGCTTTTATCGTATGTAGTCTATTTTCTGCTTGTTCAAAAATAGTTTTTTCATGTTTTTCAAAAATTTCATGTGTAATTTCCATTCCACTTTTTAATCCATATTTTTTTAATATTTTTTTTCCTATATCTGTTTTATTATCATGTAAAGCTGGAAGACAATGTAATATTTTTACTTCGGGGTTATTTGTCATATCAATCATAGCTTTATTAATTTGATAATTTTTTAATAATTTAATTCTTTTTTCCCAATATTCTTGAGGCTCTCCCATAGATACCCAAACATCAGTATAAATAAAATCTGCATTTTTAACGCCTTCTTGTATTTTTTCAGTACATATTATACTACCTTTATTTTTTTTAATTATATTTTGACATAAAGTGATTATTTCTTTATTTGGCCAAAATTCTTTAGGAGATACTAAATAAAAATTTAATCCCATAATCGACGCTGCTTCTAAAAAACTATTTCCTATATTATTACGAGCATCACCAACATATGCACATTTTATATCAGAAAATTTCTTTTTTGGAAAGATTTCGTGCATAGTTAATAAATCAGCAATTAATTGTGTTGGGTGAAATTTATCAGTTAATCCATTCCATATAGGAACTGTAGAATATTTTGATAAATTTTTTATTGTCTTATGATTACCTCGGTATTGAATACCATCATATAATCGACTAAGTACTTTAGCAGTATCTTCAATTGATTCTTTTGTTCCAAGATGTGTACTTCCAGGACCAAGGTAAGTTACGTGTGCTCCTTGATCAAATGCTGCTACTTCAAATGAGCATCGAGTACGAGTAGATTCTTTTTCAAAGATTAAAGCAATATTTTTATTTTTAAGTAATTTAATTTCTTGATTATTTTTTTTCATTTCTTTCACTTTTTTTGACAACCTAAGTAGTTGATTTAAATCGTATGAAGTGAAGTCTAATAATCTTAAAAAATGACGTTTATAAAAAGCATTCATGATGTAAATTCTCGCAAAATATATTTGAATACTATTAAAATAGCTCTTAAAAATATTATTATATAGTATATAATATTTTTTTATATTTAATTTTATTTTTTAGTAAAAAATTTTATTTATTTTTTAAATATTTATTTCAAAATATTTATAAATTTATAATAAAATCCACTATTTAAAATAAAAATTTTTTAATTATATGAAAAGAGAAAGTATTATGAAATTTTATATAAAAAAGTTTGTCTTAGAAAAAGAACAAACCGACTGTATAATAATTGGTATTTTTGAATCACATGATTTATTAGGCTCAGCTGATCACTTAAATAAATGTAGTAATAATTATATTGGTAATTTAATAAAATCTGGCGATATTGCAGGAAAAATAGGAGAAACATTATTATTGTACAATGTTCCCAATATTGTTTCTAAAAGAATATTACTCGTTGGCTGCGGAAAAATAAATAGTTTAAATAGATTTTATTTAAGAAAAATAGTAAAGAGTGCTATGCAAGTAATAAATAAAAATTCTATTAAAAATATTATTTTTTCTATTGGAGAAATTGGTACTAAAGAATTTAGTACGTATTGGTTTTTTAGAATAATAATTAGATCTATTAAAGAATTTTTGTATGATTTTTGTTTAATTAATAATATATTTAAAAATAGTATTAATTTAAATTCGATTTTTTTTAATCTTGATAATCTTCAAGATTTTGACATTGCAAATATTTCTTTAAAACATGCACTAGCTATCGATGATGGAATCATCGCATCTAGACAATTAAGTAATTTACCACCTAATGTTTGTAATCCTTTGTACTTATCTTTACAGGCTAAAAAATTATCTGAAAAATATAAGGATAATATTAATTTTTCATTGATTGATATCAAAAAAATGAATTCATTGGGAATGAACGCTTATGTAGCAGTTAGTCAAGGTTCTAAAAATAAGCCTTATATGTCTATTCTTAAATATTTTGGAAACAAAAAAAATAATAAAGTTATAGTTTTAATAGGAAAGGGGCTAACATTTGATTCGGGCGGCATATCTATTAAACCTGCTAAAAATATGCATGAAATGAAATATGATATGTGTGGTGCTTCAGCAGTTTATGGAACCTTAATCGCAGCTGCAAAACTTAATTTACCTTTAACTATTATAGGTGTATTAGCGGGTTGTGAAAATATGGTAGGAGGTAATTCTTTTAGACCAGGCGATGTGTTGACTACTATGTCTGGAAAAACAGTGGAAGTACTAAATACAGATGCTGAGGGTCGTTTAGTTTTATGTGATGTTTTAAAATATGTAGAACGTTTTTCCCCTCATTTTGTAATTGATATTGCAACGTTAACAGGAGCTTGTGTAGTAGCTTTAGGTAATAATGTTAGTGGTCTTTTTTCTAATAATGAAGATTTGTTTCGAGAACTTAAAAAAGCTTCAGAGCAAACAGATGATAAAATATGGCGTTTGCCTTTATTCAAAGAATATGAAAAAGAATTACATTCTAATATTGCTGACTTGTCAAATATTGGTACAGGAAAAGCAGGAGCTATAACAGCTGCTTATTTTTTATCAAAATTTTCAAAAAAATATAATTGGGCTCATTTAGATATTGCTGGAACTGCATGGAGTTCTAATCCAAAAAAAGGAGCTACTGGTCGCCCAGTCGAGCTTTTATCTCAATTTTTACTAAATCAGTCAGAATATAATTTTTAAAAAATTTATATTACATTTTTATTAATCAGAAATTTCAATTTTTTAATATAGAAAAGAGTTAAAATGGAAAAAATTTATAACCCTAAAGATATTGAAGAACGTTTATATAATTCTTGGGAAAAAAGTGGTTGTTTTCAGCCTAATAATAATTTAAATAAAAAATCTTTTTGCATTATGATGCCACCTCCAAATATTACAGGAAATTTACATATGGGGCACGCATTTCAACAAACTATTATGGATATATTAATTCGTTATCACCGAATGCAGGGAGATAATACATTATGGCAGGTTGGTACAGATCATGCTGGAATTGCGACTCAAATTTTAGTTGAACGTCAAATATATTCAAAAGAAAAAAAAACTAAAAAAGATTACACCAGAAATAAATTTATTGAAAAAATATGGTTGTGGAAAAAAAAATCTCATGACATTGTTACTAAACAAATGCGGCGTCTCGGAAATTCTGTTGATTGGGATCGAGAAAAGTTTACTTTAGATCCAGATATTTGTAAATCTGTTCAAGAAGCGTTTATTATTTTATATCAAGACAAGTTAATATATAGAAGAAAAAGATTAGTTCATTGGGATTCAATATTAGAAACTGTAATTTCAGATTTAGAAGTAGATCATCGTTTAACACCAGGAAAAAAGTGGTTTATTCGATATCCAATTATTAAAAATAAACAATTTTTATCTAATGAAATTAAATATTTAATAGTTGCAACGACAAGACCTGAAACTATATTGGGAGATGTAGCTTTAGCTGTAAATCCTAAAGATTCAAAGTATAATCAGTTTATTGGTCAATTTGTTATGTGTCCAATAGTAAACAGAATTATTCCTATAATTGGCGATGAACATGCAGATTTAAAAAAAGATACTGGTTGCGTTAAAATTACTCCTGCTCATAATTTTGATGATTATAAAGTAGGTTTACGTCATAAATTACCAATAATTAATATTTTAAATTTTAATGGAACAATTAAACAACAATTAGAAATTTATGATTATAAAGGCAGGGAATCTGATATTTATAGTTTTTTTATTCCAGATTATTTAAAAAATTTAGATGTTTTAATTGCTCGTAAAAAAATTGTTTCTGAAGTAGAAAAACTGGGTTTTTTAGAAAAGGTGCAAAAATGTGATATTTTAATTCCTTATAGTGAAAGAAGTGGCGCTATTATAGAGCCTATATTAACTAATCAATGGTATTTAAAAACTTATGATTTAGCTAAATTAGCAATTAATGCTGTAAAGGAAAAAAAAATTCAGTTCTTTCCTTCTCAATATGAGAGTATGTATTTTTCTTGGATGAATAACATTGAAGATTGGTGCATTTCAAGGCAATTATGGTGGGGTCATCGCATTCCAGTTTGGTATGATAATAAAAACAATGAAGTATATGTTGGTCGCAATGAAAAAGAGATACGTCAAAAATATAATGTACAAAACGATATTAAACTTGTTCAAGATAATGATGTTTTAGATACATGGTTTTCTTCTAGTTTATGGACATTTTCAACATTAGGATGGCCTAAAAAAACGGATTATTTAAAAGTTTTTCATCCAACTAATGTTTTAATAAGTGGTTTTGATATTATATTTTTTTGGATTGCAAGAATGATTATGCTTACAATGTACTTTATTAAAGATTCTCAAGGAAATCCTCAAGTTCCCTTTAAGTGTGTTTATATAACAGGCTTGATACGTGACGAACAGGGAAATAAAATGTCAAAATCAAAAGGCAATGTAATTGATCCCATTGATATGATTGATGGTATTTCATTAGATAAGTTAATTCAAAAAAGAACAAAAAATTTATTGCAACCTCATTTTTTAAACAAAATACAGGAAAGAACTATAAAACAATTTCCTAATGGAATTGAAGGTGCAGGAACAGATGCATTGCGTTTTACTTTTGCAGCTCTTGCATCTAATACACGAGATATTCAATGGGATATGAATAGATTAAAAGGATATCGTAATTTTTGCAATAAGCTTTGGAATGCAAGTCGTTTTGTTTTAATAAATACAAAGAATCATTGTTTTTCTAATTTTACTATTGATAATAAAATGTTATTTGTAAATAAGTGGATATTAATAGAATGTAATAAAACTATAAAATTATATAGAAATGCATTAGATACATATCGTTTCGATATAGCAGCAAATTTATTATATGATTTTACGTGGAATATTTTTTGTGATTGGTACTTAGAATTTTCAAAATTAATTTTTAAATTTTATTCAGAAAAAGATATATATTGTACTAAAAATATTTTAATCTATGTTTTGGAATTATTATTGAGATTATCACATCCTATTATTCCATTTATTAGTGAATTTATTTGGAAACGTTTAAAAGATATTAATAATGAAAAAACAATTATGCTGCAATCTTTTCCTAAATATAATAACAAAATATTTGATGAAGAAGTGCTATTAAATATGGACTGGATAAAAAAAATTATTATTTTTTTAAGAAACACTAGAAATAAAATGAATTTTTCTCGAACAAAGTTACTACCATTGCTGTTTGTTAATATACATCCTAAAAAAGAAAAAATTATTTTAGAAAATATATTTTTTTTAAAAAAAATAGCTTTTTTAGATAAAATAGAAATTTTATCTAAAAATTATAATAAATCCTTACTATCTATTAAAAAAATTATTGATGGATCTGAAGTTATTATTCCTATATCTGAAATAAAAGATAAAAAGATTGATTTAGAACGTTTAATTAAAGAAATAAGTAAAATAAAATCACAAATTTTTTCGTTAAAAGAAAAGGTTTTAAATCAAAAATTTTTAAAATTTGCTCCTAAAAATATAATTTTTAGAGAACAAGAAAGATTAACTAACTTAAAAAAAACGTATTTAAAATTATGTGAACAAAAAAAATATTTTCATAAAGATTTTAAAAAAGAAAAATAGAATAATTTTGGTTTAAATTTTTATATTGATATTTTAGTTATTAAAAAATTAAAAGGATATATTATGTCAAACTTATGTAATCGTTATTCTAAGAGTCAGTTAAAAAAAAATATATTTAGTATTAAAGAGCGTCGATTAATACTTTCTTTTTATAAATATTTTTCAATTAAAGATCCTCAATATTACAGAGATGAAATTTATAAATTTTTTTTTAAAAATAATGTTTTAGGTAGAGTTTATATATCATATGAAGGTATAAATGCTCAAATTAGTATTCTTAAAAATTTTTATTTCTCTATGAAAAATTTTTTGTATAATTTTGATTCTGAATTAAATAATTTACGAATTAATGAAGCTTTAAGTCATGATAAAAATGCATTTTGGGTACTCTCCGTTAAAGTAAAAAAATATATTGTTAATGACGGTATCAGTAATCCATCATTTAATCTTAAAAAAGTTGGAACGTATATCAAAGCAAAAGAAGTAAATAATATGTTAAATGAAGGCGAAGCTTTATTTGTTGACATGAGAAATTCTTATGAATACAAAATAGGTCATTTTCAAAATGCGATAGAAGTTAAAAGTAAAACTTTCCGAGAACAACTAAAAAAAGTAGTAAAATTAATTGAATATGCTAAAAATAAAAAAATAGTAATGTATTGTACAGGTGGAATTCGTTGCGAAAAAGCTACTGCTTGGATGATATTTAATGGATTTAAATATATATATCATTTAGACGGAGGAATAATTGGTTATGTAAATGATGCTAAAAACAACGGATTACCTATTTATTTTAAGGGTAGTAATTTTGTTTTTGATAATCGTATGAGCGAAAAGGTATCAAATGATATTATATCTTTTTGTAAACAATGTAATCAACCTTCAAACAGATATACAAACTGTAAGTTTAATCTATGTCATTTACTTTTTATTCAATGTGACAATTGTCAAAGATTTTTTAAAAATTGTTGTTCTGTAAATTGTATGGAACATATTTAATATTTTTAAAAAAATAAAATTATTTAAATCTTTTAATATATTTTATAAAAAATAAATTTTTTATAATTTTTCTTCTAAGCTTTCCCAATATATTATTTTTTTTTCTAATTTTTGTTCTTCTTCATTTAATTTTTTTAAAATGGGCAACTGATCGTTAATATTTTTTTTAAAAAAATTAGGTTCATTTGTTTTTTTTTGCAAAATTATTATATTTTTTTCTATATTTTCTATTTTATTTAATGTTTTTTCTAATTCTTTTTTTATATTTTTTTTGTAAAGCAACAATAAAGGTATATTATTTTTTTTGTTTTTTAATAAAGATTTTTTTTGTTTTTTTTGTGTTTTTTTTTCTTCAAAGGAATAATCAAGTTTTTCAATATGTTTTGTTATTAATCCATTACCTTTAAAAAACCAGTATTTATTTACTGTTTTATGAATAAAATATCTGTCATGACTGACTATGAAAACTGTTCCTAAATATTGCATAATAATTTTTTCTAATAATTCTAAACTATTTATATCTAAATCATTTGTAGGTTCGTCTAGAATTAAAACATTACTTGGTCTTAAAAAAATTTTTGCTAAAAGTAATCTATTACATTCTCCGCCAGATAGCGTTTTGACTAAACGTCGTAGTTGATTTGGTTGAAATAAAAATTTTTTTAAATATCCTATTAAATTTTGTTCTTTTCCATTTAATAAAAAAGTTTCTTTTCCGTGATCAATATTTTCAATAATAGATTTTTCCGGATTTAATTCTGATCGATCTTGTTTAAAATACGCTATTTTGATATCTTTTCTATGATAAATGTTTCCGCTTTTTACACTTTTTTCTCCCGTGATTATTTCTAACATAGTGCTTTTTCCAGAACCATTGCTTCCAATTAATCCTATTTTTTCTCCATATTGTATTATTTCAGAAAAATTTTTAATAATTTTTTTATCTTTTATATTAAAACTTATATTTTTTAATTCAAATGTTATTTTTCCAGAATATTCTTTAATTTGATTAATTTCAATTTTATTTAAATTTTCTATTTTTTTATAGTTATTTTTTTCTTTACGTAACTTTTCTAAAAATTTTACTCTGCCTTCGTTTCTTGTACTACGCGCTTTAATTCCTTTTCGAATCCATTTTTCTTCTTTTTTTAATGTATAATCAAATAATTTTTTATGAATTTTTTCTATTTTTTTTTCTTTTCTTTTTAAACTGATATATCTTTCGTAATCTCCTGGAAAAGAATTTAACTTTCCTCGATCTAAATCAATAATCCTCGTACATATATTTTGAATAAAAGCTCTATCGTGTGATACAAATAATACACTTCCAGAAAATTTTTTTAAAAATTTTTCTAACCATTGAATAGTGTTAATATCTAAATGATTAGTAGGTTCATCAAGTAGCAATATATCAGGATTATCTATTATAGATGCTCCTAATAATACTTTTCTTAAAAAACCCCCAGATAATTCTGAAAGCAATTTATTTTTTTTTAATTTTAATTTTTCAATAATTTTTTCTATTTCTATTATTTTATTAAAATTTTTTGTTTTTTTATCTTTTTTAAAAATTTTTCTTTTAAAGAAATCATATGTAGAAATATTTAAATTTTCTGGATTTTTTTGGTTTAAATAAGATATTTTTATGTTTTTTTTATACGTGATATAACCATTGTCTAAATCTTGTTTTTTATTGATAATTTTTAATAGCGTAGATTTTCCAGATCCATTTTTTCCAGTCAAACAAATTCGTTCATTCGCTTCAATAAATAGTTTTTCATCGATTAAGATTTCTAAATCACTAAATGTCAAAGAAGCGTTTTGCATACTAATTAAAGTCATAAATATCTCTTTCTTTAATTTAAATATATTTTATTAACTAAGAATGTGATATTTTTTATTTAAATAACTTTTTATATTAAATAAAATCAATAATATTTTTTTCATGATAAATATTATCACATTATATTTATAATATTTAAGATAATTAATTATTTTTTTTATATTTTTAAAAATATTGTATACTTTAATAGATATTTTTTATTATTTTATGACGTCATGCATTTTAATTATGCATAAAAAAATTCTATTTTTTAAATTTTTTTATTTAAATATATAAAATCAGATAATTAATTTTCACTTTTTTATACACTAAACTAGAAATTAATATTTTATATGTTTCATTAAATTTATTTTTTAGAGTATTTAAATTGCATTTTTAAATTTAATTAAATTTATTGTATAATTTTTTAATTTGTTTTTATATTTATTTCAATATTACTCGTATTATAAAATGTTTTATTAAAAAACTATAAAGAGAGGTTTTTATATCAACTTTAAAAATTTTTTATTAAAAGATTAAAAATATACTATTTTTTTAATAAAATCTTTGTTTTAATTTAAAACAATAGATATCATATTTATATGATAACATGTTATAAATATATCGTTTATGAAAATATTTAGATTATTTTAAAAATATTTTTTATATATACTAAATAACTATATTTTCATTATTAATGTTTTAAATAAGTTATTTATAAAAATATTATTTTTTTTAAAGTTAAATAAAAATGTTTTTTAAAAAAATATTAATTTAATTAACACCAATCTTTATTATAAAGATTATTAAGATTTTTATATAAATTTTTTATTAATAAAAAAAATTCCTAAAGAAATTTTATTTTGTACAAAGATTGTATATACAGGTACATCTATTTTTCTATGATTAAGGCTGTTTTTTAAAAATTTCAAAGAACTTTTATTAATAAGTAAATAATTTATTTTTTTATATATTTTTAAATATCTATTTTGTAAAAATTACGTTATATATTTTAAATATTTTATAAACCTTTAATTATTTTTCTAATTAACTTTGGGCCATGATATATTAATCCAGAATATATTTGTATTAAATCAGCCCCTGATGAAATTTTTTCTTGAGCGGAATTTAAAGAGTTAATACCTCCGACTCCAATAATAGTTACCTTGTTTTTAAGATGTTTATTTAATATTGATATTACATTAGTACTTTTTTTTTGCAGAGGTAAGCCACTTAAACCGCCTTTTTTTTTTGTTTTTTGTTTAGTAGATAGAAGTGAATAATCTAATGTTGTATTTGTAGCAATAACTGCATCTATATTATAATAAATTAATTGACTAGAGATATAAATTATTTCTTTTTTAGATAAATCCGGAGAGATTTTAATAGCTATTGGAACATATTTATAGTGTTTTTTATGCATTTCTATTTGTTTTTTTTTAATATTTTTTAACAAATTTTTTAATTCACTACCGTATTGTAATTTTTTTAGATCAATGGTATTGGGCGAAGAAATATTAATTGCAATATAATCAGCATATAAATATATTTTTTCTATACATATTAAATAGTCATTTACTGCGTTTTCAATTGGAGTATTTTTATTTTTTCCTATATTGACTCCTATTATTCCAGTAAATTTAGATTTTTTTAAATTTTTAATTAAATTATCTATTCCTAA
Organism: Buchnera aphidicola (Melanaphis sacchari); assembly: GCF_003096055.1. Classification (NCBI taxonomy): domain Bacteria; kingdom Pseudomonadati; phylum Pseudomonadota; class Gammaproteobacteria; order Enterobacterales; family Erwiniaceae; genus Buchnera; species Buchnera aphidicola. The sequence continues at coordinate 235,476 of NZ_CP029161.1, forward strand.
GTTTGGAAAACCCATCATATTAATAATGCCTTCTTTTTCATTTATTCTAAATAATCTGGGTTTCTTATTTCCATATTGAGGTAATGGTGTCACTGTACCAACTTCAATAAAGCCAAATCCAAGTTTTGACAAAGAATCTATATATTCTCCATTTTTGTCTACTCCGGCAGCCAAACCAATTTTATTATTAAATATTAAATTCATATATCTATTTTTTTTTAAAGGTAAGGATTTTAAAAAAAAATTCATTATTATTTGAATAATTTTAAAATTTAAGACTTTTAATATAAATGTATGTGCTTTTTCTGGTTCTATTAAAAATAAAAGTTTACGGATTAAATAGTAAAACATTATAATTTCTTTTTAGTTAAGTTAAAAATAAGTGTAATTAAAAATTTTTATTATTTTCAGATTCATATAAATAATTAATTATGTTTTAAAAAATATTAAATTTTACGTATTTTGAGTTATGAATTTTATTTTTTCTAAAATTGATAACTTTTTTTTTTATGTTATATTTTTATATGTAAATTTATATATTTAAAGTGTATTTGATAATTTTTTTAATATTTTTATGACTTTGAATATATAATTATTTTGAATTATTATGCTATAAAAAATATAGAATATAAATATATTATGAAACAATATAATTATCCAATAATTAAAACATTACTTGATACTGATGCGTATAAACTCCATATGCAACAAGCTGTATTTTATAATTATAGTAAAGTTAATGTAGTGGCTGAATTTATTTGTAGAGGGCCTAATATTTTAGGATGTTATTCTAATATTTTATTAGATCAAATCAACATGATGACATCTTTATCTCTGAGTGATAAAGAATATATCTATATGACATCTTTTCCATTTTTTAGAAAAGAATATTTACATTGGTTAAAAAGATTTCGTTATAATATCACACAAGTGCAAATTAAAAATAAAAATGGTCAATTGAATATCCGCATCAGCGGTTTATGGAAAGAAGTAATTTTATGGGAAGTACCTATTTTATCTTTAATCAGCGAAATTTTTCATAAAAATTCAAATCCTGATATTACTTCAGATATAGCTGTTCAATATTTAGATTATAAATTAAAAAAATTTTTTCAGAAAACAAAGAATTTAGATTTATCTCGTTTAAAAATTATTGATTTTGGCACTAGAAGACGATTTTCATACGATGTACAATATTTAATTGTAAAAAGATTAAAACAAAAATTTCCTTTTTTAATAGGTTCAAGTAATTATCATATATCACGTATTTTAAAAATATTACCAGTAGGCACACAGGCTCATGAATGGTTTCAAGCTCATCAACAAATCAGTTCTAATCTAAAAAACAGTCAAATTTTAGCACTTAGTACTTGGTTGAATCAATACAAAAATCATTTAAGTATTGCTCTTACAGACTGTATTAACATGGATTCTTTTTTACGTGATTTCAATTTATTTTTTTCTAAATCTTATCAAGGTATAAGACACGATTCTGGAGATCCCATAAAATGGGGTGAAAAAGCTCTTAAACATTACGAAAAATTAGGTATCGATCCTAATACTAAAACATTGTTATTTTCAGATAATTTAAATTTTAAAAAAATTATATCAATTTATAAAAAATTTAACAATAGAACAAATGTTATATTTGGGATTGGAACTCAATTGACCTGTGATATTCCAAATGTTAAACCATTAAATATTGTAATTAAATTAGTTAAATGTAATGGAAGACCTGTTGCTAAATTGTCTGATAGTCCTGGAAAAATGTTTTGTTTAGATAAAAATTTTATTAAATCTTTATATCACGCATTTAAATTGCCTTTTAACAATAAAATTTAATTCTATTTTTTACTTTATTATTTTTTTCTTATTTGATTTTAATGACCTCTTAGAAATAAAATAGAAGGAAAAACTATGAATGTAGTATCAATATTACAAATACATAAAAATGATATCGCCACAGATACTTTAATTACTGTACGTGGTTGGATTAGAAGTTCTAGAATATCTAAATCTGGTTTTTCTTTTATTTCGGTTTACGATGGTTCGCATTTTGATTCTATACAGGTTATTGCTAATAATCATCTATGCAATTATCATAATGAAATATTACGTTTAACTATCGGTTGTTCTGTTATAATTACTGGAGTATTAAATTTATCTCTTGGAAAAAAACAAAAATATGAAATTCAAGCAACAAAAATTCAAGTAATTGGGTGGGTTAAAAATCCAGATACATACCCGATTTCTGCAAAAAGACATACTATTGAATATTTAAGAGAAGTAGCACATTTACGTGCTAGAACAAATGTAATAGGAGCAGTAGCAAGAATACGTAATCATGCATTTCAAGCATTACAAAAATTTTTTTGTCAAGAAGGTTACTTGTGGGTACCCACGCCTATTATTACGTCATTGAATGCAGAAGGTGCCGGAGAAATGTTTCGCGTTTCAACCTTAAATATAGAAAATATTCCTAGAACAAGAGATGGTTCCGTGGACTTTAAAAAAGATTTTTTTTCAAAAGAATCTTTTTTAACTGTTTCGGGGCAATTGTATTTGGAGACATATGCTTGTTCTTTGTCAAAGGTATATACTTTTGGTCCTACGTTTCGAGCTGAAAATTCTAATACTAGTCGTCATTTAGCAGAGTTTTGGATGCTAGAGGTTGAGTCATCTTTTTGTAATTTAAACGAAATGTTAATTTTTGTTGAAAAAATGTTGAAATATGTTTTTAAATCTCTTTTAATAAATTGCATAAAAGATATTAATTTTTTTAAAAATTATTTTGATAGTGATATAATCATACGTCTTAAAAAATTTTTATTAAACGATTTTATTCATCTTAGTTATTCAGATGCTATAAAAATTTTAAAAAATAATCAAAAAAAATTTGATAAAAATATTGATTTCGGAACTGATTTAACTACAGAACATGAACGCTATCTTTCTGAAAAGCATTTTAAAAACCCTATAATAATAATTAATTACCCAAAAGAATTAAAAGCATTTTATATGAGATTAAACGATGATCAAAAAACTGTTGCTGCTATGGATTTGTTAGTTCCAGGTATTGGAGAGTTAATTGGAGGATCTCAGCGCGAAGAAAGAATAGAAGTATTAGATTCTCGTTTGCTAGAATTAGGAATGAAAACACAAGATTATTGGTGGTATAGAGATATTCGTCGTTATGGAACTGTACATCATTCAGGTTTCGGGATGGGCTTTGAGCGTTTATTATCTTATATTACTGGAATGTCAAATATAAAAGATACTATTCCATTTCCACGTTCTGTTAAAAATGCTAATTTTTAATTAACGCAATTAATATTTTTTTAATTTAATTTTAGTTATAATCATTGATGAGGAAATTTAAAAATTATGAAAAAATCTAAGTCATTATCAATTTTAATACCTATTTTGTTTGCCACAAGTGCTACAGTGAATGCTGTTGAAATCTTTAATAAAGATGGGAATCAATTAGAATTATACGGCAGTATAAATCCAAGTCACGAGTTTTCTAATAAATTTTTATCGACTAAAGTGACTTCTAAAGATGATAGTACAAATGCTATCATTGGTCTTTCAGGAAGAGTTAATATTACTGATAAATTATTAAGCTATGCAAAAATTGAATATAAAACTAATCTTTTTATGCCTGAAGAATTATTAAATCAACAGCCTAATATTATTCGGTTAGGATATGCAGGTTTAAAATATGGTAATTTAGGATCGATAGATTACGGTCGTAATTATGGTATTATTCATGACGCACAATCATTAACAAATCGCGCTCCATATATAATTAATAATAGTGTATTTGCATATAATGATAATTATATGATCGGTAGAAATAATAGTTTATTAACCTATAAAAATGATAACGTTTTTGGTTTAATAGATGGTCTGAGTTTTTCCTTGCAATATCAAGATGCTAACAAAGATAGAGTAGAATATCAAAAAAATGGTACAGGATGGGGCGCTTCTGTAAAATATGAAACTGATTCTGGATTAACCGCTATTGGTTCTTGCTTTACATCTAAGAAATTACAATCAGAATCTGATTCATCAAAAAATTTAAAAAATTTATCTGTTGATACATACGGATTAGGCTTTAAATATGATACTGATAATGTATATGTTGCTGCTTTTTATGGTGCTGCTCGAAATTTAACGCCATATAAACTAAAAAATGATACTTCTTATATCGATGAAACGCAAAATATTGAAGCAATTGCTGAATACAACTTTAAATCTGGATTTCATCCTTCTTTAAGTTACTTAGATTCAAAAGGACAAAATTCTGGTAGTGGACAAACGCCTGAAATAAATTTAGCCAAACAAATTAATATTGCTACTCGTTATGAATTTAATAAAAATATTTCAACATATATGAATTATAAAATTAATTTGTTAAAGGAAAATGATTTTAGTAAAAATAATAAAATTTCTACAGACAATATTATAGGTGCTGGAATAGTATATCGTTTTTAATATTTTTTTGAATATTTCTACATTTTATATTTAATAAATAAAATTTGTTCTAAGAGTTAGAGCTTTCTACTGATTTTTTAAAAGAAAAAATATTTTATATGTTTATCATATAAATAAATACATTTTTTATAGTTAATTTCAGTAGAAAGAACTGCTCTTTTTTATTAATTTTTTTATATTTTTTAAAAATAAATTTTTTTTGTTTTATAGAATAAAATTTCTCCAGTTTTAACAAGTATTAATTGTACTTTTAAAAAAAAAGGTTCTTTTTTTCCTGATATACAACTATTAAGGTAATATGTGATATTATTACTACGAGATAGTAAAATAGAAGTAGGAATATCCAATGCATTATTATTTATTGACGAACCTAGTTGTTTTTTTGTTTTATTTATAGTTTTATAATCAATAATTTTTATTTGATTTATTTTTTTTAAAATTTCCTTTTTTAGAATATTTGTTAATTTTTTATTTTCTAAAAAAATATTGCTTTTATTATTTATAATTCCGACATATAACGATATTTTTTTAGAAAAAATTATGTTTTTGTTATTTAGCATTGTTTTAATAATATCTTGAGCAGAAAGTTTGAAATTTAAAAATAGAGTTTTTTTTTCTGGAAAAAAATCTATTTTCTCTAAAAAAGAACAATTATTTAAAAAAAATATAATAATAATCCAAAATAATAAATTTTTATTCAAATCCTATCCTTTATATTTTAAAAATAATTTCATATCTAATACAGAGATTTTAATTTTTTACCTCCTAATAAATGCATATGAAAATAATTAATTTCTTGCCCTCCATTTTTATTGCAATTAATAATTATTTTGTATCCTTCTTTGCTAATTCTTTTTTCTTTAGCTATATTAACGATTACATATAACATATGTGCAAAAATATCTTTATTTTTTTTATTAATATCATTAGCTGATTTAATAAAATCGTTGGGTACAATTAATATATGTATAGGTGCTTTAGGTTGAATATCTGTAAATGCTGTCACAATATTATCTTGATAGACAATATTTGATGGAATTTCTTTTCTAATTATTTTTTGAAAAATCAAATGTTTATTCATGATTAAATTTTTTATATTCTAAGTGATTTTTTTAAAAGAAGTATTGAGGGCGAGTTAACTTTGACTCACCCTTATAGTTATTTATTATTTATATACTGATCCATTGCAGTTTTAATATTTTCAGATCTTGTGCCAAATACCACTTGTACTCCTGAACCTGAAATAACTATTCCCGCTGCTCCAAGATTTTTTAAAGAATTCTGATTGACTTTTGATATATTTATTACTGTAACGCGTAATCTAGTAATACATGCATCTAAATTTTTAATATTTTCTTTCCCCCCTAAAGCGATAATAATATGAGGTGCAATTTCATTATTGTTTTTTATCTTTAAAATATTATTTTCGTTCTTTTCTCGACCAGGTGTTTTTAAATTTAAAGTGATAATTAAAAAATAAAATAAAATATAGTATAACAAACCATATAAAATACCAATAATTGGAAAAAGAAATATATTATTACTATGTCCACTAAGAACTATAAAATCTATAAATCCATGAGAAAAACTAGTTCCAGCTCGCATATTTAAAAAAATACATAATGGAAACGATAAACCCGCTAAACAAGCATGAACAAAATATAATATGGGTGCGACTAATATAAAAGAAAATTCAATTGGTTCAGTAATTCCCGTTAGAAAAGCAGTTAAAGCCGCGGAAATCATAATACTACCTATTTTATTTCTGTTGCTTTTTTTAGAAGCATGCCAAATGGCTAAAGCAGCACCTGGAAGTCCATACATTTTAAAAATAAATCCTCCTGATAAATTTCCAGCAGTTGTATCTCCTGCCATATATCTTGCGATATCTCCATGAAAAACTTGCCCCAAAGAATTAGTATATTCTCCAATTTGCATTTGAAATGGAACATTCCATATATGGTGCAAACCAAATGGAACTAGTGCTCTTTCTACTAATCCATAAAGAAAAAAAGCAAAAATGGGATTTTGATAAGCAGCCCATTTAGAAAAAATTTGAATTTTATTTCCAATAGATGGCCATATACAAGATAAAATTAATCCTACAAATATTGCACATAAACCTGAAATAATAGGAACAAATCTTTTTCCTGCAAAAAAACCTAAATATTCAGGTAATTGAATTTTATAAAATTTATTGAACATGCATGCTGAAATTGCACCTGCTATAATGCCACCTAATATACCAATATCAGAAAAATTATTTTTTGTTTTTATATTAATAAAGTTGTGCAGTATAATTGGTTCAACAGCATGCAATGTTTGAATTAAGATGCTATATGCAACAACCGCAGCTAATGCAGCTACTCCGTCATTATTACTAAATCCAAGAGCTACTCCGATGGCAAAAATTAATGGCATATTAGAAAAAACAGATCCTCCTGTTTCTGCCATGATTTTTGAAATAATTTCTGGTATCAAACTAAAATGAGCCGATCCTATTCCAAGAAGTATTCCTGCTATAGGTAGCACCGAGACAGGTAACATAAGCGATTTACCAATCTTTTGAAGATTTGCAAATACATTTTTAAACATGTTAAAACTCCTAAATATATGTAAATCTCAAATTAATTAAATAGTATATTTTTAAAAGTTTAAATTAAATAACGTACAAAAATTTGTTTTTAAAATTTCAGTAAATTTTTTCAAATTTATTTTTTTTATGAATGAAATATTTTTTGCTATTTCAATTAGATATGCGGGTTGGTTTTCTTTTCCTCTATAAGGAACTGGTGATAAGTATGGCGAATCTGTTTCTATTAAAATATTTTTTAATGGTATTGTTTTTAATGTTTCTCGTAATTCTATTGATTTCTTAAAGGTGATGATTCCAGAAAACGAAATATAAAAATCTATATCTAATAATTTAAATGCTGATTTTTTATCTTCAGTAAATGAATGTATAATGCCCCCGCATTCTCTTGCATTTTCTTCTTGGAGTATTTGTATTGTATCGTTTATAGCATTTCTAGTATGTACTATAATTGGTTTTTTTAATTTTTTTGCAATTTGAATATGTTTTCTAAAAAAATATTGTTGTATTTTTTTACTTTGAGGTGAATAAAAATAATCCAAACCTGTTTCACCTAACGCTATAACGCGTTTTATATTAGATTTTTTTTCTAATTTATTTAATTCGTTTATTTGCTTTTCACAATATAAAGGATGAATTCCGCATGAGTAAAAAATAGATTTATATTTGTCAAGAAAAATTTTTATTTTGTTAAAATTATTTATAGAAGTTGATATTGTTAAAAATTTTTTTATGTTGTTTCGGTATGATTTTTCTAACATATTTTCTATACTTCCATGTAATAGACTATAGTTTAATCGATCAATATGGCAGTGGGAATCAATTAAGAACATAATTTTGTCTCTTTTTAAAAATTATGCAGAAGCTTGCTTAGTTTGCAAAATATAAAGTTTTTTCCCATATGAGCAATTTTTCTAGCAATAGCAATTCTTTATCAATTGTAGGAATTTTTAATGCTTGATTTTTACATTGTATCCATATATCAATACTTTTATTTAAAATAATGTTATTATAATGAGTAGACAAAAAATTAACTAATTCTAATTGATCAAGATTAATTATTTTTTTTTTGTCTTTAAAATTTGTTTTGATTGCATCAAATAATATAAAACATATCCAATCTATTTTAGAAATCATATTTTTTTGACATAAAATTGGTAATATTTTTAACAAATTTTTATTTTTAATAGATTCAAATAAATTTTTACATAGAATTTTTCTTTCATTCCATAAATCTCCATTAATAAACTTTTCAGAAGATAAAGGACATGACTGATTAATTCGTAGTGCTGTTATATTTGATGTATTTTTTTTAGTATTTTTATTAGATAGCCATTTTATACTATTTTTCTCTTTTGGAGGTAATAATCTGTATATAATGCATCGACTTCTCAACGTAGAATGTGATTTCAAATAATTGTAATCTATAAAAAAAAACCAAGTTTTTTTAGGCGGTTCTTCTAACGTTTTTAATAGTGCATTCATTGCTTGTTCTGTTAACTTTTTTGTATTTGAAAAAAAAATAATTTTAGATTGTCCTTGTTGTGCACTTTGAAATATTTTTTGATTTATTTTTCGAATATCATCAACACTGACAAAATTATTTTTTTCTATAGTAAATTCGTGCCAATCTGGATGATTTTTTGAAGACATTAATGTGCATCCATGACATCCTTCGCAAGGATATATTCCTTTTGGTTTAAGACATAGTAACCATTTACTGACAGCCCAAATTAAGCGAAAAACACCTATTCCTTTATAAGTTTTTATTAGAATAGCATGATGCGCTTTTTTTTCTTGGTGTTTTTGAATAATTTCTTCATATTTTTTTTTTAGCCAAGGATATATTTTCATTTGACCTTTTTTTGAAGCCAGTTTAAAATTTGTTTTTTTACTGTTTTCATAACGATTTTAATATTAAAATTAGCATTTATTTTTATGCTTTTGTTATCTAACTTTATATTTTTTAAATAAGCTTTTCTCGTTTTATAAAAAAATTTTAATGATCGACTTTCTATTCTATCTAAAGAATTTCTTTTTAATGCTCTTTGTAATCCAATTTTAGGATTAACATCTAAATAAATAGTTAAATCTGGATTAAAATTTTTTAAAAATAAATTTTTTAATTGCATGATTAGTTTTTTCTTTATTCCTAATCCTCCTCCTTGATAAGCCAGAGAGGATAAATCATGACGGTCTGAAATTACCCACATTCCATTTTTTAATGCAGGTTTTATTATAGTTTCTACTAATTGTATGCGCGCGGCATATATTAATAAAAGTTCTGCTTCATTAGTCAATTTTTCAGAATAAGAATTTTTTTTTATTAAATTTCTTATTTTTTCTGAAATTTTTGTACTTCCAGGTTGACGTACTAAAATAATTTTTTCTATATTACATTTTTTTAAAATTTTTTTTATATATAAACATGCATGACTTTTTCCAGCACCTTCTAATCCTTCAATTACAATAAATTTATTTTGCATTATTTGTTGTATTAATTGTTTATAAATTTTTAAAATTTATTTTTATATGTTGAATTAATATAATCAATAGCTTCTTGAACTGTATTGATTTTTTGGGCATGTTCATCCGATATTTCAATATTAAATTTATCTTCTAATGCCATAATTAATTCGACCACATCTAAAGAATCGGCGCTGAGATCTTCTGTAAAAGAAGAATTATTAAGAATTTTTTTGATATCAATATTTAGTATTTTGGAAATTATTTTTTTTATTTTTTGTTCATTATTTTTCATTTTTATTTTCTCTGTTATAAAATTTTATTTTATCATAAAAAAATAATATTCGACTAATGAAAAATTAACTCATATACATTCCTCCGTTTATATGTAATGTTTGTCCAGTTATATACGATGCTTTTGATGAAGACAAAAAAATTACAGCATTTGCGATATCTTGAGTTGTTCCTAACCGTTTCATAGGTATGAGAGATAAGTATCTTTTGTATTGAAAATAATTTAAATTTTTAATTAAATCAGTATTAATTAACCCCGGTGATACAATATTTACAGTAATTCCTTTAGAAGCTACTTCCAACGCTAATGATCTATGAAATCCAATCAGCCCTGATTTTGCAGCGCTATAATTTATTTGACCTTTATTACCAGTATAAGCAACTACAGAACTTATAGTAATAATGCGACCTTTTCTTTTTTTTATCATTGAACGTACGATTGATTTGGACATATAAAATACTGCTGTTAAATTCACTTTTATTGTATCCTCCCATTGCCTTGGGCTCATGTAAATTAATAAATTATCTTCATTGATTCCAGCATTATTTATTAAAATATCAATAAAATTTATTTTTTTAAATATTTCTTTAATTTTTTCTGGAATAGAATTTGTATTCTTAAGATCCAAAATAAATCCAAATCCATTTTTTTTTAAATATGAATTAATAACATTTACTCCATTTTTTGTTCTAGATGTACCAATTACTTGAATACCTTTTTTTATTAATTTTTTAGAAATTTCTCGTCCTATTCCTTTATTAGCACCTGTGACTAATGCAGTTTTTCTTTTTTTCATAATTTTTATTAATTATTTTAAATGATATTAAAAAATTTTTTAAGTTATTTGTGCTAAACGAAGTTATATTATTTTGATTTCGATTTAAATTTGTCAAAATCTTATTTGGGCCTATTTCTAACATTATAAAAACTTTATTTAACTTTATTAAATCAATTGTTTCACTCCATCTTACAGTGTTATACATTTGCTTCATTAATGCCATCTTAATAAGATGGCTAGAATGTTCTTTTTTAGCGTAAACATTGTTAATAACTGGTATTTCAGGTGATTTAATTTTAATAAGTTTTAATATATTATAAAGTTTTTCAGCTATTGGTTTCATTAAAATACTATGTACAGGAAAATTAATATTTAGATCGAATATATTTTTAACTCCGTTTTTTTTAAAACTTATTATTGCTTTTTCAATTGATGACTTTTTTCCTGAAATAATAATTTGATTTTTATTATTAATGCTTGCTATATAAATGTTTTTAGATGAAAATCTTAAACAGATATTTTCAATTATTTTTTGATCTAACCCAATAATTGCTTTTGTTTGATATAACTTTTTTTTAGCTAATTTTTCCATCCATTTTCCACGTAAAGAAACAATTTTTACAGCATCAGAAAATTGCATTGCGTTAGAACAAACCAAAGCAGAATATTCTCCCAAACTATGTCCAGCCATAAATGAAGGTATTTTTCCATTTCTTTCGACCCAAAAACGATAAATAGCAATTGATGAAGTTAATATTGCTGGTTGCGTATATTCGCTATAATTTAATTTTTCTTTAGGGCCTTCTTGTATAAGTTTTAGTAAATTAAATTTTATGTATTCTGATGCTTCATTGAAAGTTTTTTTAAATATATTATTCTTTTTTTGAAAAAAAGAAGATAACATATTTATATTTTGAGAACCTTGACCTGGAAATAACATGGCAAATGAACACATTAAAATAACCTTTTTTAACATATTACTTTTTTTTGAATAAAATTAAATATTTATTCCATTTTTTAAAAAATTTTTATTTTTTGGTATTAAAAATATTAATTAGATAAAACTTTTAAAATATATATTTATTTCTTAAAAACGACACTTATAAAAAGAGTCGTTTTAAACTTTAAATTACTTTTTTTCCTTTATAATATCCTTTAGCAGTAATATGATGACGTAGATGTGTTTCTCCTGAAAATTTATCTATCGATAATAATTTTTCTGTTAAAAAGTCATGAGAGCGTCTCATGCCTCTTTTAGAACGAGTTGGTTTGTTTTTTTGAACAGCCATTTTATTTTCTCTTATTAAATATATATTTAAAAATATTTCATAATTGTCATACAAGAGCATTTAAATATTTTTCAAGATTTAAATCTAATGGTGCTTTTATATTTATATTTTTACCATTTTTAGGATGTATGAAATTAATAGAGTTAGCGTGTAATAATAGTCTACTTAGTTTATTTTTATGTTTTATTTTTAAATCTAAATTATGATTTCCATAGCGTTTGTCAAATAATATTGGATGTCCTGCATATAAAGTATGTGCTCGAATTTGATGTGTTCTTCCTGTTATAGGTATAGCAGTTAAGAGCGTTGTTAAAGAATATTTTTTTTTTATTCTAAAATGAGTTTCTGAAAATTTTCCAGATGCATGAACTAAAACTTTTTTTTGTGTGTTATTTAACTTTTTTTTTAATAAAGGTTGTGATATTTTTTTTAAATTTTCTGGCCATAAACCATGTACTAATGCTATATATTCTTTTTTTATTTTTCTATCTCTTATTTGTTCATGCAACGATATAAGAGCCATTCTTTTTTTAGCTAACATTAAAATACCAGATGTTTCTTTATCGATGCGATGCACTAATTCAAGATATTTTTCTAATGGTCGCAATTTTCGAAAAGATTCTATAATTCCATGATTTATTCCACTTCCACCATGTACTGCAATACCAGAGGGTTTATTAATAATTAATAAATAATTATCTTCATATAAAATATTATTTAATAATTTTTTTTCTGAATTTTGTATTGAGATATTATTATTTTTTCGACATTTTATTTTTATTGGTGGGATTTTTAATTGATCTCCATTTTTTAATTTATAATCTGGTTTGATTCTTTTTTTATTAATTCTGATTTTTCCCGTTCTTATAATACGATAAATCATACTTTTAGGAACATTTTTAAATTTTTTCTTTAAAAAGTTATCTATTCGTTGATTTATCATATCCTCATTAATATATATAATAGATATAGGTAATATTTTATGTTTCATTAAAAAAATCTCTGTGATGAAGTAATTTTTTTAATTTTTATCAATTATAATATAATTAAACATATAAATATATTAGTATCAGCAATTAAATTGTATTTTAAGATTTAAATAACTTATTTTTATATATTTTAAATAACAATTATAAGTCGAATTTAAGAAAATAGATTTACTAAAGTTATATATTTTTTTGTTAATGTATTTGCTTATTTATAAAAATAAGAGAGAAAATGTTATAATGAAAAGAATGTTAATTAACGCAACTCAGCAGGAAGAGTTACGTGTAGCTCTTGTTGATGGTCAGCGTTTATATGATCTTGATATTGAAACTTCTAGATCAGAACAGAAAAAATCTAATATATATAAAGGAAGAATAACTCATATTGAACCTAGTTTAGAAGCTGCTTTTGTAAATTATGGAATAGAAAAACATGGTTTTTTGCCATTAAAAGAAATTTCTAGGAATTATTTTCCAAAAAATTATAATTTTGATGAAAAAATAAATATTAAAAAGATTTTGCATGAAGGCCAAGAGATTTTAGTTCAAATTAATAAAGAAAAAAGAGGTACAAAAGGTGCTTTTTTAACTACTTTTATTACGTTAGCCGGAAGTTATTTAGTTCTTATGCCTTATAATCCAAAAACTATCGGCATATCTAGACGAATTAAAAAAAATGATAGAGTAGAATTAAGAGAATTATTAATTTCTTTAAAAGTACCTGAAAATATGGGAATAATTATTCGTACTGCTGGGGTAGGAAAATCTATTGAATCATTACAATGGGATTTGTCTCTGCGATTAAAACATTGGGATACTATTCAAAAAGATTTGAAAAAAAAACCTACGCCATCTTTGATTTATCAAGAAAGTAACGTTATTGTTCGCGCTTTTAGAGATTATTTAAAAAAAGATATTGGAGAAATATTAATTGATAATCCTAAAATATTAAATTTGGCTCGTGAACATATTATTAATTTAGGTCGTCCAGATTTTATTAATAAAATTAAATTATATACTGGGGATATACCATTATTTAGTTATTATCAAATTGAATCACAAATTAATTCTGCTTTTCAAAGAAAAGTAAGATTACCTTCGGGTGGTTCGATCATGGTTGATAATACAGAGGCTTTAACAGCAATCGACATTAATTCATCTCGTTCTACACGTGGATTAGATATTGAAGCAACAGCATTTAATACTAATTTAGAAGCTGTAGAAGAAATTTCTCGGCAATTAAGATTAAGAGATTTAGGTGGTTTAATAGTTATTGATTTTATAGATATGGCATCAATTAAACATCAAAAAATTATTGAAAAAAAATTGCGTAATATTGTTCGAGAAGATAGAGCGCGTATTCAAATCGGAAGTATTTCTAGATTTGGTCTTCTAGAAATGTCTCGACAAAGATTGAGTTCATCTTTAGGTGAATCTAGTCATCATATTTGTCCAAGATGTACAGGTACGGGTGTAATTCGAGACAACGAATCTTTATCTTTATCTATATTAAGGTTAATTGAAGAAGAGGCTTTAAAAAAAAATACGTATGAAGTTCATGCAATTGTGCCAATTGAAATTGCTTGTTATTTATTAAATGAAAAAAGAGATGCTGTACATGCAATTGAAAAACGTCAGGCTGGTGGAAAAACTATAATTATTCCTAATAAAAATATGAAAACTCCACATTATTTTGTATCTAGAATAAAAAGAGGTGAACGAGTAAAAGCTACTAGCTATTATCTTTCTAATATAGAAAAAAATAGAAGTATAAAGAATTTAAAAAAAGAAGTTTTTGATAAAAAAATAATATCACGACCAATTTTAACTAATTTTAATTTATCTAATTATATTTTTTATCAAAAAAAAAATAATTTTATAAAAAAAATCAACTATATAAATTTGTTTTTAAATATTTTTTTAAATAATAAAAATATTTTTAAAAAATTTATTTTTTGGATAAAAAACAAATTTTTAATCAAGTGTCTTTTGATTAAAAATGAAATTTTAAACAAAAATATTTGTCAAAATAAAAAAAAAGAAATTTATCTTGAAAAGCCAAAAAAGATTCGTAAAAAATTTAGCATTGGTTTCGGTAAGAATACAAAGCTATTTTCAAATAAATTGCATCAAAATTATTTACCGAAGAAATATGACTTATTTAATAATCTTGAGAATATATATTTAAACAATTTTTTTGCTATAGAAGTAAAAGATTTAAAGAAATATTTTTATATATCTGATTGGTACAAATTTTTATTTCAGAAAATTAATAATGAAAATTTACTTAAAATATTATTGTTTTATAGTTTATTTAAACAAGAAAAATTTTTATTTGAAAAAAAAATAAATGAATTTTTTTTAAAAAATAAGTTATTATTAGGAAGTTTTGTGCCAAGCAACATAAATATTATACAAAATTTATATGATGATTTTTTTTGTTTTCCTGTTTTTATCCCAGCATCAGTAAATCGTTTTTTTATTTACTTACGACGTTTTTTAGCAACAAAACAACTAAAAAAATTATGTATAAATAAAATAAAAAATAATAAAAAATTAAATACTTTTTTTCAAGGAAATAACCTGATTAGTCCTATAACAGCACGTTTAAAAAGTTCTAACAATAAAATAATTTTATTAAATCATTTTTCTAAAGAAAAAATATCAATTTTTTATAAATATTTTTTAAATAACGATTTAAAGAAAAAAAATATAATTCAAAAAAACGTAAAAATCAAGTTAAAAATAATATCTAAAAAAAACAATTTTCTAATTTTAAATAAAAAAAATATTTTTCAGAAGAATAATTTTAGAAGAAAAAATCAAACAAAAATATCGAGCGCACCTATTACAAAAATTTATAGCAATAAATTTAACAATGAAAATAAATTTATAACTCAGTCTTTTAATTTTTCTTTTAAGTCTAAAACAACATTTAAAAGTTCTGCAGGAGCTCATTCTGCAATAAATTTTTCTACCTCTCCTATAACCAAAATAAAATAAAATTTTGGGCAAAATAATTTTTTTAATTTCATAAAAATAAAAACTTACCATAAAAGTAAGTTTTTATTTTTTAAGAATTTAAAGATTGTATATTAACTATAACATTCAACAATTTCATTAAAAATATTTTCGGCAAGTTTTAAAATTTTAGCATTTGCAAGATAACATTTTTGTTCGTAACTTAATTTTTGATAGTTTTCATCAATATTATCATCGGATGTTGATAATTTTTTATTATCTAAAATTTTAATCATATTCCGTTCAAAGGGTACTTTTTCTTCTAAATCATTGCATTTATACGACAAATATTTAAGAAATCTAAGGTAAGATTGAAAAAGTGTTTCTGTTTTATCAACTAATTCATCTTTATTGAGATTATGTATTATAATTGCATTATTTTTGTTAATTTGACTTAAATCGTTTGTTGATGACAGTGCTAATGGATTATTTTTTACAATTAATAGTCTTAATTCGCTTAGCGTATTAAAATACGGTTTTATCATGTAAATATTACCTTCAGTGCTATTTTTTGTGCGGAATCTTAACTCGATTCCATCAAAGGTAATAAATGTATTATCATTATCTTGGTATATTTCAGGATTAATTATTTTATGATCTTTTAATCTTGTTATTGTCCAATGATTGTTTTCGGATAAAACTACATAGTTACTATCTTGTGCATTGCTAGTATTAACCCATTTTATAGAAACAGATGGATGGAGCTCGTTTGTCGAACTGGAGATAATTTTTGGATCACTAATATTAAATACTTGTTTTCCAGGATTGCCAAGACTATCATATCCTATTGTATGATAACGATTTATGCTATCAGCAAAATTAATAGTTAATTGTCCAATTTTATTCCTAGAATTTTCTAAATCTCCGTTACGAAATTCAAACAGTGCTCCCAGCGAACCACTTAAAATCATATGTTCTATTTTTTTTAGTTTATTTTCGTCATCCCAGCATCCTACACTGATATACTTATCATCTAAACTAGATGTTAATGTAATTAAATTATATTTTTTATAATCGTCAATGATACACATACCACTATTTAAAAAAACTTTAAATTCGTCATGATCTTTAGTTACTTTAATTCCTATTATATTGTTTAGTTCATCAATTAAATGATCTCGTTTTTCAATATAGCTTTCAATTCTATTTGGGAGTTGTTTAATTGGAAAGTAACGAATATCAATATTGATATCATAAATTTTATTGATTAAAATATTTGCTTTTTTTATTTTTTCTGCTATTAATTCTTTAGTACTTTTTTCTAAATCATTTAATTTATTGTCAAATTCTTTTAATGAAATAATAATTTTATTTAAATTGTTTTCTATTTCTTCATTGAATACATTTTCATTTTTATTAATGATATTTTCTTTAATGGAGGAAAATAATTGGTTTATTAAAGAGCTAAAAATATTTGATTTTTCGCCAAATAAATGTTCTAATTTTAAATATTGTTCTATTTTTGTTTCTTCGTTTTCTACTTTTTCACTAGTTTTTCTTTTTTCTTCTTGGATAAAATCATTGTATTCATCATATATTTTTTGTATTTGTACCCCTGGATTTAAATTAGATTCATCTATTTGATTTTTTATTAGAATTTTTTCTGTTGTAATTCTTTTGTGTTTTGGATACATTATTTTATTAGAAGTATCATCAATTAATATTTGAATTGCATGCATGTTATTAATGATAGAATTTAATATGGAACTCATCTTTTTGCTCCTGTTTAAATTATTTGTATGATCTTGTTTTTTTGATTTGTTCTAAAATTATTTTAGTTAATCCTATACCTTTATTAGCTATTTCTGTTGAAATTTTTTCATCATATACTTCTGTATACAATTTACTTTGATTATTACTTAAAATATCGTCTTTTGTTAAAGAATTACGCATGTTTTTTAATAAAATATAAATAAAAAGACCTTCTACTTTTCGAGCTGTTTCTAGTGCGTATTTTTTAGAGTTATTATGGACTCTATATTTGAGATCATCAATAAGTTTGACTTGATAATTTATCATATTAAAAAAAGATGCATTTTTTTTCATTAAACAATTTCCAATTTAGCATGTAAACAACCAGCGATTTTCATTGATTGTAAAATTGATATTAACTCGTTAGTTTCTGTACCGATAGCATTTAAGGATTGTACTATATTATTTAAATTTGCATTATTAAAAGTGTTATTAATAATATTTTTTTTAAAAAAACCAGAATTCATTGAATTTTTATTTTCTAATTTATTTATTATGACAGATAAATTTTTATGTGAAATAATACATGTGCCTAATTTTACTTCTTTATTTATAACAATTGAACCGGTTTTAGGATTAACAATAATTTTTGCGTCTTGAAATGGCATAGGAATATCTATATTTTGAATATTTGAAAGCATGTGTACTTGTACGGTATTATTTGGGTAAGTGTTTAGTTGTATTGTTTTTGAATTAATAGGAGTGGCTGTATCTGGATATTTTAAATTAATCATATCACTAATTTTTTGTGCTATGCTAAAATCTTCTTGATTTAATTGAAGATTAATTGTATTTCTTTTGCCAAAATTAGTTTTTATTTCTCTTTCAATTGTAGCGCCTTGATTAATTCTTCCAGAATTTTCTTGGTTTGGAAAAAGAAAATTGTTATTTTTATAAAAATTTATTTTATCAGAAATTAATATATTTCCTTGCGCAATAGCGTAAATTTGATTATCTGCTCCTTTTAAAGGAGTCATCAACAATATTCCTCCTTTTAAGCTTTTCGCACTTCCTATTGATGAAACTATTACATCTATTTTCTCTCCAGAATGACTAAATGGGGGAAGCTTAGCTGTGACTATTACGGCTGCTGTATTTTTTAAATGCATATTATTATTTAAAGGCATAGTCACGCCTAACTGAGTTAGCATGTTATATAACGATTGATTTGTAAATGGAGTTTGCGCTGTTTGATCACCCGTTCCATTCAAACCAACTATTAAACCGTAACCAATTAATTGATTATCTCGTACACCTTGTATACTTGTTAAGTCGCGTATTTTTTCAGCATATGCACAAAAACATGTACTTATTAAAATGCAGGTAATAAATTTTAATAATGATATTATTTTAGACATAAAATACCTTATATATATTTACTTTATTAAATCTATTTACAAAATTATTATATGTAATAATATTTTACGTATTATATTCAAAATTTATATGCCTCATAAAGGATTTTATTAAAATCCTTTATGAGTTTTTTTAATTCTCAAGACGATATTTTTTATAAATATTAAATAGGAGATATTTTTAATAAAAGTCTTTGCAACCATCCCATTTTTTGTATTTCGTTAATGCGACCGCTACTTATGTATTCAATACGTGCATCAGCTATTTGAGTAGATGCGATTAAATTATTTTTATTGATATTATTAGGATTAATTACTCCTGAAAAACGAATAAATTCAATACCTTCATTAATAGAAACTTGTTTTTCACCAATGACCTTTAAGTTTCCGTTAGGTAAAACTTTTTGAACGGTAACAGAAATTAGCCCATTAAATGTATTTTTAGCTGAATTACTTCCTTTTCCGATAAAATCATTTTTTCCTATATTATCTAATCCTGTTTTTCCGCCGTTATTAGGTCCGAATAAAGGCATGAGTTGTCCTGGAATTATTGTTACTCCTACATTTGATGTACTATCTCTACTTAAATCTGAAGATGAACTATTACTCGCGCTAATACTTTCTTGTAATACAATAGTTATTGTATCTCCAACATTGCGTGGTTTATGATCTTCAAAGAGCGATTGATATCCATAGTTTACAGGTGTATTTTCCTGGAACAAAGATCCATTTATAGTATTAGGCCAAGTATTAGGAGCCATGGCAGTTGTAATTCCATTAATCAATGGTTTGTGCTCAATAGAAGCGCAGCTCTGAAGTGCTAATAAAAAAAGCACAGTTAAATGATATTTAATTTTATGAATAAACAATTTTACCACGGAAAAATAATCCTTAATAAAAAATTATGATTACAAATTTTTAAATTTATTTTTTATAAAGATCAATGATTATAGTTGAGATAATTTTTGTAACATTTGATCTGAAGTATTTATTGATTTGCTATTAATTTCATATGCTCGTTGTGTTTGAATCATATTTACTAACTCTTCAGCAACATTTACGTTAGAAGTTTCTACATATCCCTGATATAACAAACCTGTGCCATTTAATCCTGGAGTGCTATCTATTGGATTTCCGGATGCCTGAGTCTCTTGGTATAAATTTTCACCTAAACTTTCTAATCCAGAATGATTAACAAAATTAATTAAATTTAATTGTCCAATTAACATTGGTTGTGTTTGTCCTTGAATAGTTACGCTTATCACTCCATCCCTTGAGACATTTATATTTGTGGCATTAGGTGGAATACTGATTTCAGGAAGAACAGGGAAACCACTATGTGTAACTAATTGTCCATTTTGATCTAATTCAAAAGAACCATCTCTCGTGTATACAACATTGCCATCTGGTAATTGTACTTGAAAAAAACCTGGCCCATTAATTGCTATATCTTTTGAAGAATCTGTTTTAGAAAGATTACCTTGACTGTGAATTTTTTCAGTAGCAACAGGTTTAACGCCAGTTCCCAACTGTAACCCGGAAGGCAATGTAGTATAAGATGATGAATTAGTTCCTGCTTGCTTTATTGTTTGGTACATTAAATCTTCAAAAATTGCTCTAGATCGTTTAAATCCGTTTGTACTTACATTTGCTAAATTATTAGAAATGACATTCATATTAATTTGTTGAGCATCAAGGCCTGTTTTGGCAATCCATAAGGAAGGAATCATAATTCATACCTCAGTTAAATGGTAATATTAAATAATTGATTAGCATATTCTTCGTTTTGATCGCATACTGATATAATTTTCATATTCATTTCATATTGTCTGGCATTAGATATCATATCGATCATATTTTTTACAGAATTGACATTACTTTCTTCTAACATTCCTGATTGTACATTAATGTTTTCAGAATGCGGTATATTTTGATTATTTGATTTTTCATTAATATAAAATAGACCGTTCTTATTTTGAATAAGATGATTCATTGGAAGGGCTACTAATTTTAAAGATCCTATCTTTACTGTATTAAAACGATTTTTATTTTTTTTAATTGCTTCAATAACTCCGTTAGATAAAATTTTTATATCTGCGTTGTTCGGAATTTTTATTGCTCCATTTCGACCAACTACTTCGTGTCCTTGAATTGTAAGATCGCCTTGTTCATTAATTTGCAAGTGTCCATTTTTTGTATATGCTTCTTTACCATATGAATCTTTAATTACTAACCAACCATTATTTTTAACAATTAAATCTAAATTATTTTGTGTGCTTTGTATATTTCCAGAAGAAAAATTATAATATTTTTTTATTTTTTCATCTAATGTGTGATCAAAATTTTTTTGGTTGTTTTTTTTAATAAAAAAATCAAAAGATTCTTTGAAACCCGTTGTTGATATATTTGCTAAATTATTTGCAATAATAGCTTGTTTATCTAATAATTTAACAGCACTAAGCATTGATTGATATATTGCATTTTCCATATTTTACCTAAATAGGATCTGATGATACTGATATTTAAATTTTATCTTAAGTCAATTAATGTATTAATTAATCGATCTTCTGTTTTAAATGCTTGCGCATTAGATTGATAATTACGTTGCGCTATAATCATATTAATAAGTTCTTTATTTAAATCAACGTTTGAAGCTTCTAATGATTTTGGCATTAAAACCCCAAAACTACTGTCTCCTGCTATTCCTATATTTTCTGGTCCCGATTCTGTTGTAGTCGACCAAGTACCTCCGCTTTCTGGTTTTAATTTTTCTGGATTGATAAATTTTGATAAAAATATTTGTCCGATTTTTCTTTCTTGTTGATTTGTGTATTGTCCAATTATTTCGCCATTATTTAAAATATCAAAATTTTTTAAAGAACCTTCTAAATATCCATTTTGAGATAGTCTGATTAAAGAGCGATCAATATCTGATTTCTTAATAACACAATTTAAATTCATATGAATTTTATCAAAATTTTCTAATTCAAAATTTAAATCAGAAACGTCGGAAATTAATTTTCCATGAGAATCAAATTTTAATTTAAAATCTTTTTTAATAATTTCTTTTTTTATATTGCTATTAATTTTATTTGATTCAATATTCATGTTCCATTCAGAAGAATTTATTTTTTTGAATGAAATACTAACTTTATAAGGATTGGAATTTTTATCGTAAATAGTAATGTATGATGATCCTACGACAGACGTATTTAATTCATCATTTTCAATATTTACTGTTTGTTCATTAGAATGTATATTGTCAGTTAAATTGGCATATATTGTGATTTTATTTGTAGATTTAGCCTTTAATGAATCAGATTTTTTTAAATTAATAGGTTCTAAATTGGATATATTATTTAGTTCATCTTTTAAATCAATTTGATTTTGACCAGTTAAATACATTCCTTGTGTATTGACAATATTTTTATTTTTATCAAGTAAAAATTGACCATTGCGCGTATAATGTACATGACCTTCATTATCCAAGATTCGAAAAAATCCATCTTTTTCAATTCCTAAATCTAAATCTCTGCCTGTATCCATTAAAATTCCGTGATTAAAATTTTGAGTTACATTTGAAATTCCAACGCCAGAATGTAACGTTTTTTTAGAATAAAATGAATCAGAAACTACATCAAAAAATGATGGGGCGCTGGATTTAAATCCAATAGTAGAAGCATTCGCAATGTTGTTTGATATAATATCTATATAATCGCTGCTTGCCATTATTCCATTCATTGCTTCTATACTTGACATATCTTACTTAATCCTTATTTTTATTTAATTTATTTTTATTCTAAAATAGCACGAATTTGTGAAAGTTTTGTAGTTCCCATAGCACCTAAGTCAATAATAGGATCTCCAGAAGAAGTAATGATACTATTAACTAAAGCTGCGGTTAAAACTTGCGCAGGAACGTTTTTAGAAGCATTCATAGCAGTTACAGTAACATTATATTTTCCGGTTTCTGCGCTTTTTTTATTTAAATCCGTACCATCCCAAACAAATTTATATGTACCAGGTGTTAAATTTTTTATTTCTTTTGTATGTACAACATTTTTATTTTCATCTGTAATTTTTATCACTACTGAGTCTGCGTTTCCAAACAATTCTATACCAAACGGTGTATTAATGTCTTTTGTATGTATTATTTCTGGACGAGGTATCATTACATGATGTTTGATTAAAGAAGATACTTGAATATTTTGATTTTGATGAATTTTATACGAAAAATTTCCAACAGTATTATTTAATTTTTCAATTCCACTAGCTGTATTAATTTGAGCTAATTGTGAAGTAAGTTCGCTATTTTTTATAGGATCTGTTGGATCTTGATTTTTAATTTGAGCAACTAGTAAACTTAAGAAATTTTTTTGTAAATTCAATGCATTATAATTATCTTCTGAGGTATTAGTATTGTTTTCAAAAATATTATTGTTTATAGCAGGATTAATATTAATATCACTCATATTTTTTATTCTCCGATAGATAATGTTTTCATTATCATTGATTTTGCTGTTTTTACCACTTCAATATTAGCTTGATAATTTCTAGAGGCTGTAATGTGATTTACCATTTCTGTAATTGGATTAACATTAGATTTTAAAATGTATCCTTTTTTATTGGATAAAGGATTATCTGGATCGTATACAATTTGGGTGGGTTGAGGATTGTTTATTATAGAAGCAACTTTTACACCTCCTACCATAGAATTTTTTACAGGATTGAATTTGAAAATTACTTGTTTTGCAAGATATGGATAAAATTTTCCATTTTTTTCTACGACGCTATCTATATTAGCTAAATTGCTTGCAATAACATTTATTTTTTCTGATTGAGCCTGCATTGCTGAACCGGCTATTTCCAATATATTAAATAAAGACATTTTTTATCCTTTTAGTACGCGCATCATATTTTTGATTTCGTTTTTGAGATATATTATTTGTTCTTCATATTTTAAAGAGTTTTTTATAAATTCAATTCTTTCTCGATTCATATCAACTGTATTGCCATTTGAGTTTATTTTTTTAGTATTTATAGGTTCAATTTTTAATTCTAATTTATTATCAATTTTAGAATCTAAATGATCAGGAGAAGTTTTTTTTAATGTAATTTTATGAATTTTTGTTTTTCTTTTTTTAAGTATTTTATTAATTTCATTTCTAAAATTAATATCTACTGCTTTATAGTTTGGTGTATCAGCATTAGCTATGTTTGATGAAATAATTTCTTGTTTTTTAGAAAAAATATTCAATAGACTTTGATTAAAGTCAAATAGTTTATTTATTTGGTTAAACATTTTTAATATCTACCATATTATAAATTGTTGTTTTTTTAATATAGATTCGATTAAATTATTTTAATTATATTACAATATTATTAATATTTTAATTATTTGCATAAATAATGTATTTTTTAATTACATTATATATCTCTTAATTAATATACTTTTAATTATATTATATCTTTATTTCAGGTTGTATCAATATACAACTATTAAAAATGTACTTTTTAAAAAAATTATAAAATCTGATATTAATTTTTATAGGAATAAAAATGAAATTAATAAAATTTTTTTTATTTATATTTTTTTTATTTTTTAAGTGTTTTTCGTTAGTTTATGCAAGTGATTTAACGAATCAGTTAATTCATTTCTTTCATAAAGAATATCATATTGAAGAAAAAAGTATAAAAATACTAACATATATACCGTTTAAGAAAAATCAATTTTGTAAAAATCCTATTTTTTCCTTAATGGACAATGTTCATCGTTTTGGTTGGATTAATTTGGTGTTTATTTGTGGTTCTGAAAATAAATATTTAAAAGTTAAATTGCAAGTTAAAGGAAAATATGTCATAGCAAATAAAAAGATTATTCGTGGAACTAAAATAAAAGAGTCTGATTTAAAAATAAAGATGGGTTTTTTAGACGCTTTGCCGAATGGTACTTATTTTAATATAAAGGATGCAATTAATAGAGTAAATAATCGTGATATTTTCCCATTTCAACCAATTACCTCATTTATAACTCATCCTTTGTGGTTAATTAAAGCAAATCAACAAGTAACTATTCGTATTAGTGGATTAAATTTTGAAATTATTTCTATAGGAAAAGCTTTAGATAACGGATCTAATAGAGAAATAATACGTGTTCGAATGAATAATGGAAAAGTCATTAAAGGGATAGTTGATTCAAATCGTGAGGTAATAATTATATCTTAGTAAAAATATATTTTTTTAAAATAGTAAAAATTCTTTAGTTATATAAATTTTATTTTAAGTAAAATAAACAATGAGAAATAAAATGAAAAATTTATTGGTAAATTTAAGAATAATAAAAAATACGTTAATAATATTAGAAAATTTAATTAACAAAGAGTATATATGCTTGTTAGAATCTGAAACTGACATAAAAAAATTAAATTTAATCACAGAAGAAAAACATTTTTATTTAAAAAAATTTATTTATTTAAAAAAAAAACAATCTTCATTGGAAGAAAAATATAATATTTCCCCACCTTATTTAAAATTTTTTAAAATGAATAATTACTGGAATTGGATTTTTAAAAAATCTTTATTTTTAAACAAAATAAATTTAAAAAATAAGATTCTTTTAAATCAAAAATTCTATTTAAATCAGCGTTTTCTAAATATCTTAAAATCGCATAGAGAGAATCTTACTTTTGGTATTTCGGAAATTTAGAAAGTTAAATTTATATATCTTATAAAAAATTTATTTTTCTTTTTTAAAACTTTCTTCATTAGTTTCAAGAGACCAATTTAAAGTTTTTCCCGCTAAAAAAGGTATTATTTTATTATTTCCTATATTAATTTGATTTAAATTTTTATAGGGTTTTTTTACTAAAGTAATGGTTTCTTGATTTATCGGTATATTATAAAAATTAGGACCATTTTCAGAACAAAAAGATTGAAAATTTTTTAAAGCGTTCATTTCTTCAAAAATAGTTATATAACATAGTAGTGAAACAGGAGCATTAAATATTCCTGCGCATCCATTGCTAATTTTTTTTTGATAGAAATGAGGCGCTGTATCACTGCCTAAAAAAAAGTTTTTTTTTCCATTTGATATAGCTTTTTTTAAAGCTATTTGATGTATATTTCTTTTTAATACAGGAAGGCAATAAAGATTTGGTTGAATACCTTTTATAAACATATCATTTCTATTACACATTAGATGATGTGGAGTAATAGTAGCAGAGAGATATAAAGAATTATGCTCTTCTACGTATGATACTGCTTCTTTGGTGGTAATATGCTCTAATGTTATTTTTAATTCTGGAAATTTTTTGCGTATTAAAATTAAAGTATCATCAATAAATTTTTTTTCTCTATCGTATATATCAATATTATTATCTATTTTTTCTCCATGGATTAGTAATGGCATTTTTATTTTTTCCATGAGTTCTAAAATATGATAAATTTCATTAATATTTTTTATTCCTTCTAAAGAATTAGTTGTAGCTCCATAAGGATATAACTTAGCTCCTATGAATATTTTTTTAGAAAAACCTATTTGTAAATCTTTTAAAGAAGTATTTTTAGTTAAATAGCAAACCATTAGTGGTTCAAAATTGCTGTCTAATTTTCTAGCATTTAAAATTCTTTTTTGATATGCAATTGACTTGGTGCAATTAGTAACAGGATTTTCAAGATTAGGCATTATTATAGCTCTTTTGTAGTATTTTTCAGTATATTGAATTACTTTTTTTAAAGTTTCTTTATCTCTTAAATGAACATGCCAATCATCAGGTTTTATAATAGTAATTTTTTTTATTTTTTTAAGCATTTTAGTGTTTTAATTTATACTTTAATATAGTGAATTTTAAAAATATTTTTAATATATAACATTTAAATATTATACTTTTTTTACGTAAAATATTTATGAATCAGTGATATAATATTTTAACCTAATAATTTAATTGTAAATGAATATTCTAAAGTCTTTACTATCATTAAGCATTATAACATTAACATCTCGTATTTTAGGTTTTATACGTGATCTTATGATTGCGCATATATTTGGCGCCTCAATTTTTACTGATGCTTTTTTTTTAGCTTTTAAAATTCCTAACTTATTACGTCAGTTTTTTTCTGAAGGAATTTTTTATCAATCATTTGTCCCTATTTTAATAGATTATAAAGTGAAAAAAAGAGAAATTGATATACAGAATCTTATTGCATCTATTTCTGGTTTTATCATTTTTGTTTTATTTATTATAACAATATTCGGAATAATTTTTTCTTGTTTTTTAATTTCACTAAATGCTCCAGGATTTTTTAAATCACCAGAAAAATTAAAATTATCTTGTGTTTTATTAAAAATTATGTTTCCTTACGTTTTGCTTGTATCTTTATCGTCTTTATATTCTTCAATATTAAATAGTTGGAATTATTTTTCTATTCCTGCAATTTCTTCAATTTTATTAAATGCTAGTATTATTATATTTTCATTTTTTTTTCATTCATATTTTCACCCTTCTGTTATTATATTGGCTTGGTCAGTTATTATAGGTGGTTTTTTTCAACTATTTTACCAATTTCCGCATTTATATAAAATAAATATGTTAGTCATTCCTAAGATTAATTTTAGAAATACTGATCTTTTAAAATTTTTAAAAAAAATCGGTCCTTCTTTTTTGGGAGTTATAGCAAATCAAGTTTCTCTAGTTTGTAATACTATTTTCAGTTCTTTATTGATTTCTGGTTCAATATCCTGGATGTATTATGCCGATCGATTAATTGAATTTCCTATAGGAATGCTAGGTACTTCTTTAGGCACTATTTTATTTACATATTTATCTAAAAGTCGTTCAAAAGGTATTAAATTAGAACAAAAAAGATTGTTAATTTGGGGATTTCGTTTAAGTTTAATTTTATCGATACCAAGTTCTGTTGTTTTATTTATTTTAGCTAAACCATTAATTATTGTTTTATTTAAATATGGTAAATTTACAGACTTTGATGTTTTGATGATTGCAAAAGCATTAAAATTATATTCTTTTGGATTAGTTTCATTTATTTTAGTAAAAATTTTAATTTCTATTTTTTATGCATATCAAGAAATTAATATTCCAATGCGAATTTCTATTATAATTTCGTTACTTACGCAATTAATAAATCCTTTTTTAATCTTTTATTTTCAACATGCAGGACTTGCTTTATCTTTTAGTATATCAGGATGGATAAGTTTTTTTTTACTTTATAGAAAATTATCTCAAAAAAATATATTTTTTTTTAAATTTAACGATTTTATATTTTTTTGTCGTTTATTATTTGCAACATTTATAATGATAATTTCTATAAATATTATGTTATATTTTGTTCCAGCATGGGATATTGGTTCTATTTTTGATAAAATAAAACGTTTATTCAGTATATTATTTATTTCTGGAGCAGTATATTTAATCTCTTTATACAGTATGGGAATATATTTATTAGATTATTCCAATATTTCTTCTGTACATAATAATACTAAAAGATAGTGCTAAAAAAAATTTTATTTTTTTTGAAAGTAAATATAAATATTATAAAAACTAAATGAACTGATATATATTATTCATTTAATATTTATTATATAATAAATATTGTTTTATTTTTTAGTATAAATTAAATAATATTTTAATCTATTTAAAACGGAGTTTTTGATGAAAAAGAAAGTTTTTACTGTTTTTTTATTGCTAACTAGTTTAATTAGCAATGTTCAAGCGAAAGATAAAGATGATGATGGATGGTATTTTGGTACAAAAACAGGATGGTCGACTTTTAATCTCTTAACTTATAATAATAGTAATAATTCTATCACTAAAGAAGCTAAAGATAACAATGCAAATGCTCCTGTTTTTGGATTGTTTTTAGGTTACGATTTTAATCCATATATTGGTTTAGAGATAGAAAATGATACAACTGGTTTTGTGCCTCATTTCTTATTTCAAAATAATAAAAAAAATATTCATGCTAATAGTTTGCAAATATCTACAAAAATGTCATATCCAATAACAAATGATTTTAAAATTTATACCCGTTTAGGAAGTATGATGTTTTGGGATAACTTATCTTCTAAGGAAGATTTAAAAAATATTTTTACTAAAAAAAGTTCTTTGTTTCCTAATTTATCTTTAGGGGCGGAATATATTATAAATGATAAATTTATTACTAGACTAGATTACACTTGGAAGACTAGTATTGATAATATTATAAATTTATCAATGAAACCTTCTTTGGGTGATACAATGTTATCATTGGGATGGAAGTTTGGAGCATCTAATATTAATGATATGTTTGCATCATATATTCCAGAAGCATTAAATAAACAATATGTTGCATTAAATGAAAATATTAATTTTCCATTTAATAGTACGGAAATAAAACCTGTAGCTTATGATAAGCTAAAAAAAATAGATAATGAAATAAAAAATATAAAATCAAAAAATATTTATATTATGCTTTCAGGCCATTCGGATCGAATAGGAAATAAAGAATATAATCAAAGATTATCTGAAGATCGTGCATATAGCATTAAAAATTATTTTACTTCGCATGGAATTTCTAATGATAAGATAACTGTTCAAGGTATGGGTAATGGTTATCCTTTAACTGATCAAGTATGTAAAGACATAGAAAACAGATCTTTACTAATTAGTTGCTTAGCACCTGATCGTCGTGTAGAGATTGAAGTTTTAGCAGATTAATAATATTTTAATATAGTTAAAAAAATAATATTTAAATATTTTGTTGTTTATTCATTTTAATTTTTCGGAGAGAGAGAGATTCGAACTCTCGGACGATTTCTCATCGGCGGTTTTCAAGACCGCTGCCTTAAACCACTCGGCCACCTCTCCAGAATTTAAAATAACATAATTTTATTTAATTATATAAAATATTTTACAATTCTAAATCATTACATTACTAAATGTAAAGAAAATTTTTTATTATATCATTTAAATTTTATTAGATTATTTTAATTTAAATATTTTAATAAAAATTTTATTTGTAATTTTATTTTTTTTTTTCTATAATGTACTATAAAGATTAAGGCGTGTTGACAGATTGGCTATGTAGCGGATTGCAAATCCGTATAACCCGGTTCGATTCCGGGATACGCCTAAAAAAATATTTTAAAGCCCGGATGGTGAAATTGGTAAACACAAGGGACTTAAAATCCCTCGGCTTTTAAAGCTTTGCGGGTTCAAGTCCCGCTCCGGGTAAAAAAAAATTATAAATTAGCTTGATAAACTTTATATTTATTTGTTCTACTTATGATAGAATACTTTTTAAAAAACTTTTTTAAATAAAAATCATAGTTTAAACAACTATTCGTGACAAATCTCAGTTCACCTTTTTTTTCTAAATAGTACACAGATTGAGTAATAATTTTTTTTGTTATATTAAAATCTTTTTTTAAATCGTTATGCAGTGGTGGATTAGAAATAATTATGTTAAATTTTTTAAAAATATTTGAATAAAGATCACTTAATATGATATTGGCACTTAATTGATTATATTTAAGCGTTTCTTTACTTGATATTAAAGCAGATTCTTTATTATCTGTCATTGTTAAATAAGAATTAATTGAATTTTTTAATATAGATACTGATAACACTCCTGATCCGCATCCCATATCTAGTATTTTACCATAAATTTTTTTAGAAAAAGTAGATGCAAGTAATTTACTCCCTTCATCTATTTTTTTATATCCAAAAACTCCTGGTAATGATTTTATAACTAAATTTTTCCAAACATGTGTGTTAAAAAAATCCTCTAATTTGAATTTTGGTTTTTTTAAAAGAACGCCCGAAAATAAAATAGAATGCTTCGCATTTTCTACCTTTTTTAAATTAATCCATTTTTTTAATATTTCTCCTGCACTTTTAATACCACTTGATTTTTTACCTATAATAAAAATTTTACTTCCAATTTTAAAAAATGATAGCAAATGAAATAATTGAAATCTTGCTTCATTTTTATTTTTAGGCCAATAATAAATCAATACCTCATATTCTTTAATAATTTTTTGAGAAATTAATAAATTTTTATATAAATGAATAATTTTTACTTTATTTGTATTTAGTTTTTTTTGATATGTCTGAAAATATATTATTTTTTTTGAAGCTAACAAATATTCAGGCAATTGATCTTGTATATTACCTGAAAAGAAAATTTTTTTTTCTTTTAGAATATCTTTATGACGTAGTATCAGTTGACTATCTTGAGAAAATAACAAAATTTTATTTTTCCTTATAAATTTATGTATTTTAATTTAGAGTTAAATAAAATTTTTTTAAAAAAATACATGTACTATAATATAGATAAATTAATTAAGTATTTATTATTTTTTTAAATAAAAATTGAATATTGTTATCATATAATATTTATATTATAATTTAAAGATACACTCATAAATACCAATTTATATTTAATAAATTAGAATTTATATTTTATGTGCATATAAGTAAATATTATTGAGCAATATATATGCAAAAAATTCCTATTGAAATAAAAGGTAGTAATTTTACCTTGCTAGTATTATATCTAAATACTGATAATATAGATTTAATTAATGCTGCTTTATATAAAAAAATTCAAGAATTTCCTCAATTTTTTAAAAATGCTCCTATTATTGTTAATGTATCTAGTGTATTAAGTGAAACAAAATGGAAAAAAATACAAAAAATTATTATTAAATATAATTTATTTATTGTAGGCGTAAGCGGCTGTAAAAATACTGGATTAAAAAAAGTTATTATTGATTCAGGTTTACCTGTTTTATCAGAATTTGAAAAAGAGCATATGCATCAAGATGCAAATGTTTTTTATAAAAATTATATTTCTAAAAAAATAAAAAAAGAAAAAAAAACTCATATTGTTAATAAACCTGTTCGTTCAGGACAAAAAATTTATGCTAAACATTCTGATTTAATAGTAATAAATAATGTAAGCGCTGGTGCAGAAATTGTTGCCGATGGAAATGTTCATATTTATGGATCAGTGCGTGGAAGAGTACTTGCAGGCGCTAATGGAGATATAACTAGTCAAATATTTTGTAGTGCATTATTTGCTGAATTGATATCAGTATCTGGGGAATATTGGTTATCGGATCAAATACCTTCAAAATTTATTGGTCAAGCAACTCAAATTTACTTAAAGAATAAGTTATTAACTATTAGTTTTCTCAATTAGATTTTGTTTTAGGAACAGTTATATTATGGCACGGATTATTGTAATTACTTCAGGGAAGGGAGGCGTAGGAAAAACCACTTCAAGTGCTGCTATTGCAACTGGTTTAGCGAAAAAAGGAAAAAAGACGGTTGTTATAGATTTTGATATAGGATTAAGAAATTTAGATCTTATTATGGGATGCGAGCGTAGAGTAGTGTATGATTTTGTTAATGTTATCCAAGGAGATGCAAAAATTAATCAGGCTTTAATTAAAGACAAAAACACACAAAATTTATTTATTCTTCCGGCTTCACAAACTAGAGATAAAGATGCTCTAACTTTATTAGGTGTAGAAAAAGTACTAAATGAATTAATAAATATGGAATTTGATTTTATTATTTGTGATTCTCCCGCTGGCATTGAAAAAGGTGCTTTTTTGTCAATATATTTTGCAGATGAAGCTATTGTTACTACCAATCCGGAAGTATCTTCTGTTCGAGATTCCGATCGAATTCTGGGTATTATATCTTCTAAATCACGACGTTCTGAAAAAAATATGCCTCCTATAAAAGAATATCTTTTATTAACACGTTATAATCCTACGCGCGTTAAAAATGGAGAAATGTTAAGCATGAAAGATGTTTTAGATATCCTTCGAATACCAATTATTGGTGTAATTCCTGAAGACTTTTCTGTTTTGCGAGCTTCTAATCAAGGTGAATCAATAATTTTAGATACATCTTCTAATGCTGGATGTGCTTATTGTGATACAGTTGATAGACTGTTGGGTAAAAATCATAAATTTCGTTTTATTCAAGAAGAAAAAAAAAGTTTTTTACAACGTTTATTCGGGAGATAGAGATGGCTTTATTAGATTTTTTTTTATCCCGGAGTAAAAGTACTACTGCTAATGTAGCAAAAAAAAGATTGCAAATTATTGTTGCAGAACAAAGAAAATTTAAAAACGAACCAGATTATTTTCCGCAATTAAAACGTGAAATACTTTCGGTAATTTGTAAATATGTTAATACAGACCCTAATTCTATTACAATACAGTTAGAACATAAAAATGAAGATATTTCTATATTAGAATTGAATATAATCTTGCCTGATTAACATTTGACATTTTATAAAAAATAAATTTTTTAATATATTTGTTATATTTTTTAAAGAGAATATTAATTTAATATAATCAATACTGAAGTATATTAAATATTTCAGTATTGACTTTAATTTTATATTATTTTTTTGTGAATAAATTATCTAAATATTTAATATTGAATTGGTTGTAATTCATAAACTTTTTTAAATTAATATTTAATAATGCTAAAGGAATAATATCTTTTGCATGAGGAAAAAAAATATCTTTTTGATCAAATATTTTTTTTTTGTACGGGATGTGATTCCAACTATTTCCTACTAATGTCCAATTTTTATGAAGATTGTTTATCTTATTTGATATTTGATTTTCTCTCAATAAGGATTCTGTTTTTTCTCCTATCCACAATGATTTACTATTTTTAATATATTTTGCATAATAAAATTTGTTTATCTGAGCATTCATTACTACTAATACTTTTTTTGCTTTGTATTTACGCCAGGCTTGTTCTGCTAGAATGGAAAAAGTAGATATTCCTAAAATAGGTATGTTTAAAGCGCAAGATAGTCCTTGAGATATTCCAGTAGCAATACGTATTCCAGTAAAATTTCCTGGTCCTTGTGAAAAAGCAATATAATTAATTTCTTGTAATTTTGTATTAGAAATTTTTAATATTTTATAAATTATTGGTAATATTTTTACAGTGTGTTTTTTTTCGCATTTTGTTAAAAATGAATAAATTTTTTTTTTATATATAGCAACAGAACAGTAATTCATAGAGCATTCAATTGCTAAAATTATATTAGACATGTTTATCTCAAAATATATTTTTGACGCAAATAAGATTTTTAAATAAAAAATTTAATTATTTTTTATTTTTTTAATCCTGACCAAATCAATGCGATATTCTGTAGCTTTAACGATATGAAAACTAAAAGAATTAATTTTTATAATATCTCCAGGCAAAGGTAATTGACCTTTTTCTGCAATCAATAAGCCTCCTAGAGAAGCGCAATCACTTTTTTTAATTAATTCTTCAGTATTAAATAATTGTTGCAATGAATGTAAATCTGTTTCGCCTTTAACCAGCCAGCTATTATGTTCTTTAATTATATCCGGGGTTTCATCTGCGTCTGGAAATTCTCCTGCAATAGCTTCTAGAACATCTAATGGAGTAATTAAACCTTGTACTACACCAAATTCATTACTTACAATAACAAAGCTACCTTGAGCGCGACGAAGAACGCCGAGTAAATTAATAGAATCTAAAGTATCAGGTATAATAATTGGTGGTATTTTAGAAGAAAACTGATAAACATCAATATTATTTTCGATAGCTACTAATAATTCTTTAGCTCTTACAATGCCTATTATTTCATCTAATTCGCCCTTGCAAACTGGGAATAAACTGTGTGGGGTATCCAACAATTGCATGCGAATTTCGTTTTTATTTTTTTCTATATTTACCCAAGATATGTTGCTTCGAGGAGTCATGATGCTTTTAATCGATCGGCCAGCTAAATTAAGAACGCTATTAATCATATATTTTTCTTCATCTTTAAAAGTTTCTGTTTCTAATGACAAAGTTGATGTTTTTCGTTCGTAAATTTCTTTATTGTTTTTTTCTTTTATAGTCTTATCTTTTTCTTTTACCATAAGTCGTAAAATGGCTTCAGCTACTCTTTGTCGCATAGGTTTTCTAGATTGATTTTTCATAAAATTATGGCGTGCTATTTGATTAAAAATTTCAATTAAAATAGAGAAACCAATAGCCGCATATAAATATCCCTTGGGAATATAAAACCTCAATGCTTCTGCAACTAAACTAAAACCAATCATTAACAAAAAACTAAGACATAAAACAACTACAGTTTGGTGTAAATTAATAAATTTTGTTAATTTTTTAGATGTTAATAACATTAATATCGTTGCTAATATTACAGCAATCATCATGATTGATAATTGATTAATTATTCCAACCGCTGTAATAATTGCATCTAAAGAAAAAACTGCGTCTAATATAACAATTTGAATCACTACAGGCCAAAAACTAGCATAGTTTTTATTTCCTAAATTTTCATGATCTTTACTTTCTAATCTTTCGCGAAGTTCAATCGTGGCTTTAAATAATAAAAATAAACCGCCGATTAGTAAAATCAAATCACGTATTGACAGAGAAAAAAAATAATTTTCAATAATAGGTGTAGTTAACGTGACAACCCAAGATATTAATGTTAATAATGCTAATCGCATCAGTAATGCTAGCCCTAAGCCAATTAAGCGAGCTTTATCTCTTTCACCAGGAGGTAATTTTTCTGATAAAATTGCTACGAAAACTAAATTATCAATTCCTAAAACTACTTCTAAAACAATCAGCGTTAATAAGCCGGCCCAGGTTGACGGGTCTAAAAAAAACTCCATCAGAAAACTCCATAAAAAATAGGACAGCATAGTATTGAATTTATTCAAGATAAAAGTTAATCTTGTATATGTAATTTTTTGTATCAAAGAAGATTATAAAAAATAGTTCAGATAAAAACAGATTATATATTTATATATATTTAATGAATAGATTTTACGAGAATTCACATATGAAATTAGAATTTTATTAAAAAAAATTTACTTTATTGTTTTTTTATTCTAACATAAAAAATATTTGAAATAAATTTTATATTAAAGTTATTTAAGGTACAATATATTACTTTTTTAATAAATAGATATTTAGTAATTTTTCAACAAAAATTTTAATATTTTTATAAATTATAAGCATTTTTTAATTAAAAAACAAGTTTAAAATTATTAAGATTAAGTAATTAATTTTAAAAATTTTTTCTCTTAATAGACGTGATTTTCTATTAAGAGAATTATTTTTTATATTACATATATTTTTTATTTTCTAACGCCTTTATTCTCTTTTCTATTGATGGGTGCGATGCAAACCACTCTATTTTTGTTTTAGATTTTCCATTAATACAAAACGCAATAATACTGTCTGATTCTTGAGGTTCTTCTCCCTTTTTTAAACGATTTAATGCAGCAATCATTTTTTTTCGACCAACTAGTTTAGCAGAACCAGCATCTGCATAAAATTCTCTATATCTAGAGAAGGACATAGTAATTATGCTAGCAAGAAGACCAAAAAAGAATTCTAAAATTATTGATATTATAAAAAATATGAATGAATTTTTTTCATCTTCATTATTGTCTTTATTGTTTAATAAGACATTACTTAATATTTGTGAAATAATATGAGATATAAAAATTACAAATGTGTTTACTACACCTTGTATTAATGTCATTGTTATCATATCACCGTTAGCAATATGACTAATTTCGTGAGCAATTACTGCCTCTGCTTCTGAAGGAGTCATACGTTCCAACAGCTCGCTTGAAACCGCGATTAAAGCTGAATTTCGGCTAGAACCTGTTGCAAAAGCATTAATATTAAAAGAATCGTATATTGCAATTTGAGGAGTTTTAATTCCTTTTTTTTTAGATTGGTTCTTAATGGTATTAACTAACCAATGTTCTATATCATTATTAGGGCAATTAATTAATTTTCCATTAACTGAACGTAATGCAATCCATTTAGAAATAATTAAAGAAATTATGGATCCACTAAAACCAAATAAACCAGACATAATAAAACAAGCATATATACTATTAGACTGAATTCCTGTTATATAAAGAATCAGACTAAATGTTGACATAACTGCTAAGTTAGTTAGTAAAAAAAGCATAATACGTATCATGGGATATTATTTTCCTCAATAATTAGAGAAAATAGTTTTAATAAAAATAAAATTTTATTTTAAAAACAAAGATGTATTTATTCAATGCGTTTAAAATGAAAGATTAAAAATTATTTCAAGCTATCACAGTTTTCTTAATTAAGTCAAGTAAGTCAAGATAGATGAATTATTTAGATTTATTTATAATTAAATTTATTCCAAAAACGATCATCACGAGTCATTATAGAATCTAAATTTTTTGGCCCCCACGTTCCAGAAGCATATAATTGAAGATTATTTTTATTAGATATTTTCCAGTAGCTGATAATAGGATCGATCCAATTCCAAGCTTCTTCTATTTCATCTCGACATACAAATAAAGATTGTGTTCCTTTCATACTTTCTAATAATAATCTTTCATAAGCACCAACTAAATTTTTAGAATCGAGTATTTTAGAATAGTTAAATTCCATTTCATCATTTTTTAATTTATATTTTTCATTTATTCCAGGAATTTTATTTAAAAAATTTATTTTGATACTTTCATTAGGTTCTAAACGTATAATTAGTTTATTTGGCAATAAATCTTTATTGAATTTTTTGAATAAATTTTTAGGTATATCTTTAAAAACAACTACTATTTCAGAATATTTACGCGCTAAACGTTTTCCAGTTCTTAAATAAAAAGGTACTCCTGACCATTTTTTATTGATAATATTTACTTTAAGAGCGACAAAAGTTTCTGTTAAACTATCTATATTTGCTCCGTTTTCTTCTAAATAAGAAACCACTTTTTTCCCGTTTACTATACCTGATGTATATTGACCTCTAATAGATTGAATATTAATGTTTTTTTCATTTATCGGATCAAGCGCTTTTAAAATTTTTAATTTTTCACATCGAATACTTTCAGATGTTAGATCATTAGGTTGATTCATTGCAATAATAGTTAAAATTTGTAATAAATGATTTTGAACCATATCTCTTGTTTGTCCCATTTGATCAAAATAATTCCATCTATTTTCAATGCCTACTTCTTCAGACACAGTAATTTGAATATGATCAATTATTTTATGGTTCCAATTGTGAAAAAAAAATGAATTAGCAAATCGTAAGGATAATAGATTTAATATTGATTCTTTACCAAGATAATGATCAATACGAAATATTTGTGATTCCAAAAAATACTTAGCAATTTGATTATTAATTTTTTTTGATGTTTTTAAGCATGTTCCTAATGGTTTTTCTAATATTATTCTTGACGGATAAGAGTTTAAATGCGCTTTTCCTAGTCCTGTAAAAATAGCATTAAATGTACTAGGGGGGACCGCGCAGTAATAAATAGCTATATTTTTTTTTTGATTAATTATGTTCTTTAGCTCTAAGAAATATTTTTCTTTGTAAACGTCAATGTTAAAAAAAACTAAACGTAATCTTAATTTTTTCCAGATATTATCTTTCATTTTTTCGTTTAAAAAATTTTTTATTGCTTCTCGCACCATATCAATATATTTTTCCTGAGTCCAATCTGCTCGACCAGCGCCAATTATTCTTGTATCAGGATGCATTCTTTCGTATTTTTCTAATTTATACAACGCAGGTAACAGTTTTCGTTTTGCTAAATCTCCTTTAGTTCCAAAAATAATTAAGTCACATGCTTGATTAATATTTGTAATCATAATTGTCTCGTCTTAAAATATAGATATATACACAATATTTTTTTAATTTGATGAAAATAAATTTTTATATCTGTAATTTTTATAAAAATTTACATTTAGTAATATAAATTACTAATTTTTTATTTTTAAAATAATAGTGTTATTAATATTTTTTGTTATTTTTAATATAACTATTTTTTGAAATATTTTTTAATATTACTAAATAAATAGATAAATATAAATTAATATTTTATTCTCTGTTTATTTGATTATTTTAAATTAAAAACTTAAAATATTGTATAATAATATATTATTTATATTTATTAGTTAAAAAATAAAAATAAGATTAAATTATAGGGGTTTTATGTTAACTCGACTAAGAAGAACTAAAATTGTAGCTACACTAGGTCCTTCCACGGATAAAGATAATAATCTGGAAAAAATTATTCGATCAGGCGCTAATGTTCTTCGTTTAAATTTTTCTCATGGTTTACCTAATGAGCATAGAAAAAGAGCATGTCAAGCACGTGAAATAATGCGTCAACTAAACTGTCATATTGCTTTGCTTGGTGATCTTCAGGGGCCTAAAATTAGAATTTCTAAATTTAAAAAAAATAATGTTTTTTTGAAGAAGAATGAAATTTTTATTTTAGATGCAAATTTGGAAGAAAATTCTGGAAATAATACAAGAGTCGGAATTGATTATAAAAAACTACCAAGTGACTTACAAATAAATGACATTTTATTATTAGATGACGGAAAAATACAATTAAAAGTCACTAAGGTAACTACTTCAAAAATATACACACAAGTTATTATCGGGGGCAATCTTTCGAATAATAAAGGTATTAATAAACTCGGTGGCGGACTATCAGCGAATTCATTAACAGAAAAAGATAAAAAAGATATTATATTAGCTTCTGAAATTAATGTTGATTATTTAGCAGTATCTTTTCCTCGTTCTGGAAATGATATAAAAGAAGCTAGAAAACTATTAAATCAAACTGGCAGCAAAGCTAAAATTATAGCTAAAATAGAACGCGCTGAAACAGTAGCTAGTGAAATTTCAATCAAAGACATTATATCATCTTCTGATGTCATTATGATTGCCAGAGGCGATTTGGGAGTAGAAATTGGCGATGCAGAATTAGTAGGAATTCAAAAAAAATTAATTAGAACTGCTAGAAAGTTAAACAAAATAGTTATTACCGCAACACAAATGATGGAATCAATGATTTTCAATCCTTTACCTACTAGAGCAGAAGTGATGGATGTAGCAAATGCTGTATTAGACGGTAGTGATGCAGTAATGTTATCTGCTGAAACAGCATCTGGAAACTATCCGTCCGAAACAGTTGCAAGCATGGCAAAAGTTTGTAAGGGAGCTGAAAAAGTTCCAAGTATAAATGTATCTAGGCATCGCCTTGATATAAAGTTTAATGATATAGAAGAAGCTATTGCTATGTCAGCAATGTATGCAGCTAATCATTTAACGGGAATTACAGCAATTATTACTATGACTGAATCTGGAAAAACAGCCTTAATGACTTCTAGAATTACTTCAGGATTGCCTATTTTTGCGCTATCAAGACATAAAAAAACTTTGAATTTAATCACTCTTTATAGAGGTGTAATTCCAGTGTACTTTAACAGTAAAAAAGAAGGAGTAGCTGCTGCTAATGAAGCTATTATTCTTTTGTGCAAAAAAGGCTTTCTTTTTCGCAATGATTTAGTAATTTTAACTCAGGGTGACATTATGGGAGAAACAGGAAAGACAAATACTGCTAGAATTTTAAAAGTTTTATTATGAAAAATATTTTTATGAGTTTAAAATTATTGTAATTCTAATAATATTAATTTTATTTTTATAAATATATTATTTTTTATGAGTTTATTTAAAAAAAATTTGCTTCTATAGGGTTTATTGGATAATTATTCATCCAAATTTAATAATATAAGTGTGGATTAGTAGTTCGTCCAGTATTTCCTAATAAAGTAATTTTTTTGTCTTATTTTTATGTTTTTCCAATTTTGATAAAAATATTTCTAAGATACATATATTTAATTAAATGTTGATTATTATTTTTTTTATTATCATTTATAATCCTTTAATTTCACTTAATTATGTTTTTATGATTTTTTTTGATGAGTAGATTACATAGTAATCTCTCTTTTTTTAAGATATAAATAAATCTAGTCTTACACGACAATCAATACGATGCGTTATAAGGTAGTATTGATACAAATTAAATAAAAATCAATTCTATTTATTAATCGATAAGTATTAAATTTATTATAAAAATTTTTATTAGATGCTTTTGGGATAATATTTTTTATTAATGTCACTTAATTTTACTTTTAATAATTCATTGTTATTTTTTTATTGTCATAATTTTTATTTAAAAAACTAAATTGAAATAGCTTTCAGTTTTTAACTAATGAAAATCTATTTGCTATTACATAGCTTTTAAAGTAGTATTAATATCGAATTTTGTTAATCCTAATTGATGCTTATTTTTAAAAAATTAGCACTTTTTACAATGTAAATTATTTTATTTTCTAAAAAATTCTTAGAAAATAAATCAACTAAATAAAATTAATTATTATGTTTTGTATATTTTTAAAAAATTAAATAAATTCTATTGCAGTTTTATTTATTAATTGAATTAATTAATTTTTTAAAAGATATTGTAACTAATTTTAAGGCAATTCAAATTTTTATCAATCTTCAATATATCTAATTTTTTGACTCCTAATTTTTTTAAAATTTTATATTTTTTTAATTAATTTAGTCAAGAAATTTTTATTTTTAGTTTATCTATTATTTTGTTTGATTTAAAAAGTTTAAATTTATTATCTATTAATATGAAAAATATAAATTTTTTATTTTAATTGAATTTGATAATTATAAAATATAGTTATTTAATCTATGATTAACTCATAATATAATTTTTATGAAATGAATTTTTATGTATGATTTTTCTATGGTAAAATTCAATAATTTTAAATCTTATATGATATAGATACACGAAGGATGTAGAAATATATGTAATTAATATTTTAGTAGTATATAAAGATATTTTATTTTATTTAATATAATATTTGTGTAAATCTTAAAAAATATTTTATAATACTTTATGATTAAATAAAAAGTTTATTTTATATGCTAGATTTTTTAGTTTTAAAAAATGTTTCTGTAAATTTTTCTAATCGACCTATTTTATCTAAAATATCACTTTCTTTAGTTCCTAATCGTATTTTTACCTTAATAGGACCAAATGGAGCGGGAAAATCTACTTTAATACGTGTTATGTTGGGATTGATACGACCAGATTGTGGGCATGTTTATCGGTCATCTAATATATCTATTGGTTATGTCCCTCAAAAATTAAATTTAAATAATTTACTTCCAATCACAGTAGAACGTTTTATGAAATTATCTAAAACGAAAAACAACGCAAACGTATTAAATATATTAAAATGGGTAAAAGCAGAATCTCTTCAGTATCTTAAATTGCAAAAATTATCTTCCGGAGAAATGCAGCGTGTTCTTTTAGCTAGAGCACTATTAAAAAAACCTAATTTATTAGTTTTAGATGAACCTGTACAAGGTGTTGATATTATGGGGCAGCTTG
Source organism: Buchnera aphidicola (Melanaphis sacchari) (assembly GCF_003096055.1). Classification (NCBI taxonomy): domain Bacteria; kingdom Pseudomonadati; phylum Pseudomonadota; class Gammaproteobacteria; order Enterobacterales; family Erwiniaceae; genus Buchnera; species Buchnera aphidicola. The sequence goes on from NZ_CP029161.1 coordinate 277,810, forward strand.
ATTTGTACAAATTAATTAATAAAATTAGATATAAAATAAAATGTGCTATTTTGATAGTTTCTCATGACTTAAATTTTGTTATGGCTCAAACAGATTATGTTTTTTGCTTAAATAAACATATCTGTTGCTCTGGTACTCCAAAATCAGTTATTAAAAATTCAGAATTTATCACTATGTTTGGTTTAAAACGTATAAAAGAATTTGCTATTTATCAGCATGATCATGATCATATACATGAATATTGATTTTATACATTAAAATTATAGAGTACTTACTATGTTTGAATTAATTTTTCCGGGGTGGTTAGCCGGGATGTTATTATGTTTTTCAAGTGGACCCTTAGGTTCTTTTATAGTTTGGCGTCGTATGTCATCTTTTGGCGATACATTATCTCATTCTTCTCTTTTAGGTTTATCTATATCTGTAATATTTGGAATGAATTCTTTTTACGTTATTTTGACTTTTATCAGTCTTATGGCAATTGTTTTAGCATGCCTAGAAAGATTGTCGTTAATATCATTAAATACTATACTTGGTATAGTATCACATAGTTCGTTATCTTTAGGTATAATTTTTATCAGTTTAACATCTACTTCAGAGCAGATAGACTTAGATACTTATTTATTTGGTGATTTGTTAGCTGTTAGCACATATGATATTATTTATATAGCTTTTGGAAGCCTAATTGTATTGAGTATTTTGATATATAATTGGAATGCTATTTTATTGTCAACAATAAATGAAGAATTAGCTCAAATTGATGGTATTAACCTTTTTTATATACGTTTAATTTTTATGCTGACAACAGCTTTAGCAATTTCTATTGCTATTAAATTTGTAGGTGCGTTATTAATTACTTCTTTGCTAATTATTCCTCCAGCAACTGCTCAATATTTTTCTGATTCTCCAGAAAAAATGGTTTTTATTGCAATTATAGTAAGTATAATTTCTGTAACAGGAGGGATATTTTTATCTATTTTAGCAAATACCCCTACTAGCCCATCTATTGTTTTATGTTCTTCTATTCTGTACTTACTAAGCAGCATTATTAAATAATATAAAAAATTTATTATTAATTTTTTATTAATATCTAATGTTTAATTAGATAATTTTATCCCTAATTTTTTCAAAGTAGACATTTTTAATTCACTTGGTGAATTTGTCATTAAACAAGTAGCTGAAGTTGTTTTGGGAAAAGCAATTACATCTTTAATATTATTTTTTTGTGTTAAAATCATAGTTATTCTGTCTAATCCTAAAGCGATTCCAGCGTGAGGTGGTGCTCCATATTCTAAAGCTTCTATTAGAAATCCAAATTTTTCTTTTTGAAGTTTTTTATTTATTCCAATAAAATCAAAAATTTTCTTTTGCACATCAGATTTATGAATACGTACTGATCCGCCCCCTATTTCATATCCATTAATAACTAAATCATAACTATCTGATAAAGAAAGTTCTGGTTTTTTTTCAAAGTTTTTTTCATGATTTTTTTTAAAAGAAGTAAATGGGTGATGTACAGAAGAAAATTTTCCTAAAGAATTTTTTTTAAACATAGGAAAATTAATAATCCAAATCGGTTTCCAAGTTTTTTTGTTATAAAAATTAAAATCGTTACCTAATTTTTCTCGTAATATTCCTAAATATTTATTAACTATTGTTTCTTTATCAGCGATTAAAAATAGAATATCACCATCTTTAGCATTTGTTTTTTTTAATATTTTTTGAAAAATCTGATCATCTAAAATCTTTTTTATTGAACTTTGCGTGCCATTGATTCCTAATTCACGTTGATTGATTTTTATATAGAATAATTTTTTTAATCCTATTTTTTTTAAATCATTAGAATATTTATCAATATTTTTTCTACTAAATTCAGAACCTTTTGGAAAACACAATAACCCTATTTTATTTTTATATTTATTATTGATATTAAAAAATAATAAAAATTTTTTTTTAATAAAAATGTTAGATATATCAATAATTTTCATTGGATTTCTCAAATCTGGTTTATCTGAACCGTATATTTTCATAGCTTGATTAAAAGATATTGTAGGAAATTTTTCTAAACGAATATTTAGTATTTTAAGCCAAATTTTTTTTATTAGTTTTTCTATAAGACTACGTATTTTTGTAGAACTCATAAAAGATACTTCAATATCAATTTGAGTAAATTCTGGTTGTCTATCTGAACGCAAGTCTTCATCGCGAAAACATTTTGCTATTTGATAATATCTATCAATCCCAGAAATCATTAATAATTGTTTAAATAATTGTGGTGATTGTGGTAATGCATAAAATTTTCCTGGATAATTCCGACTGGGTACTAAATAATCTCTTGCGCCTTCTGGAGTGGATTTTGTTAGAATAGGTGTTTCTACATCTAGAAAATTTTTTTTACTCATAAAATTTCTTATCAAACAAGTAATATTATTTCTAATTTGCATTATTTTAAATGATTCAGGACGTCGGAGATCTAGATATCTATATTTTAAACATACATCTTCTGTTTTACTGTTTGAATAATCTAATGGAAGCGGTTTTGAAAGATTTAAAATATTTATTTTATTTCCTAAAATTTCTATTTTTCCTGTATTTAAATTTTTATTTTGTTTGCTTCTTTTTTGAACAACACCAAAAATTTGAACACATGATTCATGTTTTAATTTCAAACATTTCATAAATTCTAATTTATTTATTGACTTAAAAATTATTTGTACAATTCCGGTGCAATCTCTAAGATCAATGAAAATAAATTGACCAAAATTTCTTATCTTATGAATCCAACCTGATACAACAATTGATTTGTTTAGATCACTTGTTTTAACATTTCCACAATATTTAGTACGCATAAATTCTCTTTGACTTAATACAATTGTCTTAAATGATTTTATAATTCCTGTAAAATGTTTATAATTAATAATATAAAAAATTAGTTAAAAATTTTCTAAAAAATAAAATTCTTTGATTTTAATAAATTAAACTTTTAACGACTTCTAAAAATAATTCTACCTTTTGTTAAATCGTACGGAGTTAATTCAATTGTCACTTTATCCCCTGTTAAAATTCTAATATAATTTTTTCGCATTTTTCCAGATATATGGGCAGTAATCACATGTTTATTTTCTAGTTCAACGCGAAACATAGTATTTGGTAAAGTATCAATTACAGTTCCCTGCATTTCAATATTATCTTCTTTAGGCATATTTTTAATATTTTTTAGTAATTTATTATGTTTGAGTATATCTGATACTAGTCAATTTGACTAGTATGTTTTTATAGTTAAATTCTGTTTTATCTCAATTTAACTTAAATTACTAAGATATCTTTCGCTATCTAGGGCTGCCATGCAACCACTAGCAGATGATGTAATTGCTTGTCTATATACATGATCTGTTACGTCACCGGCAGCGAATATGCCAGGTATACTTGTTTGTGTATAATTTCCATGCATTGCACGTTGAATTTTAATATACCCATCTTGCATTTCTAATTGTTTGATAAAAATATCCGTATTTGGTGTATGACCAATAGCTACAAATAAACCAGACAAAGAAATTTTTATTTTTTCTTGTATATCTTTTTTTTGAATAATTAAATGTGTGACTCCGGTCTGATTGCCTAATATTTTTTTTATAGTGCAATTTAAATAAAGAATAATTTTTTTAGTTTTTAAAGCTTTTAGAAGTCTATCAATTAATATTTTTTCGGCTTTAAAAATTTCACGACGATGAATTAAATACACTTTTTTAACAAAATTAGATAAATACAAAGTTTCTTCAATAGCTGTATTTCCACCTCCTACTACTGCAACTTCTTTGTTTTTATAAAAAAATCCGTCGCATACAGCACAAGTAGAAACTCCTCTACCCTTAAACTCGTCTTCTGATTTTAATCCCAAATAACGAGGATTTGCTCCTGTAGCAATAATCACTGAATCAGATGTATACTGATTATTTTCGCTCAATAAAAAAAATGGTTTTTTATGAAAATCTACAGAGATAATAGTATCTGATATAATTTTTGCTTTAAATTTTACTGCATGTTTATGCATACGATCCATAAAATTTATACCAGTAATTTTATCAAAGTCTCCTGGCCAATTTTCAATTTCATTAGTGTTAATTAATTGTCCTCCTTTATTGATTCCAGTGATTAATATAGGATTTAAATTAGCTCTAGCTGCATATATTGCAGCAGTATAACCTGCTGGTCCTGATCCCAATATAATTATTTTATTATGATTAGTAAATTTCATATAAATTTTCCTTTTTGATTTATAAAAATAAGTTTTATATTTTAGGATTATTAAAATATTTAATTTTTTTAAATAAAAATTTTTTAATAATTATTATATAATATAAAAACTCATAAACATTTTATTTTTTAAATAAAAAATATATTATATATAGAGTATAATTAACTATTTTATTTTAAAAATGTAATTATTAAATTATAAAGATACATAATTATGTTAAATCCTTTTTTATTACGAACTGAAATAAACTCAGTAGCTAAAAAATTATTAAAAAAAAATTTTAAATTAGATATTTCCTTAATATCTTCAATGGAAGAACAACGAAAAAAACTTCAAATTCAAACAGAAAAATTACAACATAATCATAATTCTTTATCTGATTTAATTAGAATAGAAAAAAACCTTAATAGAAAAAATCAAAAATTACATAATAAAATTTTAAAATCTAGTGAGGTTTTAAACCAACTAAAAAAAGATTTAACTTTGTTAAAGGAAAAAATTTATAATATTTCTATTTCTATACCTAACATTCCATCCGATGATGTTCCAGAAGGAAATAATCTTTCTGATAATAAAGAAATAAAATATTGGGGAAAAAAAAGACAATATAACTTTAAAGTTCAAGATCATATAGAAATAGGGAAAAAACTTCATCAACTGGATTGGGATGCTGCAGCAAGAATATCAGGTTCTAGGTTTGTTGTGATGAAGGGAAATATTGCTTTTTTACATCGTGCATTAAGTCAGTTTATGTTAGATTTACATATTAAAAAACATGGTTATATGGAAGTATATGTTCCTTACTTAGTGAATTATGAAGCATTGCATGGAACAGGGCAATTACCAAAATTCAGTAATGATTTATTTCATATCAGTTCAATTAATAAAAAAAAGTATGCATTAATTCCTACAGCAGAGGTACCATTAACTAATTTATTTTATAATAAAATAATCGATGAAAATAGTTTACCTATTATGCTTACAGCTCATACACCTTGTTTTAGATCAGAAGCTTCTTCTTATGGTCGTGACAGTAAGGGATTAATTAGATTACATCAATTCGACAAAGTAGAACTTGTACAAATTGTAAAGCCAGAGCTATCTATGAAGGCTTTAGAAGAATTAACTGATCATGCAGAAAAAGTATTGCAACTTCTAGAATTACCATATCGTAAAGTTCTTTTATGCGGAGGAGAAATGGGTTTCTCGGCGGCTAAAACATATGATTTAGAAGTATGGTTTCCTTCGCAAAAAAAATATAGAGAAGTTTCATCTTGTTCTAACATGAATGACTTTCAAGCACGACGTATGAAAGCGCGTTATCGAAATAAATTAAAAAAAAATAATATATTTGTTCATACCTTGAATGGTTCTGGTTTAGCTATAGGAAGAACGCTTGCAGCTATATTAGAAAATTATCAATGCAGTGATGGAAGTGTTAAGATTCCAAAAATATTACAAAAAAAATATATGAATGGTATAAAATTTATAAATTAAAATATTACAGATAATTATCGGTGAAATAATGAGTTCAATCTATAATTTTAGTGCTGGGCCTTCTATGATTCCGCAAGACGTTCTTTATGAAGCTCAAAAAGATTTTCTTAATTGGAATCAATTGGGTTGTTCTATTATGGAAATTAGTCATCGTAGCAAAGAATTTATTCAAGTGGCTTTAGAAGCCGAAGAAGATCTACGAGATTTATTAAATATACCTGATTTTTATAAAGTATTATTTTGCCCCGGAGGTGCACGAGGTCAATTTTCTGCTGTTCCTTTAAATTTATTGAATAAGTATAAAAACGCAGATTATATTAATAGTGGTTATTGGTCGTATTGTGCTTTTTTAGAGGCGCAAAAATATTGCATACCTAATAATATATTAATTAAAAAAATAATCAATGGAAAGGTATCGCTTTTAAATTCTACCGATTGGAATATTAGTAATAATTCGGCATATATTCATTACTGTCCTAATGAAACTATAGATGGTATTTCTATTTATGAAGAACCCTATTTTCATGAAAAAATAATTGTTGGTGATTTTTCATCATGTATTTTGTCTCGCGTAATTAATGTAGAAAAATATGGATTAATTTACGCTGGTGCTCAAAAAAATATTGGTCCTTCAGGAATTACAATTGTTCTTGTAAGGGAAGATTTAATACATTATGCTTCTAAAAAATCACCTTCTATTCTTACTTATCATACTTTATCAAAGTATAATTCTATGTTTAATACTCCAGCTACTTTTTCTTGGTATTTATCAGGATTAGTTTTTAAATGGTTAAAAAAGAAGGGAGGAGTAAAAAATATTGAAAGAATTAATCAAAAAAAATCAAATTTACTATATAAAATAATAGATAGGAATGATTTTTATATTAATAAAATAGATAAAAAAAATAGATCACAAATGAATGTTGTATTTGATTTAAAAAATTCTAAATTAAATAAAATTTTTTTAATTGAAGCAAATAAACGAGGATTAAAATCTTTAAAAGGACATTGTATAGTTGGTGGAATGCGCGCGTCTATTTATAATGCGATGCCTTTTAAAGGTGTTCAAGAATTAGCAGATTTCATGTTATATTTTGAAAAAAGATATGGCTAATTAAATAATTAAGTAAATTTAAAAAAAATAGTTTACTTTATGGAGTATGTATTTATTGTGATTGAATATTTAAAATTAAAACCAGTATCTCGAATTGATGGAATTATTAATTTACCGGGATCAAAAAGTATATCTAATAGAGTTTTGCTATTATCATCTATGGCATGCGGAAAAACTCATATTACTAATTTATTGAATAGTGATGATACTATGCATATGTTATCTGCATTAAAAAAAATTGGTATTCAATATATTTTATCTGATAATAATAGAACATGTCATATTATTGGTTTTGGAAAAGCGTTTCAATTGTCTTCTCCTATTAAATTATTTTTAGGAAACGCAGGTACCGCTATGCGTCCTCTTCTCGCAGCCTTGTCTTTGAATAAAAATAATGTAATATTAACGGGAGATGATCGCATGCAAGAAAGACCTATAAAACATCTTGTAGATGCATTAAGGCAGGGAGGAGCAATTATTGATTATAAAAATAACGTTGGATACCCTCCAGTACATAGTAAAGGTGGATTTATAGGAGGTAATATTGAATTAAATGGGAGTATTTCTAGCCAATTTTTAACTTCTTTATTAATGATTGCCCCATTAGCTTTTAATGATACTTTGATCATTATCAAGGGGAATTTAGTTTCTAAACCTTATATTGATATTACATTAAGTTTAATGAAGTTATTTAAAGTCAATGTTGAAAATAATTTTTATTCATCTTTTTTTATTAAAGGAAATCAAAAGTATCAAACTCCAGGATATTATTCAATAGAAGGTGATGCTTCTTCAGCATCATATTTTTTAGCAGCCGCAGCTATTAAGGGAGGTTCAGTAAAAGTTACAGGAGTAGGTAAAAATAGCATCCAAGGTGATGTAAAGTTTGCAAATATTTTAAAAAAAATGGGAGCTTCTATTCATTGGGGAGATAATTTTATCATATCTTCTCGGAATAGTTTAAAAAGTATAGATTTGGATTTAAATAACATTCCTGATGCAGCTATGACAATTGCAATTGTAGCATTGTTTTCTAAAGGTACTACAGTAATCAGAAATATATATAATTGGAGAGTAAAAGAAACTGATCGATTATCTGCAATGTCAATAGAGCTAAAAAAAATAGGAGCAATTATTATAGAAGGTAAAGATTTTTTATCTATTACTCCTCCAAAACACTTTAAATTTTCAGACATTAATACATATAACGATCATCGAATGGCTATGTGTTTTTCTTTAATATGCTTATCTAATGTAGGTGTTGTTATTTTAAATCCAAATTGTGTTAAAAAAACTTTTCCATCTTATTTTTCAGATTTTTTAAAAATCAGTAAGTTTTAAGCACGCTTGATTATAAATATCAATTTCAACTTTTTATTTTTTATAAAAAATATGAATATTAATGATAAAATTCCTGTAATTACTATAGATGGTCCTAGTGCTGTAGGAAAAAGTGCTTTATCTAAAGTAATAGCTCGTAAACTAAATTGGTTTGTTTTAGAATCTGGGATTCTATATCGAAAAATAGCATTATTAATTTTACAAAAAAAAATTCCTATATCTGAAAGATATGTCATACCCTTAATAAAAAATTTAAATTTTAAAAAAAAAATAATTAATCATATTCATCTAAATGCTGTTAGTGAAATTGCTTCGAAAATAGCTAATTTTTATGAAGTTAGAAAAATTTTATTAGATCAACAAAGAGCTTTTCGTATTTTTCCGGGATTAGTAGCAGAAGGACGCGATATGGGAACAGTAGTTTTTCCTGATGCCATTGTTAAGTTTTTTTTATATGCTAATTTAAAATCGCGTGTTCATAGAAGAATTTTACAACTTAAAAAAAATGGGGATCATATTAATTCTCAAGAATTATATAATCAAATAAGAATTCGAGATCAACGAGATCGAAATAGATTAATTTCTCCTTTATACCCATCAAAAAATGCTATAATATTAGATTCTACTAATATGAGTTTTTCTGAAGTAATTAACATTTCTATGATATATATTTTTGAAAGAATTCATAAAAATGCATTATATAAAAATATACTCTTTAATAAGGATTATTATAAGAAATATTCACAACCTCATTTTAGCATGAAGTTAAAATGAACGTTAATCAAAGTGTTTTAAAATCATTAATATGAATGAATCTTTTGCACAATTATTTGAAGAATCTTTAAAAACAATCAAAACACGTCCAGGTTCTATTATTCAAGGAACAATTGTTGCTATAGAAAAAGATACAGTTTTAGTTGATGCTGGTCTTAAGTCTGAATCTGCAATTCCTTCTGAACAATTTAAAAACGCTCAAGGTTTTTTAGATATTAAAATTGGAGACAAAATTGATGTTGCTTTAGATGCAATTGAAGATGGATTTGGTGAAACTTTACTTTCCAGAGAAAAAGCAAAACGACACGAAGCATGGTTAATTTTAGAAAAAGCGCATGAAAATTTAGAAACAATAACAGGAGTTATAAATGGAAAAGTTAAAGGCGGATTTACTGTTGAATTAAATGATATCCGAGCTTTTTTACCAGGATCTTTAGTCGATATTCGTCCTGTTCGAGAAACGATTCAACTGGAAGGAAAAGAGTTAGAATTTAAAGTAATAAAATTAGATAAAAAGCGTAATAACGTTGTTGTTTCGCGCAGAGCTGTCATCGAATCCGAAAATAGCGCTGAAAGAGATCAATTACTTGAAAGTTTAGAAGAAGGAATAAAAATTAAAGGTACTGTTAAAAATTTAACAGATTATGGAGCTTTTGTTGATTTAGGTGGTGTAGACGGACTATTACACATTACTGATATGGCTTGGAAGAGAGTAAAACATCCAAGTGAAATAGTTAGCGTTGGTGAAGAAATTTATGTAAAAATTTTAAAATTTGATAAAGAAAAAACACGTGTTTCTTTAGGATTAAAACAATTAGGAGAAGATCCATGGATAAATATTTCTACTCGCTATCCAGAAGGAGTTAAATTAAGTGGTCGTGTTACAAATTTAACTGATTATGGATGTTTTGTAGAAATCGAAGAAGGCGTAGAAGGTCTTGTTCATGTATCTGAAATGGATTGGACTAATAAAAATATTCATCCTTCTAAAGTAGTATCAGTAAATGATAAAGTAGATGTAATAGTTTTAGATATTGATGAAGAACGTCGACGTATTTCACTAGGTTTAAAACAATGCAAAACTAATCCTTGGAAAGAATTTTCTGAAAATCATAAAAAAGGAGTTTGTGTTGTTGGAAAAATAAAATCTATTACAGATTTTGGAATTTTTATTGGATTAAAGGGCGGTATAGACGGATTAGTTCATTTATCCGATATTTCTTGGATTATATCTGGTGATGAAGCTGTTAAAAATTACAAAAAAAATGATGAAATATCTGCTGTTGTGTTACAAGTAGATGCTGAAAGAGAACGTATCTCCTTAGGTATTAAGCAATTACAAGAAGATCCTTTAAACCAATATATTTCTACGCATAAGAAAAATTCAATTATTACTGGAAAAATTAAGTCTTTTGAAAAAAATTACATCATAGTAAAATTGTCTGAAGGTATTGAAGGTAGTATAAAATTACCTGATTCTTCTAATACAAATCAAAGCGAATTGTTTAAAAATTTAAATGTTAATAGTGATATTTTAGTAAAAATATTAAGCTTTGATCGAAAAAATAGAATTATTAATCTTGGTTTGCATGTTATAGAAGAAAATCTCGATAAAAAAAATACAAAAAAAAATAAATCAAATAAAAAATTAAACGAAGAATCTTTTTCTAATGTGATGACTGAAGCTTTTAAAGCAGCACAAAATACTGAATGATTTTTTTAAAATATTTTATTAAATCTGTTAAATATAAAATGCGTTTATAATGTAAATTTATAATTATAGAGGATTTATGAAAAAATCAGAGTTATTCGAAAGAATTTCTGAAAAAAAAACTCATTTTTCAAAAAAAATAATAAAAGGCGCTATTAAAGAAATATTAAATCAAATGTCTATTTTATTATCACATGGTCATCGTATTGAAATTAGAGGATTTGGCTCTTTTTCCTTGCATTACCGATCTTCTCGAATAGGTAGAAATCCTAAAACTGGAAAAAAAATTACGTTAAATGCAAAATATGTGCCTTATTTTAAACCAGGGAAAAAATTGCGGAATCAAGCAAATATATTTAAGCAATAAATATTAAATTTTAAGTAGAAACTAAGTATTAATAACTTTTTTTATATAAAAACTTAGTTTCTATATATTAGAAAATTTTTAAGAAAATAAGAAAATCTATATGAAAAAAAAAGCAATCATAGCAAATTGGAAATTAAATAGTAATATAAAAAGTATTTCTCATTTTTTTACTAATTTCAAATTAAATGCACCTGTTAATTTAAATAAAAATATTATTGTAATTATTCCACCAGCAGTATATTTAGAGCGAGTATATAAATATATACATGATAAAAATATTTTTCTTGGAGCTCAAAATATGGATCTTAATGTTGAAGGATCATTTACAGGAGATATTTCTGTTGCAATGCTAAAAAATGTTGGTGTAAAATATGTTATTCTCGGTCATTCTGAAAGACGTTTATTGCATAATGAAAACGATTTAGTTATTTCGAAAAAAATTTGTTTAGCCAAAAAATTTAACTTAATACCTATTATATGCATAGGAGAGAACAAAGAAGAAAAAGCTCGTAATAAAACACAAGAAATAATTATAAAACAATTAAGTTATATATTTGAATATTTAGGAAAAAAAGTTTTTAGAAACACTATAATCGCATATGAACCCATATGGGCTATTGGTACCGGTATGTCTGCTGATCCAAATTACGTTCAATTAATACATGAATTTATTAAAAATTACATTCAAAAATATGATTCTCTGGCTTCTCATACTTTGATGGTTCAATATGGCGGTTCTGTTAATGCATTAAATGCAAAAAGTTTTTTAAACAAACCAGATATTGATGGTCTGTTAATTGGAAACGCATCTTTAGATGTTAAAGAATTTTTAAAAATTATTAATATGTGCAATACCAAATAAATTTAATTATTACTTGATAAATAAATTATATATCCACCCTCCTAAGTTAATTCCTATAATAGGAGCTATGGTGGGTACTAAAAAATATGGAAAATAACTATTTTCTTGTCCTAAAAAAGCTGATTTTCCCCATCCTACTAAACTTAAAAATATTCTTGGACCTAAATCTTGCGCTGGATTTAAAACGATATTATTTAAGGCTCCGAAAGACGCATTAATAATAGTTACTAAAATACCTATTAATATAGGATATAAAATATTATAAGATGTAAAAAAAAGATTTTTATTATTTAACTTCATTAATATAATAATAAAAATAACTGTAATAATTATTTCTGTTATAAAATCATGCATAAAATTATTATAATTTTTAGGATAAATGCAAAATATTGAAGCAATATCTAAACTTTTTTGGCTGCCCCTTATAATATTATTATTTTTTTCAAATGAAATTAATATATTGTTATATATATAATATATTAGCATTGTAAAAAAAAAAGAACCAGATATTTGTGACATAATATATGGTACTACTTTTTTTTTGCTAAATTGAGAGGACAACCAAAGAAAAATAGTAATAGCAGGATTAAAATGAGCGCCAGATGTTGAAAAACTAAAATAAATAGCTATGGATACTGATAATCCCCAGATAATACTAATTTCGTATTGACTAAAATGTATATTTGTTAGCTTTGATAAAGCAATACTCCCAATTCCAAAAAATATTATTAAACCTGTACCTAAAAACTCGTAAACACATTGTTTTAGTATATTTTTTTTATTATCAGGATTCATTATTTATACCTATCTCAATTTCATAAATTATTAGTATTTAATTTATATAATTAATGAAATTAAAAATTTAGAGCGCCGGGAAATACCGGCACTAATTTTAAAATTAGTATAGCTTTTTAGCCGTAATTAACCAATCCTTCTTAAAAATACGTTTCATATTTTTTAGTGCGTCTGTAATGTCGTTAAATACCATTTTTTCATTTTGTATTCCTACGCATTTTCCCTTGTATCCCTGAATTAGTAATTCTACTGAATATGCCCCCATTCGTGAAGCCAATATTCGATCATATACTACTGGAGCTCCTCCTCTTTGAATGTGCCCCAAAATAGTAGCTCTTGTTTCTCTATTAGTTTCTTTTTCAATATATTTGGCTAATTTTCCTACATCACAGATGTATTCTGTAATTGCAACTATTGCATGTTTCTTCCCTTTTTTAATACCTTTTTTTATTTCAAAAACTAGTTCCTCTTTTTTGTAATTGATTTCAGGTAACACAATAAACTCACAACCACCAGCAATTGCAGCAGCTAATGTTAAATCGCCGCAATATCGCCCCATGACTTCTACAATAGAAATACGTTGATGAGAAGAAGATGTATCTCGTAATCGATCAATAGCTTCAACGACTGTTTCTAATGCAGTAAAATAACCTATCGTATAATCAGTACCAGCAACATCATTATCAATTGTCCCAGGTATACTAATACATGGAATTCCCATTGTAGTTAATTTTTGCGCGCCAATATAGGATCCATCACCTCCAATGACTACTAAAGCATCGATATTTCTTTCTTGAAGGTTTTTAACTGCAGCCACACGTATTTCATTTTTATAAAAACCAGAAAATCTAGCAGATCCTAAAAATGTCCCTCCTTTATTTATCATATCTGAAACACTATATCTATCTAATTTTACCATACGGTTTTCATATAAACCTAAATATCCATCATAAATTCCAAATACTTCTAATTTTTCACTCAGAGCTGTTCTTACTACTCCTCTAATTGCGGCGTTCATTCCAGGAGCATCCCCACCACTAGTTAATACTCCAATTTTTTTAATCATAATAATCTCGTTATTTACTGTTATAAAAGTTTTTATTTTAAAATAAATATTATTAACAGATTTATCAAATAACTATCTCTACAGTGTATTATTTTTTATATAAAAATATCTTATATATAAATTTTTTATAAAAAATTTAAATATTAAAAAATATTTTTAATTTTTTTAGTTGAAAGTATAAATTTATTTTTTAAAAAATTTAATCTTTTTAAAGATAATTAAAATAGATATTTTTGATGTCTTTTGAGCTTCTATGAAAAGATATTTCAAAAAAATTATTTTAAATAATACCATTTATATGGTAAACATTTTTCATCAAATTCTATAATAATTGGAATTGCGGTTGGGATGTCTAATTCAATAATTTTTTTATTATCAATTTTATTTAAATATTGTATTAATGCGCGTAAAGAATTACCGTGCGCTACAATAATTATTTTTTTCATTTTTTTTAATTGAGGATAAATTATTTCGTTCCAGTAAGGTATTACTCTTTTTGCAGTTAATTCTAAGCTTTCGCCTAAGGGGATTTGGTTTTTTTTTAAACTTGAATAACGTTTATCATTTCCTGGAAATCTTTTATCTAACTCGTTAATCTGCGGTGGTATAGAATCAAAGCTTCTTCTCCATAACATTACTTTTTTAGATCCATACTTTATAACTGTTTCGTCTTTATTTAATCCTTCTAAAGCGCCATAATGTCTTTCATTTAAACGCCAAGATTTTTTTATTGGCAGCCAAACTTGATTTAGTTCTTCTAAAATATACTGCAAAGTATGTATTGCTCTTTTTAACATGGAAGTATGTGAATAGTCAAAAACAAAATTTTCTTTTTTTAGTATTTCTCCGGCTTTTTTAGCTTCTTTTTTTCCTTCTTGACTTAAATCTGCATCGTGCCATCCAGTAAATTTGTTTAATTTATTCCATTTACTTTGTCCATGTCTAATCAAAACTATTTTATTCTTTTTCATTATTTCCTCTGTAATTTATAAAAATATTCATATAAATAGATTATATAAAAAAATATTTTTTATTTTTTTTTCAGTATATCATTATTATTTTTTTAAAAGCATTTTTTATAAAACAGATATTTAATGTTTTTTAAAAAAATAACTTTAAAAAATTTTTAAATAAAAGTACAGTTATATTTTAAATATTGCATCTTTAAACTCAATAAAATACATTTTGTTCATTGCAAACTTTTAAACACTTATTAAAATACGATTAAAATCTTCTAATATGTTCTTAATCATTACTAAAAAACTAACTGATTCTTTTCCGTCTATCAAGCGATGATCATAAGATAGAGATAGATACATCATAGGCATAATTTTTACTTCTCCATCGATTGCCATTGGTCGATCTTTAATAGCATGCATAGCTAAAATAGCGGTTTGAGGTGGATTAATAATAGGTGTGGACATTAAAGAACCAAAAACACCTCCATTGGTAATGGTAAAATTTCCTCCAATTAATTCTTTTAATTGAATTTTATTTTCTGCACCTTTAATAGAAAATTCTTTTATTTTTTTTTCTATTTCCACCATACTCATATTATCAGCATTTCTCAAAACTGGAGTAATTAATCCTCTTGGTGTAGAAACAGCAATACTAATATCAAAATTTTTATAATAAATAATATCTTTTTGATCAATAGAAGCATTAATTTCAGGAAAATTTTTAAGCGCTTCTACCACTGCTTTTACAAAAAAAGACATAAAACCCAAACGAATTTTATATTTCTTTTCAAAAGATTTACTATATTTTTTTCGTAAAAACATTATTGATTGCATATTGACTTCATTAAAAGTAGTCAACATAGCTGTGTTATTTTTAGTTTCTAATAGTCTTTCAGAAATTTTTTGACGCAATTGAGTCATTTTTACTCTTTTTTGAATATTTTCATTATTTTGCTCTCGAAATTTATTTTTTTTATCATCTTTAATAATTTCTTTTTCATGAACTATAAAGTTTGATTTATCAAATTTAATTAAATTTTCATTAATATTTTTTAATCTTATTAATCGCCTCATAGAGGGAGTAAAATTATTTATATTTTTTTTAAAGTTAACATTTTTATTTTCTGAAAAAAAATCGCTTTTTTTATCACAAGGTAATGTAATGCCGTCTGCTTTCTTTTTAAAGGAAGACTTAATATCATTTGATATTTCTTTTTTAATATTTAATTTTACGAGATCGCCCAGTATTTCGTTGGATTTTACTGTCTCTCCTGAATTTTTAAAAATATTATTTAATATTCCATCGCATGGAGAGGAAATTTCCAGCATTACTTTATCTGTTTCAATGTCAACTATATTCTCATTATAATAAATTTTTTCTCCTATTTTTTTATGCCATACTGCAATTACCCCGTCATTAACGGATTCAGGTAAGTCTGGAACAAGAATATTGATTTTGTTCATTGTATAATCCTTTAATTTTTTTGTTTATAATTTTAATGCGTTATGTATTATTTCTTCTTGTTCTTTTTTGTGTTTTATAATATTTCCAACCGCAGGTGATGCAGCAGAAGGACGGCCAATATAAACTAATGACATATAAGATGGCAAAAAATCATGCAAGTAATTTTTTATATATGACCATGCACCTTGATTTTTTGGTTCCTCTTGACACCAAAATATTGTTTTTATATTACAATTAATTTTTAAAATTTCTCTTATTTCTTCTTTTGGAAAAGGATATAATTGCTCGATACGAATTAATTTAATATTATTAGAATTATTTTTAGAGCGATATTCTAAAAGATCATAATATATTTTTCCAGAACAAAAAATAATACGTTGTGTATTTTTTTGAATTTTTTTATTTTCATCTATTACTTTTTTAAAGTGTCCATTTATTATAGAATTTAAAGAAGAACTAGCCATGGAATTTCTTAAAAGAGATTTAGGGGTAACTATAATTAATGGTTTATTGATTTCGTTAAATATTTGTCTTCGTAACAAATGAAATATCTGTGAAGATGTAGTTGGAATACATACTTGCATATTATTTTGAGAACAAAGTTGAAGAAATCGTTCTATCCTACAAGAAGAATGTTCTGGACCTTGACCTTCATAACCATGTGGTAAAAGTATAATTAAATTAGATTTGTTATTCCACTTTTTTTCACCAGAACTAATAAATTGATCAATTACTACTTGCGCGCCATTAATAAAATCCCCAAATTGAGCCTCCCATATTGTCATAGTATTTGATGAAAATAAAGAATATCCATATTCAAATGCTAATGCTGCTTCTTCAGACAAAACAGAATCCCAAATTTCAAATTTTCCTTGTTTATTATGTATATTTTGTAAAGGAATATAAATTGATCCTGTTTTTTGATCATGAATAATAGCATGTCTATGAAAAAACGTTCCTCGGCTTACGTCTTCACCGGAAATACGACATGAAATTCCTTCACTTAATATTGTTGCATAAGCTAATGATTCTGCCGCACCCCAATCAAACAATTTTTCACCATGAGACATATTTAGTCTATCTTGATAAATTTTTTTAACACGATGATGCATTTGAATAGATGCAGGTATTGTATTAATTGATATTATTAAATTTTGAATATTAAAAAAATTTAGTTTTTTAATTTTTCTTTCTTTTTTTGTAAAAAAATCAGTATTTTGATCTTGAAATATAATATTTTTTTCTTTTGAAAACACATATGTTTCATTTTTTAATTTCATTAAATATTTTTCTTTTATTTCCTTAAATTTTTCTCTAGAAATTAAATTTTTAGAAATTAAAAAATCAGAATATATTTTGGTAATGGTAGGATGATTTTGAATTTTTTTGTACATAATAGGTTGTGTAACTGATGGATCGTCTACTTCATTATGACCACGACGCCTATAAGAAACTAAATCTATAAAAACGTCTTTTTTAAATTTTTTTTTAAATTCCAAAGCTAATTGCATAACAAATATAGCTGCTTCTACATCATCAGTATTAACATGAAATATAGGAGATTGAATCATTTTGGCAATATCAGTACAATATTTACTTGATCTGAGATATTTAGGGTTAGAAGTAGTAAATCCAACTTGATTATTAATGACTATATGAATAGTGCCTCCTATTTGATATCCACTTGTTTGAGACATATTTAGCGTTTCTTGAACAACGCCTTGTCCAATAATAGAAGCATCTCCATGAATGTTTAATGATAAAACTTTATTTTCTTTATTATTGACATTGTCAATTAATTTGCGTGATAATCCCGAAATTACTGGATTAATTATTTCTAGGTGTGACGGATTATATCCCAATGTAAAATATATTGTTTTTTCTTTATATTTTATTTTTGCAACCCCCCCCATATGATACTTTACATCTCCGCTATTTTTGTCAGATGAATTGTTACCATAAAATTCATTAAATAGTATTTTGAGATTTTTGTTTAGTACATTTACCAATACATTTAATCGTCCTCTATGTGCCATTCCTAAAATAATATCAGAAATTTGATTTTTTTTTGAATACCTTATTATTTCATGAAGCATAGTAATGAGTGTTTCTGAGCCTTCTAAAGAAAACCTTTTAGAACCAGAAAATTTTTTTCCTAAATATTGTTCTAAGATTTCTGCATAAGTAATTTCTTTTAAAAATTGAATTCTTTCTTTGGTGAGAAATTTATTTTCTTGAAATTTTTCTTCTATGTATTTTGTGATCCATTTTTTTTGTACTTCGTCATCAATGTACATATATTCAAAACCAATAGAACCACAATATTTTGCATTAAATGTATTATATATATCTGTAATTTTTTTTTGATAATCAAAAAAGTTTTGAATATTATTTAAAAATTTTTTATTTTTTTCATTTTCTTTGAGCTGGTAATGTGAAAGTTCTAAATCAGGATATTTTTTTATAGTATTTAATTTTAGAGGGTCGATTAAAGCTTTTTTATATCCCTTTTTTCTAAAAATATCAGTAATTTTATTAATTTTGTCATTTATATTTTTTTGATCATTAATGTCATTTAAACAGTTATTGCTCTCAAGCAAATTTTTTTTATTTTTAGATAAATATAAAAATTTTTCATGCCATGAGATATCAACAGATTTTGGATTTTTTAAAAAATTTTTATATATCTCTTGAATATAACTATAGTTATCTCCACGTAACCATGAAGAATTTAACCATTCTTTTAGGATATGTTTATTCATAATGTTTTTAAGCTTTATCAAATATTTAAAATGTAATTGTGTTATTTAGTATTATGCTGGGTTATAAATATCAAAAAAAATAACGTTTAAATTATATTTATTTTTTAACCATTCACCCAGTGATATAATTCCATCTTTTTCACTCGTATGATGACCAATAGAATAAAAATGTATATCAAATTCTTTGGCAATATGCATTGTTTCTTCTGAAATTTCACCAGTTAAAAAAGCATCAACCCCAAACATGCATGCTTGTTTAATAAAGCTTTGTCCCTTACCACTACACCAAGCTATTTTTTGAATATACGATGAAATATTATTACATAAATGTATAGGTTTTTTTTTAAATTTTTTTTCTATCAATTTTGATAATTCAAATCCAGTTATTTTTCTTTCAAATATGCCCCATGATACATATGGCAATATATTTCCTTTGATTAAAATATTAATTTTTTTAGCGATTTGTGCGTTATTTCCAAGTTTCGGATGTGCATCTAGGGGTAAATGCCAACTGTATAAATTAATATTATTGGAAAGTATAGTTTTCAAACGTTTTCTTTTTATGTTATGAATACGTTGTGATTCTTTTTCCCAAAAATAACCATGATGAACTATTATAGCATTTGCTTTTAATAAAACAGCTTTATCAAGCAATTCTTGACATGCAGTTACACCTGTAATAATTTTAGTAATTTTTTTTTCACCTTCTATTTGTAATCCATTGGGTGCAAAATCTTTATATTGATTACTCAATAGTTTTTCATTAATAATTTTTTCTAATAAAAAATTTTCCATTTTTAATCTTTTTTTGGTTGAATGTTTAATTTAGCCTGCATATATTTGAAAAATGTTTTTTTTCGAGTTGTTTCATAATTTACGATTGGTTTAGGATAATCTATTTTATAGTGGTTTAAATTTGCCCATTCATATGGATTATGGATATATTTATTTGGTATCATTGAAATTTCTGGAATATATTTTTTGATAAACAAACCTAGTTGATCAAATTTTTTTGATTGATGCAATGGATTTAAAATGCGTATATAAGGCACAGAATCAGTACCTATTGATGCAGACCATTGCCATCCTCCATTATTTAAAGCGAAATCACCATCAATTAACTGAGACATAAAATATTTTTCGCCCTCTCTCCAATTAATAAAGAGATTTTTTACTAAAAAATTAGCTACTATCATACGCAATCTATTATGCATCCAGCCAATTTTATTTAATTGCCGCATTCCAGCATCTACTATAGGAAATCCTGTTTTTCCATTTTTCCATGCTACGAAATGATTTTTATTATATTCCCAATTAATGTTTTTTTCCCATTTTGCTAATGCTTTAGATTGACAAAGAAATGGAAATCCAATTAATAAATGATAATAAAATTCTCGCCATATTATCTCATTTATCCATGAGGAATTTAATACAATTTTTAATGGAATATTTTTATATTTTTTTAAAAATATTTTTAAACAATATCTTATTGATATTACTCCTGAGGATAAATAAGGAGATAGCATACTAGTACTATTAAGATAAGGAAAATTTTTGTTGTGAGAATATTTTTCTTCTTTATTAATACAAAAATATTTTAATTTTTTAATAGCTTCATTCGTTCCGATAGGAAAAATATTACTATCAAAATAAATATTATTTTTTTTTAAAGGAAAATTTTTAAAAAAAATTTTTTTATTTAATTTTCTTGGTAAAGGTATAGGTAAACATTTAGGAATTTTTTTGGATAAATTATTTATTACTTTATTTTTAAAGAAAGAAAATATTTTATATGTTTGATTTTTTTGATTTTTAATGATTTTGTGTGAAATTAATAAATTATCGTCAAATCCATGTACTTTAATTCCCATCATAGACAATTTTCTTTTTATTAAATCATCCCGTCTTTTTTCATTTATTTCATATTGATAGTTATAAAATAAGCTATTAATCTTATTTTTTTGGAAAAAATATATTAAATATTCTATAGAACTTAAAAAATCAGTTGTTTTATAATAATGTAAGGCAATATTTAATTTAAATAACTCTTGTCTTAAATTTATTAAGTTTTGATGAACAAAAGAAATTTTTTTAATAGAAACTAAATGATTTTTCCATTGTTTCGGAGTGTCAATAAACAAAGCTACGACTTCATCTTCATAAGACAAGCAAGCATGATATAATGCCATATTATCACGTATACGAAGATCATTACGAAACCAAACTAAATTTTTTTTCATTATTTTTTTACATTTTTTACTTTAAATTTAATATTAATAATATTTGTATAATTGATATAATGCCAACAAAAAATTTTTTGATCCATTATTTTCTTAAGTTATCTTAGTAATGAAATTATTATATAAACAAAAATCAATTAAATCATAATTAATTTATTAAAAATAGGTTTATTTTGTAAATTCGATATTAAATGCAATTTGATTAAATATAAAATTTTTAATATTTATTTAAATAAAATTTTTAGATATATTTTTTAAAGAGGTTGATTTAAATGAAAAAAATAGGTATTTTTTATGGCAGCGATACTGGAAATACAGAAAAAATAGCAAAATTAATTCATACTTATATTGGAAAAAATAATTCTTGTTTGCAAGATATTAGCAATAGTACTAAAGAAGATATTGAAAATTTTAATTATTTAATATTAGGTATTCCTACTTGGTATTACGGTGAAGTACAATGTGATTGGGATGATTTTTTTCCTATTTTAAAAAAAATAAATTTTTTAAATAAAACCGTAGCACTATTCGGATGTGGGGATCAAGAAGATTACGGAGAATATTTTTGTGACGCATTAGGATATGTATATAAAATATTAAAAAAAAATAAAGCAAAAATTATTGGTGAATGGCCTACAAAAGAATACAATTTTGAATCGTCTAAGGCTTTGTTAAATGAAAATTATTTTGTAGGATTAGTTTTAGATGAAGATCGACAAGCCAATCTCACTAAAAAAAGAGTAAAAAAATGGCTAAAAAATATTTTAACTAAATTTAATACATTAAAATAACATGTTTTTAATAATATAGATTATTTTTTTAAAATTTTTGATAAAAATATGAATATAAAAAATTATTTCAATTTATTGAAACCTATTCCAAGAATAAAAAATCGTAAAAATATTAAATTAAATTACATTAATCTTCCATTTAAGGGAAAAGATATTTGGACTTTATATGAATTATCTTGGTTAAATATTTATGGAATACCTCAAGTTGCCGTTGGAAAAATGGAAATTGACGCTAATAGTACAAATATTATAGAATCTAAAAGTCTTAAGTTGTATCTTAATAGCTTCAATCAAGTCATTATTAATGATAATGATTTTTTGAATTTAATAATTTCTGATTTATCTAAATGTGTATGCGGAAAAGTTTCTTTAAAATTATTTAGCTTAGAAGAAATAAAAAATGAAGAGATAGTAAATTTTGATGGCTATTGTATAGATAATTTAAATATTAAAATAAATTCGTATTTTTATGATAAAAAATTATTATCGCCCCCTTTACAAGGGGATATAATTAATGAATCATTATATAGTAATTTATTTAAATCTAATTGTCCTATCACTCAACAACCCGATTGGGCTTCAATATATATTTCTTATACTGGACAAGCTATTAATCATAATGAATTATTATGTTATTTGATTTCTTTTCGTCTTTATAATGAATTTCATGAAGAATGTGTCGAAAGAATTTTTAATGATATTAATAATATTTGTACGCCAAAAAAATTAAGTGTTTATGCTCGATATACTCGAAGAGGTGGAATTGATATTAATCCATGGCGTAGTAATACAAATTTTACGCCATCTATTATTAGATTATCTAGACAATAAAAATTTTTAAATTTTCTTTAAATATAAAAGCAGTATTAAGTATGTTACCTAATACTGCTGTATAAAATATATTTTTTATGCTTTAAAAGTTATTTAATTTAAAGCTACTAATTTGACTAAATCAAGCACTTTTCTGGAATATCCTGTTTCATTATCATACCATGCAATTAATTTAGAAAAATTTTTATTTAAAGACAAACCAGCTTTAGCGTCAAATATAGAAGTTAATTGTATTCCATTAAAGTCTGTAGATACGACTTCGTCTTCAGTATATCCTATAATATTTTTCATCTTATTTTTAGAAGATTCTTTTATTATTTCGCATATATTTTCATATGTAGCTGATTTTTTATAGCGCACAGTTAAATCTACTACCGATACATTCGGGGTTGGTACCCTAAATGCTATGCCTGTTAATTTTCCATTTAAATGTGGTAAGACCCTTCCTACTGCAGCAGCTGCACCTGTAGAAGATGGAATAATATTTTGAAAAGCTCCACGGCCACCCCTCCAATCTTTATTAGAAGCTCCATCAACAATTTTTTGAGTAGCTGTGCTCGCATGTACAGTAGTCATTAATCCTTCAATAATATTTAATTCGTCATCTATAATTTTAGATAGCGGAGCTAAACAATTAGTAGTACAAGAAGCGTTAGATACAATTTTTTCCCCTTGATATTTATCAAAATTAGCGCCTTTAACAAACATCGGAATACTATCTTTAGAAGGTCCTGTGATAACAACTTTCTTTGCACCCGCTAAAATATGTTTATGTGCTTGTTCTTTTGTCAAAAAAAGACCAGTTGATTCAACAACGACATCAACAGACAACTTGTCCCACATTAAGTTTTCAGGATTTTTTATTGAAGTAATTCTAATATCTTTTCCGTTAACTATAAGGTTTTTATTACTTATTTTTATATCTCCTTTAAAAATTCCATGTGTAGAATCATATTTCAACATATAAGCTATATACTCAGAGTCAAGCAAATCATTTATTGCTACTATTTCAATGTCTTTATGTTCTTCGGCAAGTCGAAATAATACTCGTCCAATTCGACCAAATCCATTAATACCTACTTTAATAGTCATTATTTTTATCTCTTTAAAATTAAAAAAACTTTATTTATTAATAAAAATTTTATTTTTTAAAAAATTTAATATTTTATTGCTTTATTAATACTGTTTTAGTATTTTGCTAGGTTCTATTCTTGAAGCGTAATATGCTGGATAGTAATTCATGACAATACCTATAATTAAAGTGCTAATAAAAATAATAATTATATCTAATATATTTATTTCAAGTAGAAAAAAATTTTTAAAATAAATATTATTTAATAATAAATTATTTTTAAAGTGTTTTTCTAGAAAAGAAACAACTTTATTGAAGTTCATAATTAAAATAATACCAGCTAATAAACCTATAATATTTCCTATAATAATAGATCGTATTCCATAGAATAAAAAAATTCTTTGAATTAAAAATTTGTCCGCTCCAATACTTCTTAAAATTGCAATTTCTTTAGTTTTTTTAGCTATTGATATTAAAGAAATAGAAATAATACTAAAACATGAAATTATGATTAATAAAATTAATGTTATATAAATAATTGATTTAATTTTTTTAATATTATGGTAAATATTTTTATAACTTCCAATCCAAGTATACAAAAATAAAGGAACTTTTATTTTTTTAGCTGCATTAAAAATAATTTTTTCTGCTTTTAATGGATTAGACATATATATTTCAATTGCTTTAACTTCATTACTAAAGTGAAATGTTTTTTGAAAAAAAATCCACGGTATCAAAATCATGTCAGAATTTGATATTCCGTTGGATTGAAATATAGCTTTAATTTTAAAAGAAAATTTTTGCATACTATATTTTTGAATATCAGATATTTTTTCTAAAATAATTAAATCAACTAAATCGCCTTCATGTATTGATAAATTATTTGATATTTCCGAAGAAATAATAATTTCGTTTTTATTATAAAAATCAAAATTATATAATTTTTTAGTAAAGTAAAAATATTTTTTTAAGTATTTTGAATGTTTAAAACTTTTAATATGAATTAATTTAATTTGATTATTTTTTAATAAAATACCATTCATTAATAAATAAGGTTCAGAATAAATAATATCAGGCAAGGTATTTAATTTTTTTTCAATATATTTCCAATTTAATGGTGAATTATTTGCTGAAACAATGATTCCATGAGGTATAGAAGATAAAACATTTTTATTAATTAATTTCTGAAACCCATTTAAAGCGCTAAAGCTTATAATTAATGCAAATATGCTAATAGAAATACCTGCTTTTGATAAAAAAGAGATTAATAATGTCATTCTATTATTAGAATTCTGAATGCATAAACGTTTTGCAATGAAAAATGGTAAAAAATTCATTTAATTTTTTCATTAAATAATTGACTATTTTTTATTTGAAATAAAATAGAAGATTGTTTTATATAACAAGAATTATGAGTGACGATTACAAAAGAAGTTTTTAAAGTACTATTTAGCTCAAATATTATATCAAAAATAACATCAGTATTATATTGATCTAAATTACTAGTAGGTTCATCAGCGATAATTAGAGTAGGTTGATGAACTAAAGCTCTAGCTATGGCAACTCGTTGTCTTTCTCCGCCTGATAATTCAGATGGATACTTATTTATTTTTTTTTCTAGATTTACTTTTTTTAATATTTCAAATACTATTTCTTTAGATTCTTTAATGCTTTTATTATTAATAAGTAATGGCATTGCGACATTTTCAAAAACATTAAAATCTAAGAGCAAATGGTGAAATTGATAAATAAAACCTATTTTTGACCTCCTTAATCTTGCCATTTCATTAGATGATATAGAATTTAATGAAATTCCGTTAAATAATACTTCACCAAAATTTGGACAATCTAATCCACTTATAATATGCAATAGAGTGCTTTTACCAGATCCAGATTTTCCTGTAATAATTGCTATATCGCCTTGATTTATTTTAAAAGATATATTTTTTAATATATATACTATTTTCCCCTGACTATAAAAAAACTTAGTTAAATTAATTCCTTGTAAAATAATATTATTCATCAGATAAAACTTTATAAGTTGTACGTTTAATAATATAGCAAGTTGGATATATTATCGATATAATGCTAAAAAAAATAAAGACTATATTAATTAAAAAAATTTGATGCAATTGAATGTTTATTGGTATTTTAACATTGCTAAAAAATAAGTGAATTATAAAATCTAAAATTTTTTTTTGCATAATCAATATAACGCTCATTGTTGTTCCAATGATGCTTCCAATGATTGATGTACTTAATGCTAATATAATAAATATTAATGCAATTTTTTTGTTAGATAATCCTTGAGATTGGAAAATAGCAATAATATTTTTTTTGTCTATTACATTAATAGTAAAAATAATTATTACATTGCATATCACTATTAATAAAATTAAAATCAAAAAAAATAACATCATATAATTTTCAACTTTCATCATTTTAAAAAATTCACCTTTTTCTGTTTTCCAATCTAATAATATTAGATCATTTTTTAAATTTTTTATTTTACTTGAAGAAAATGGATCTTTTAGCCATATTCTCCAACCAGTAACTAAATTTTTAGAATAATGTAAAAAATTTAAAGCATGATTTTTATTGATTAATATTTGATAATAATCAATTTCGTTATTTGTTGAAAATATACCAGTTATTTTAAATGTTTTTGTTTTAAAGGATTTTTCAAACAGTTCTTTTTTATGCGTAGGTAAATATATTAAAGAAATTGTATCATTTATATTTACATGTAAGTTTTTAGCTAATTCTTTTCCTATAATTATATTTTTTTTTTCAAGAAAAAGTGTAGGTAGAACATTTTTAATGTTATAATTATTCAAGAATTCACAATTGTTACTATCAATACCAATCATATCTGCAATATTTATTATATTTTTATTTTTAATAATCACTTTACTATTAATAAAATCAGAAAATTTTTCAATATTTTCTGATTGTAATATATTTTTAGGAAAATTTAATTTATTAATTTTTTGATTTTTATTGGTAATGATTAAATGCGGAATAAAAGATAAAAAATTTTTTTTAAAAGAATATTGACAGCCATTTATTACAGATACTGTCATTATCATTGAAAATATTCCTAGACTAATACTAGAAATAGAAAAAATGGTAATAATTTTT
This sequence comes from Buchnera aphidicola (Melanaphis sacchari), assembly GCF_003096055.1. Taxonomy (NCBI): domain Bacteria; kingdom Pseudomonadati; phylum Pseudomonadota; class Gammaproteobacteria; order Enterobacterales; family Erwiniaceae; genus Buchnera; species Buchnera aphidicola. The sequence goes on from NZ_CP029161.1 coordinate 304,853, forward strand.
TTAAAAATTGGTAAATGAGAGTTCCATAGGTAACGTAAACCAATAAATATATATATGGGTTTATACATGTATAATTTCTTTTAGTTAACATTTTATTAAATATTATTAAGATAATTATTACCTTCAAGGTTAATATAATTAACTTATAAAATAGTTTTAAGATATATATAAAATTTATATAAGTTATTATACTTCATCTTATATGCTAAAGATATTTTTAGATCAATATATTGATTTTATTTTATATGTAAAAATTTGAATAAGTAAGATATATAACAAAATAACTAAAAAATTTATTTCTAAATTTAGAATATTTTTAAATGCAAATATTTTACTTCATAATAAAATTATTTCTTCTAACATTATTATGTTATATAATTTATTTAATTAAAAAAATGAGTTTTATTTGTTGCAATTTAAATTCTTTTCAGCAGATATTATTTATATAAAATAATTTATGTAATTTTTAATATAAATAATAATTTTTTTAAAATAAGTAAAATTATCTCAACAAGTTAAAAAAATATTTTTTTTAAATTCATTTTTAGAAAAAATAATTGATATAAAAATTTTTATATAAAAAAATAAACTTAGCTTTAAAAAAATATTTTTTTATTGTCAGCATACAAAAAACTATAAAAATAACAAATATAATTTATCAAAAAATTTCAATTCTCTTAATAATTCACATAAAATATTTTAATAAAAATTTTTAAAATTTTTTTAAAATATTATTTATTTAAAATAAAAAATATTAATTCAACATCTATAAGGATAATATGTACATTAAAATGAAAAAATTATCTTTTTAAAAAATGTTTATCTAATATAAATAAAATATTTTTTTATATTCTCAAAAAATTTTATTTTTAAAAAAAATTTTTATTTTCAGAAAAACATTAAAATTTTTACAAAATAAATCAAAATTTTAATTACTTTTAAAATATGGGAAATTTAAATAAAGATCTAATAGATAAAAAACAATTTTTTATTTATTTCAGAAAAAATATTTATCAAAATAAATCAAAAAAATAATAAAATTTTAATGCAAAAAAAATTTTTTCAAAAAAACGACCTTAATACATTAAGTATTAATGATCCGATTGTTCATATTGAACATGGTATTGGAAGATACCAAGGGTTAACTACTATAAAAACTTCTAGTATAGAATCAGAATATCTAATAATTTTATATGCAGAGGAAAATAAATTATATGTTCCTATTTCACATTTGCATTTGATTTCACCTTATTTTAGTGTAAATAAAGAAAATATTATACTTCATAAATTGGGGAGTGATAAGTGGAACAAAGAAAAAAAGAAAATCAGTACTAAATTATATGATCATGCAGTAATTTTATTAGAAATTTACGCAAATAGATTATCTCAACGCGGGTTTGCATTTAAAAAAAACGAAGAACAATACAGAAAATTTTGCAAAAGATTTCCATTTAAAATTACCTTAGATCAAGAAAAAGTAATAAATTCCGTATTGAATGATATGCAAAAATCAATTCCCATGGATCGATTGATTTGCGGAGATGTAGGATTTGGAAAAACAGAAGTAGCAATAAGAGCTTCTTTTATATGTGTCTCTAATAAAAAACAAGTAATAGTTTTAGTTCCAACAACTTTATTAGCTCAGCAACATTTTGAAAATTTTAAAAAACGTTTTTTTAATTTATCTATTCAAATTGGTATATTATCTAGATTTCAAAACGAAAAAGAACAAAATAATATTTTAAAAAACACCCAAAATGGAACTATTGATATTTTAATTGGAACGCATAAAATTTTATTAAAAAATATAATATGGAATGATCTTGGTTTGTTAATTATTGATGAAGAACATCGATTTGGAGTTCATCACAAAGAAGAAATTAAAAAGTTATATTCTAATATTGATATACTAACTTTAACAGCAACTCCTATACCAAGAACTTTGAATATGGCTTTGACAGGAATTAAAGATCTTTCTATTATAGCTGAACCTCCTCATGAAAGATTACAAATAAAGACATTTGTTGCAGAATATAATCCTAATTTAATAAAAAAAGCTATATTACGAGAAATAGCTCGAGGGGGGCAAGTATATTACATATATAATAAAGTTCAAAATATTAGTAAAGTAGCTTTAAAATTATCAAATTTAATTCCTGAAGCTATTATTAGAATTGGTCATGGAGAGATGAAAAACATTGAATTAAAAAAAATTATGCATGATTTTTATAATCAAAAATTTAATATTTTAGTATGTACTACTATTATTGAAAGTGGTATTGACATAGCTACAGCTAATACAATTATTATTGAAAATTCAAATCATTTTGGATTATCTCAATTACATCAATTACGCGGAAGGGTAGGTAGATCTTGTTATCAAGGATATGCATTTTTTCTTGTAAATAGTTTTAAAAATATTACTTCTGATGCGCAAAAGAGATTACACGCTATTTCTTCAATAAATGATTTTGGCGCAGGTTTTTCTTTATCAAATGAAGATTTAGACATTAGAGGTGTAGGAGAATTATTAGGAAAAGAACAAAGCGGTCATATAAATACTATTGGTTTTTCTTTATATATAAAATTATTAAATAAAACTATCAAATTTTTAAAGAATAAAAAAAAACCGCTTTCATTAGAAGAGCTAGAAAAAAAATCAGATATTGAGTGCTATATACCTGCTTTATTGCCTTCTAATTATATTCATAATATTAACCAAAGATTATATTTTTATAAAAAATTATCAAGCGCTAAAAAAGAAAGAGAAATAGATAAAATAAAATTTCAATTAATTAAAAAATTCGGAAAATTGCCATATTTTGCAAAAAATTTAATTTATATTACTAAAATTAGATTAATAACAGAAAAAATTGGCATTTTAAAAATTAAGTCTAATAAAAACATTGGAATTATAGAGTTTGACAAAAATGCTTATTTTAATACAAAAAATTTATTAAAAAAGTTTCAAAAAGAACCTCATTTATGGAAAATGGAAAATACGATCAAACTAAAATTTTTTCATCGGTTTCAAAATGATGATTTACGACTTAAATGGATTATAAATTTTTTAAATGATCTAAAAAAAGACATCACATGAAATTATTACTTTATATTATGCGCTGATTAAATTTTTTTTTAAAAAAATATTAATTGAGTGTTTAAAAAATAAATAATATAAATTAATGCATAATTTATTATATTTAATAGATATTTTGTACATTTATAATATTTTATACGGAGATTATATGAAACAAATCGTTTATATTTCAAATCCTGAAAGTCAAAATATAGAAACGTGGAATTTATACGAAAATGGAAAAATGGAATTAATAGATAAAATTAATACCAATGGTCAAGTTCAACCTATAAAAATTATAAAAAATTCTTTTTTATACGCTGGTATTCGCCCTAATAATAGAATTATTACATACTTTATAAAAAACAATGGTTTCTTAGTAAAGAAAGGTGAAAGTACTCTTCCCGCAAGTCCTAATTATATTTCTTTTGATAGTAAAAAAAAATTTTTGTTTTGTAGTTCATATCATGGAAATTGTATGAGTGTTAGTTCTTTAAACAAAGACAATATTCCCCAAGATCCTATGCAGGTTATTTATAACATTCAAGGTTGTCATGCAGCTCAATTCAATGACAAATATAACGTTTTATTCATTACTTCTTTGAAAAAAGATCGTATTTATTTATATTATCTAACAGATCATGGGATCTTAAAAAGCACAGAACAAAAATTTGCTTCTTCTTTAAATAAATCAGGACCAAGGCATATCATTTTTCATCCAAAAAAAGATTTTTCTTATACTATTAACGAACTAAATGGCACTATTGATGTTTGGAACATATACACTAAAAATAATATTTTTAAAGTAAAAAATATACAAAATTCTAAAATATTAGGTAATTTAATTTTAAAAAAATATTGGTCGTCTGACATTCATTTAACATCATGTGGTAAATTTTTATATGTTTCTGATAGATTTTTTAATAGTATTTCATTATTTCACGTAAATAAAATAAACAATACAATTATTTTTTATAAAATGTATAAAACAGAAGAACAACCACGCGCTTTTTATATTGATAAAAATGACAATTATTTGATCAGCGCCGGTCAAAAATCAAACTTTTTTAGTATATATAATATTTGTAAAAAAACTGGAGAGTTAAAATATCTTAATAGATATTCTACTAGTAAGGGGCCTCTATGGATAACTTCATGTATAATTTAATTTTATATATAAAAATTTAAGTGTTTTTAAATAATTCATCTTTGTTTAAAGCATCTTTGATTGCGTTAGTAAGTTTTTTTAATGCATCATTGTTAATGATATAAGGAGGTACAATATAAATAATTTTTCTAAAGGGTCTTATCCAAACACCTTTTTTAACAAAAAATTTTTGTATCAATTTCATATTAACGTAATGAAAACATTCAACGACACCAATGGCTCCTAGAACACGAACATCTATTACTCTCGGATGTTTTATTAATGGTAGTAATTCAATACGTAGTTGCTTTTCAATATTAGAAATTTGTTGTTGCCATATGTTTTTTTCTAAGATTTTTATGTTAGCATTTGCTACTGCACATGCTAATGGATTACCCATGTAGGTAGGGCCGTGCATAAAACAATTAGCTTTACTTTTACTAATCGTATCTGCAATTTTTCGTGTGGTCAAAGTAGCAGCCAACGTAATCATTCCTCCAGTCATGGCTTTTCCTAAACATAATATATCAGGTATAACATTAGCGTGTTGAAAAGCAAAAAGCTTTCCAGTTCTTCCAAAACCTGTTGCAATTTCGTCAAAAACTAATGGAATGCAATAATATTTACATAGTTTTTTTATTTCCTTTAAAAATTTAGGATGGTAAAATTTCATCCCCCCAACGCCTTGTACAATAGGCTCTAATATAACTCCAGCGATTTTAAAAGAATGTTTTTCTATTATCTTTTTAAAAGATATACTATCAGTAGGGTCCCAGCTATCATAAAAAGAAGAAACAGGTGCTTTAGCGAAGAAATTTTTTGGTAAGAAATGATTATATATTTTATGTATAGAATTTTCAGGATCTGAAATAGACATTGCAGAAAAGGTATCACCATGATATCCATTACGGATTGTTAAAAATTTTGTTCGCGTTTGACCTAAAGATTCCCAATATTGAATTAACATTTTTATTGCAACTTCAATAGCTATTGATCCAGAATCAGAAAGAAAAACGCAATCTAATTTTTCTGGAGTTAATTTGACTAACTTTCTACACAATGCAATTGCTGCTGGATGAGTAATACCTCCAAACATAACATGGGACATTTTCCGAATTTGTTTTATTAAAGATTTATTTAATATAGGATGATTATAACCATGTATAGTAGACCACCATGAAGACATACCGTCTACTATTTTTTTTCCATTTTGAAGTTTTAAATGAACACCTTTGGCCGAGATCACCGAATAACAAGGAAGAGGTTTGATTATAGATGAATAAGGATGCCAAATATGCTTATAATCAAACAATATATCAGATTGATTCATTTATTATTTATATATAAAAATATTGAATAGCCTATTATAAACGTTTAATTAAAAAAATCATATTTTTTTGGAGGTCAATATGAAAAAATTATGGACTTTGAAAAACACTAAAAAACTTTTTAACAAACCTTTTTTTGATCTTATGTTTGAAGCTCAGAAAAAACATCGTGAAAATTTTAATCCAAATAAAATGCAAATCAGTACTTTACTGTCAATTAAAACTGGATCTTGTCCGGAAGATTGTAAATATTGCCCACAAAGTGCAAGGTATAAAACAAGCGTAAAAAAAGAACCTTTATTAGAAATAAAACAAATTTTAAAAGCTGCAAAACAAGCTAAAAATTCAGGTTCAAATCGATTTTGCATGGGTGCTGCATGGAAAAATCCTAAAGAAAAAGACATGCCATATTTAGAAAAAATTATTTATGAAGTAAAAAAAATGGGGATGGAAACGTGCATGACTTTAGGTACTTTAAATAATTCTCAAGCGAAAAGATTATCTGATGCAGGGCTAGATTTTTATAATCATAATTTAGATACATCTGCTAATTTTTACAAAAGTATTATTACAACTAGAACATATGAAGAGCGTTTAAATACATTAAAAATCGTTCGCGATTCTGGTATGAAAGTATGTTCTGGGGGGATTATAGGATTAGGAGAAAATACCCAAGATCGAATGGAGTTATTAATAGAATTATCTAACTTGCCTACTCCTCCTGAAAGCGTTCCTATAAATATGCTGGTAAAAACACCAGGTACACCTTTAGAAAATGCTCCAGATATAGATGAATTTGATTTTATTCGTGTTATTGCAGCGACTCGAATTATGATCCCTAAAGCGTACATTAGATTATCTGCAGGTCGAGAAAATATGAATGAACAAATGCAAGCAATGTGTTTTATGGCTGGAGCTAATTCTATTTTTTATGGATGCAAATTACTGACTTCAAGTAATCCAAAAAAAGAAAATGATTTAAAACTTTTTAAAAAATTAAATTTATATTCTAATAATAAAGAAAATAAGTTTTTTAAAAACAATCAAAAAAATTTTTATTTAAAATCTAAAAAAATAAATAAAGAAAAATACTATAACGCTGCTATTTAAAACAAATAAAAAATATTTTTTTTGATTCGAGTAACCAACCATTATATTCTAGTATTAATAAAAATATAAAATACATAGAATAAATTGGTTTGAGTTACTTAATTTTTTATTCTTTAAAATTTTTAAAAATTAAACTTTTATTAATAGTAAGTATATTATGATAAAAAAATTTTTTGTTACTGGAACTGATACTAATATCGGAAAAACAATTGTAAGTAGTATTTTATTAAAAAAAGCTAGCGAATTAGGTTATAAAACAGCTGGTTATAAACCTGTTTCTTCGGGAATGATAAAAAAAGAAAACGGTAGTTTTTTTAATCAAGACGTATTAATTTTAAGAAAAAATAGTTCTACTTTATTAAGTGATATAGAAATTAATCCAATTTCTTTTATTGAAAATGCGCCACCTCATATATTAAGTATGTTACAAGAAAAAAAAATAGAAAAAAAATATTTATCTCTTTTTTTAAAAAAAATTACTGAAAAATCTAATTGGATTTTAATCGAGGGTGCTGGCGGATGGTATACGCCTTTATCTCAAAAATATACCTTTTCAGATTGGGTAAAAGAAGAAAAGTTAAAAGTTGTTTTAGTTGTTGCAATAAAATTAGGATGTATTAATCATGCAATTTTGACTGAAAAAGCAATTTTTTCAGAAAACTTAATTTGCTCAGGATGGATCGCAAATAATATAAATCCAAATAATAAATACACTTTGTTTTACATTCAAACTTTATTAAATTATATTAAATCACCATTGTTAGGAATCGTCCCTTATTTAAATAATGTAAAAGAAATAGATTTTTCAAAAATAAAAATAAAATTACCAATATAAATTAGAAAAAAATTATTATTTATTTGTAAACAGGATAATCATTACATAATTCTAATACTTCATTTTTTATTTTAAAAATATTTTTTTTGTTTTCAATATCATTTAAAATTTTAATAATCCAATTAGATATTTGAGATACTTCTTTTTCTTTAAAACCTCTTCTTGTAACAGCCGCTGTTCCAATACGTATTCCAGAAGTTATAAATGGACTTCTCGGATCGTTAGGAACAGTATTTTTGTTAACAACAATATTCGCTTTTCCTAAAATATAGTCAGCTTCTTTTCCTGTTATTTTTTTATTTATTAAATTTATTACAAATAAATGATTAAACGTATTTCCAGATACAATCTGATAATTATTTTCTAAAAATATTGAAACCATTTTTTTTGCATTAATAATAACTTGCTTTTGATATTCCTTAAAACTCGGATGTAAAGCTTCTTTAAAAGCAATAGCTTTGGCTGCAATAATATGCATAAGCGGACCGCCTTGACTTCCTGGAAAAACAGATAAATTTAATTTTTGATAAAATTTATCACTACCATTTTTAGCAATAATTAATCCTCCTCGAGGACCAGCTAAAGTCTTGTGAGTGGTAGTTGTAACAACATGCGCATAATTAATTGGACTCGGATAAAGATTCGTTGCTACTAAACCAGCTATATGCGCTATATCTACCATAAAATATGCACCTACTTCATCTGCAATATTCCTCA